>DCQM01000196.1:0-14622 GCA_002323895.1 Akkermansiaceae bacterium UBA1518
CGCATTTCTGGGCGGACTCGTCGTGGCTCACGCTCAGGAACAGGGACGAACGGCCGGAACCCTTTCCGCTCCCTTGTCTTCTTCAAATCAGTTGATCCAAGAGGGGCGCGAGATTGTTCCAGGGAAAGACGGTCGCCCGCTCACGCTGCTGGGTGAGGCTCTCGCTTCATCCTTACGCAAGGCTCTCGCGACGGAATCACCCCAGGATGAAGAGGAGCATACAGCTCCTCCCAATGTCCTGATGATTTGTATCGATGATCTCAATGACTGGACCGGATTCCTTGGAGGTCATCCCGAGGTGCTCACTCCCCACATGGATGCGCTTGCGAAACGGGGTCGAAATTTTACCAATGCCCATTGTGCTGTCCCAGTTTGTTCCTGTTCGCGCATTAGCGTGATGTCGGGAGTGGCAGCGACAAAGCATGGGAGTTACGAAATCGGACCCTCTTACCAACAATTACCTGCTTTGAAAGAGATCCCTACGATCCAGCAATATTTTAAGGATCACGGGTATCTCACTTTGGCTGGTGGAAAAGTTTTGCATCAGGACTTCAATGGGCGATTGGCTGGTGCGATTGATCGATCCCTTGGGCGGAAAAGGAGTCCCAGAACCAAGAAACCAATGAGTCGCCCGGCTGATTGGAGTGCGGCTTGGGATTGGGGCGCTTATCCAGAGAAGGATGCCGAGATGGCCGATGTCCAACTGGCGGAGAACGCGGCTAAAGCGCTCCAGGAAGATTTTGAGAAACCCTTTTTTATGTCGGTCGGATTTTTTCGACCTCACGTTCCACTCTTCGTTCCTCCCAAGTGGTTTGCGCTTTACGATGCAAAAACCCTGAGGCTTCCGCAAACTCCGAAGTCGGATCTCGATGACTTACCGAAGAACTTTCTTGGAATCAATGACTATGCACTAGCTCCGGCTCATGCCGAAGTGATTGAGCATGGAAAGCAACGAAGCTTGACCCACGCTTACTTGGCTTCCGTTAGTTTTGTCGACCATTGTGTGGGCACCGTCCTAGAAGCTTTAAAAGCCAGTCCTCATGCCGAGAATACTCTAATTGTTTTGTGGAGTGATCATGGATTCCACTTGGGTGAAAAACAGCATTGGGCAAAGCGCACGCTATGGGAGGAGTCAACAAAGGTTCCGCTGCTTTTCGTGGGGCCAGGAATTAAGCCGGGGGAGGCTTGCCGGGAACCCGCCAGCTTGCTCGATATTTATCCCACTTTGGTCAAACTTTGCAACTTGCCTGCGAGTTCCCATCTCGAAGGAGTTTCGCTCATACCTCAAATTCGTGACGCGGCGACACCGCGGAAGGAGCCGGCCATCACTTCTTCCTACTTTGGCAACCATTCCGTTCGTTCCCGGGATTGGCGTTTGATTTCCTATGAAGATGGCGCGAAGGAACTCTATGACCATCGAACTGATTCGGATGAGTTCCACAATCTCGCAAATGAACCAGGCCACAAAGACACTCTTGAGGATCTCTCCAAATGGTTGCCAAAGAAAGCAGCCCCCGAGTTCAAGGCCAAGTCCGAGAGAGCTCGTGTTCGTAAGAAATAAGCTCTTCTCTTAATCCTTGGAACATAGACCGGCCTCCTACTTGTTCTCCAGCAGCTTCATCATCGCTTCACCCATCGCCAATCCAACATCCATGTAGGTTTGGGCGTTGCCATTGTAATGGCTATTCGATGCTCCGCCCTGACTAAGAGGATGGGTATAGACGGTAGAAACGTTTCCCTTAAAATCAGGATATTTTTTAGCGGTTCCATCGACCGCGAGTTGAGCATCGAGAATGAGTTTCTCATTTACGTCAGTGCTATCCTTCACGGTTTGCCCGAGAGTGGCGACAACGAACTTGGCTTTGGGCGCTTTGAATTCAGTGCGCAGGGTTTTGATGAGATGCACAAGGTTCTCCTCATACTTTTTGGCGTGCGCCAGATTATAGCGATCCTTGTCACCCTGCCACCAAACGAAGCCAACGACCTCATATCCTCTCCCCTTCCAGTGTGGAAATTGGGCATCGAAGTTGTCAAGAACCTCGTGAGCAGCCGTAAAACAATCATCGTACTGCTTCCCGGCATACCACCCGATCGGCTTGGGCTCCGTGCCCTTATCCCAACTCAAAGGCGACTCCTTGTAACCAGCATATATCTTTCCTTCAAATTCATACTGCTTGCCTCCCGGCGGAAGAAAGTCCCAACCCAATGAACGGTTTCCCTGCGAGGTTTTCAAAACAAGCACCGGCTCATCAACCACTTCCCCAACGGCATACCCGAATCCTAATTCTGGCCCGATTCTTCCTCCTTGGACTCCCATCCATCGGCTCCCCGTCGCGGTCACGACGCCCCGATAGTAGACATCGTCACGAGCCGTCCACTGACCCTTCTCATTCATCAAGTAGGGATACTTTCCTCCGAACTTCACCAGCGTCTTCAAAGAACCAGGAACATCCAGCCGGGCTGTCCAGCCCAAGCCATTAGCATCGCGAGTGAAGTAGGTGATCTTAAACGGGACCTTCTGCCCTCCTTCCAGTTTGATCTCAGCTTGAACCGCCTCCCCGCCCGCTTCCTGGCGATGCACTTCCTTCCCGGCTACTTCCATGAGGCAGTTTGAAGATCCCCCGTAGCCCGGCCGGAATTCGTAGATTCCAGATTCCTGGGGCTGAAAAAATCCCCGTGTCACCTGAACTCCCCCACCAGGATAAGGAGTCGGATCCGTTCCTCCAAACTTCTTCAGCTTGAGCATCTTGATCGGCTTCAAGGAGTCGTAATCCGCCTTCGCATCGTAGCTCCCTTCATAAACTGACACCACCGGGTCAATCATCTCGGCACCCCACCGAGTTCCACCTCCATCCACTTTCCCAGCACCCACCATGTTAGATTGACCAGAAAGGATAAACACTTTGACAGGATTTTTTGTAGCATGGACGGAGGTGACCGTCGCAAAAAGAAGCAGGGACGTTTTGAAGAGGAGCTTTACTTTCATAGTCGAATTAAAAGAACTCTCCACCGACTCGGAAGGATTGAAAGAACTAATCTCAGATCGGCCTACCCGAAAAAAACCAGGTTCCTATCCTTCTTGGAACCACCGTATGGCTACAGGGTCTTCGTTAAAATCTCCTTCATAATGTGTCGGTCCCATCCTCCGGAGTCTTTCCTAAAATTCTTGTCATAATCGGCATGAGATCCCCATAATCTTTACCATGATTAACAAAGATTTCATCATAAGGCTCCTCTTGTCCTTTGCCCTTCTGACTTCCTGCTCTGCTCAAGGGAAGCGCGTCTCTCTATTCAATGGGAAGAACTTGGACGGCTGGGCCGTGCTCAAATGCGAAGCTGAAGTGAAGGACGGCAATATGTTTATTAAAAGCGGAAACGGGTTAGTGCAGTCCGAAAAGAAATACCAAAACTTCGTGCTCGAATACGAATGGAAAGCTCTTGGCGAAGACAAGTGGGATAGCGGCGTTTACTTTCGCTACAACGAGGTCCCAAAAGGCCGCCCCTGGCCTAAACGCTATCAGGCGAATCTCTTAAAAGGCAAAGAGGGCGATGTTGGCGGCATCAAAGGAGCATCCAGCAAAGGCCTTCTCAAGGATCGCGAGTGGAACAAATTCAAGCTCACCGTAAGGGGCTCAAAGATCTCTCTCATGATCAACGAGAAGGAAGCATGGAAAGGAGAGGGCCTTGAAGATCTAGAGGCAGGATTTATCGCTGTGCAAGCGGAGGTTCCTGGTGGTGGACAACACTTATTCCGCAATATTTTTATCACCGAACTCGAGGCCTCTAAAAAATAACTTCTTCTCCTGACAATTGGCTCACTCCCCGAAAAGTCTCCACGGATCACAGCCCGCGGGCCTTTTCATCGGGTAGAAGCCGGATCCGATCAGCCGCTTTTTTCAATCCCTTGCGCACCAGGATACCAGGCTGGGAGAACCGCGGCTTCCTGATCAAAGATCCTGAGAGTCTCGGGGGGCACGTGCTTCCTGTGCACGATGACGGTATAAACATGTTCCGTGAACCAAGCATCATAAAGAGTCCACTTTCCCTTCTTTCCTTTAGAATCACCCCAACTATTTTCAACGAGCCACTTCCGCGGCTTGTCATCCTTCAAGTCAACACCCGTTAAAACCATGGCATGGCTCGATGCTCCCGCTCCAAAAAGAGAGCGCTCAGCCTTAGTAAGATCCAGCTTGAGATCGAAGAGTCTCTTATAGTCATAGAGTTCCACCTCCATCACTCCGTGTTCGACCGATTGATCGGTCCCCATATTCACCGCAAACCACAACGGCTCGTTAGCCAGAATCGATTTAATGGCAACCGCCTTCATCTTATTGATTCCAATATTAGCAAAATTCATCTCCTTAGCTCCGGCAATATTTCGGGCCCGGTGAAAACGAAAATGGGCTTCAGTTTCTTGACTAGGATCATTGTAGAGACAAACAAACTCATCGAGGTCCAACCCTACAAATTCGCGGTAAAATGACTGCGGTGAGAAAGATTTCCACTCCGTCAACTTTTCAGCAACCGGAGGCCAAGAACCCTTTTCTTCTTCCTCTCCTTTTTCAATCTTGTGGGTCTTGACCTTGCAGCGCCATTCAAACTCTTTGGGCGGCTCACCTAGATTAATCACAAGAAATCGATAAACATCAGAGAGGCTTTTCTCTTTGAGCTTACGAAGATCTTCAACTGGAGCCCCCCCTTTGGCAGCTTCCAAAATCTCGTTGGCTTTCACACGCAGAAGACGGTCCAAAACAAGATTCATAGTACGCGTATTCTCGCTACTGTGAGTTTCCGGCATGATCGAGGAAGGCACGACCCCATACTTGTCGATTAAGCCAACGGCATAATTCCACCATCCACCGTCGCTCACCATCCACTCATTAATAAGCAACCACTCGCGGTCAAGCCGATCAACCTCACGAAGCTCGATAACGTCTTCAAGGTAAAGATTCGACTTCTCCATTTTATCCCAAAACTGAAGGTAAGACGTTGAAAACTCGAAGCTATCGAGCCCTTGCTCATGGATCACCTTGGGCCGCATCATATTGAGACCTGCGAACATCCAGCAACGCCCAGATGATCTTTGATTGGTGATTCCCTTCGTCTTGATCTTATGACTGAAATTCCCGTCCTCGCCGGAGATGATCTGACGATTCAAGGCGAGTTTGTTAATCTCATTGTTAGTCACAGCATTATGACGAACCAAATCCTCACTCTTCATTTCATATCCTTCCCGAAGGCTAGAAAG
The DNA here is from genome assembly GCA_002323895.1 of Akkermansiaceae bacterium UBA1518. Taxonomy (GTDB): domain Bacteria; phylum Verrucomicrobiota; class Verrucomicrobiia; order Verrucomicrobiales; family Akkermansiaceae; genus SW10. The sequence continues at coordinate 5,249 of DCQM01000196.1, forward strand.
AAGTTCAGAAGTAAGCGCGCCGATTGATTGTTCCGGGGACATGTTGATAGATATTTTAAGAATTCTAGTTATTGAATTTTAAGGATTTTAACCACTTCTTCGGCAAGCTGTATAGAGCCTGCGCGAGTGTAGTGAACGTCCGCCTTTTTTTGGATTTTGGCCGCATTAGTTTTAGCGAACGAATAAAGATCGTGAATTTCAACTTTCATCTCATTCATTACTCTCGCCGCGATTTTATTATACTCGGCTGAATGCCCTGGCACCCGTCCTCGCACGCCCGTTGGCACTGGGGTTGTATTTCGCCAAACCAAGCGCGCTCCAGTTTTTTTCAGACGCTTCACCAACTCGCGTAAATTTTTTTCGTAAGCCTTTGGAGCGACCTGCTGCTTGCTAGTCTCGGCCTTAGGGTCCGCAAGATTTTCACCGTTAGGCCCCATGTATTTAAGATCATGAAGACCCCAATTAAAATGAATGATATCCCACTTCTTATTTTCTCCTCCAGTTGCCAACCATTTCTCCAAGCTCTTGAGGCCATGAATCGTTGCGGCACAATTCACAGGCGGGCGGTGAACATTAGCTTTTCCATGTAACAAATTCCGGACCGGAACAGTGTATCCGATTGAAATCGAATCACCAATCAAGAGAACTCTTGGAAGCCCTTTAATATCTTCGATCTGTTTAAAAGGCCCTTTCTTTGGAGCCGCAGCAACCATCTGAATTAGAAGAAGAGAAGCGGCAAGCATTCGAATCATTCATGGCCACTATAGTATTCAAATGCATGATGCAAGAACCCGCCCTCACCCTTGCTGCCCCGATTCGGGCAAGCCAAAGAATCTCCCTCACTGGAGACAAGAATATCTTACTTCACAACTTCTCTATTTCCTCTGCGGCTCAAACGAGATTAACGCACTATCAATTTTTTTTATGCCCACTCATTATTCTGGGATCTAGGATCTCATTATGCGCCTCATTATCATATCTCTTCTTCTCACCCTCTGGGCTGCGGCTCAAAAGAAGCCGAATATCGTCATCATCATGGCTGATGACCTAGGCTTTTCTGACCTCGGCTGCTATGGATCAGAAATCAACACCCCCAATCTAGATACTCTAGCTAAAGAAGGGCTCCGCTTTACCCAATTTTACAACACCGCAAAATGCCATTCCTCCCGTGTCTCGCTCCTCACCGGTCTCTACTGTGACCAAGCTGGCGGGGCATCACTCTCACGCGGTGCAAGTATCGCTGAGGTGCTCAACCCCGCCAAATACCATACGATGATGGTCGGGAAATGGCATCTTTCTAAACAACCCACGGACTTTGGTTTCGACCGCTACTGGGGCCACCTTTCCGGAGCAACCAACTTCTTCACCGGCGACGACACCTTTCGGCTCGACGGCAAGCCATGGAAAGTTCCCGCTACTCACAAAGGAAAACCATTTTACACCACCAATGTTATCACCGACTACGCTCTCGATTTTATTGATCAGCATTGGAGCGTCAAAAAAGGGGAAAACCCAGACCCCTTCTTTCTCTACTGCGCTTACAATGCTCCGCACTACCCACTGCAGGCTCCGAAAACAGAAGTCAAAAAATATAAGGGCAAGTATACTAAAGGATGGGATATCCTTCGCCAACGACGCCACGCAAAACAAATTGAGTCCGGCCTCCTTCCTGCCAAATGGCCACTCTCGCCGCGAGCCGCCCATATTCCAGCATGGAACAGTCTATCGCCCGAAGCCAAGCAATGGGAAGAAGACCGCATGGAAGTTTATGCGGCGATGGTTGACGTCCTCGACCAAAACATCGGCCGTCTCGTTGCCCATCTTAAAAAGAAAGGCATCTATGACAACACTCTCATCATGTTTTGCTCCGATAACGGAGCCTGCCCCTTCGATCGCACCCGTGCCAAAGAACTTAAACCTTGGGATCCAAAATCCTACTGGTGCTATGATGTCGGCTGGGCCTCACTCGGCAATACTCCCTTTCGTCTCTACAAGCAGAACCAACACGAAGGCGGAATTTCATCGCCCATGATTGTGCGTGGTCCCAAATCTTTGCTAAAGACGAGACCTAATTCTTTTACCCGTCAACCTTCTCACCTCATTGACTTTATGGCAACCTGCATAGAGATCAGTGAAGTTTCCTATCCAAAGAAAATTGGCGCTCGCACGATCGACCCACTTCAAGGAAAATCTCTCCTCCCCATCTTTGCCGGACAAGAACGCGAAGCTCATAATCCTCTCTACTTCCATTTCTCCAAAGACCGCGCTCTCCGCTCTGGTGACTGGAAAATAGCCTCTGCAAAAATGGGCCGCTGGGAGCTTTACAACCTTAGCGAAGACCGAACAGAAATCACTGACCTCTCCGCAAAGCACCCGAAGCGAGTTGAAGAAATGGTGGCCAAATGGCAAGAGATCGCCAGAACCAAAGACCGCCTGCCCAAGAGCCAACTCAAAGCAGTCGAAGATACTCTCACTCCCCAGAAATTTGGGGTCCGCTCGGATCCCGGTACGACTAAGTAAAGCTAACCAATCGCTCTAACTTGCGGACCTTCAGCCCAGTCAGATCAGCGAATCTAGAATTAAATTCACCGACTCAACAATGCGTTGATCACGGGGACGTAAATCCGGGACAAAAGCTACCCCCGTAATATGCTGGAGACCTTCGATATAACGAACCGCAATCTCATTTGCCTGTTCTTCGGAAAACTGTTGATCGTTCTGATCCTTAACCATTCCTCGGGCAAACTCCTTGGAAAACGATACCGGTTTACCATCTCGGGCCACCACTTCACCCTGATCATCTAATCTCCAAAAGCGGGACGAATCCATGGTGTATAGCTCATCGGCCGCCACGATTGCTCCTGCCGAATTGATTCCATGCTCGGTTTTTGTATCCACTAGCACCATTCCCCGCTCAGACAAATATCGCGAAACAATCCCAAAGGCCATTAACGAGGAATTCCGAATCGCAGCATACTGCGGTGCCGTGCAAACACCTTCGGTGACAAGATAATCTGCATCAACGGTCCGATCTATCTTATCCTTCGTACTTGGTGTATCCATCAAATACGGAAGTCGACCATTTGGCTCAAGTCTTCCAACTTCTAAATCATGCCCCGCATACTGCATGATCTTAGTTCCAGCCTCTTTGGCGATAAGCCAGTGTTGATAAAGTGAAGTCGATGTCGAACTTTCCGCCATGTAAAAGCGAACCACGTTTTCCAACATCACAAGAGTCAAATTTTCAGCCGGGATAACGGTTGAACTTGGTGCTAGGCCTCGCACTTCAAACTGCGAACTTCCCATGACATCTTTCACCAACCGTAGCATGTGATCGTGATTCACTGCGAGCACCTGATCTTTAAACGGAATAGCTCCGCGGTTTACATCATGAGTAGAAATTCGATTGTTTCGAAACATCAAACGGATGGGCCTGCCATCACGATGAATCAGAGGTCCTCCAAAAACGGAATCAGAAACTTTCCCATTCAAAATGGTGCACCCCTCAAGTCGAGAGATCTCACCATCGTCAATCAACTGCTGAATTGACCGCCCTTCATTCACCGCTGATCCATGCTCAGCAACCAATTCTTGGATTTCCTGGATTCCTAACATTTGCTTGAAAAATTATGTCCGACTCCTTGTCAGCGAGTGGGACATTAGCCGCTCAGCCAACAACTACAAGCACAGCGCAATACTTCACAAGCTTCTAGCAAAGAACCTTCCGATTCACTCTGCCAAATCAAACCGCCAAGAAGAAAACCTCGTTAATCAATGATATAACCGAGAGTTGCAAAAAACATCTCTTCAAAGCTTTGCTCACCCCACCTTATCGTTTTGGTTGGATCCGGGTTGTGTGGATTATAGGGAGAATTATCCCAAGCATTCCGGACATGTACCTGGGTTCCCGCAGGCAGTTTGCGCGGCTCTTTTAAAACGTAGGTCCGCTGCCAGTTGAAGTTATAGTTTGGAACCGAAAGCAACATCTCACGCTTTCCATCCGGGAATTCCGCTTCGAATTCCATGAACTTGCCCCGGAAATGCATGTGAGGGTTGATTGCATAGAGCGTGACGTTCCTGCGAATGGGTAAGGTTTTCTGCTGCTTATATTCTTGATCGCCAGACGGAATTTGGAAGCGCTTTTGAGCAATCACCGCGGTCCTAAAAATCTTAGCAGTTGGTTCATGAGAAATATGAAGACCCAGTTCTGTCTCATCTACTTCAGGCTTTCCAGAAGCCGTATAGTGAAGCTGGAACCGTAATTGATGGCCCTTCTTCAAGAAAACCGAACTGCTCTCTGGATAACGCTGCCCCTGGGTCCCCGGCGCATAGCCGGTCACCCACTGTGAGCTCCTCCGTGTTCCAGCTGGATGGGAAGTGACAATGACATGATGTAGAACTCTCGTATTTCCAGGACGGATTTCGGTCGCCTTTAGCCAAACATCCCGATCGAAAGGGTTGTCCATCGTAACATAGCGATAGTCAAAAACACCCTCGGCCATCACCTTCTGCGCCGGCAATGTGATGATCTTATCTGGCTTTCCAAGGAACCATTCAGGCACCTGTCTTTCCAAACTCTTCAGAGGGTCCGGGCCATCACCTTTCGGACTCCCATCAGCCACCCAGCTAACAACCTTGTTCGCTTCTCCAGCGGTAAGGCTGCAATCATTTGCAAATTCCCCAACCTCAGGATCTGCCTGCCATGGGGGCATTTGTCGGGTCATGATGACTTCGGATATCATGTCAGACCAACCCGCCACCTTTCGGTAGCTACTCATGGCAAAAGGACCAAGGCCCCCTTTGGTGTGACACGAAGTGCACTTTTGGGCGAGAATTGGAGCGATATCCCTCGTGTAGGTCAACCCTCTCGGATACTTGGGGAAAGTAATCTTACAACCGGGAGCCTCCGTCTCCGCTGGTTTAATTTCATGTCCCCCAAGAAGATTATCAAGAGCGTCGCGAAGGTAGTGCTTTGTCGCCACCGGCTTTGCAGCTTGGTAACTTAGGCGGTCATCGAGTGCCCCCCGATAGACAATTTTTCGACCTGCCGAGCTGATCAAATAAATCTCTGCGGTTCTCTCCACCCCGAGCGAGCGAGCCACAATCTGTGCCTCATCCTTAAGCACTGGCATCCTAATCTTAAACTCCTCAACTTCCTTCGAGATATCAGCCCGACTATCCTGAAGATTCGCATTAAGCATATAAAAGAGGACACCTTTATCCTGGTAGGTCGCACTCATGCGATTCAATTCCGGAATACGCTTTTGAACTAAAGGGCATCCATTACCCTGCACAAAAATCACCAATCCCTTCACACCCTTCATCTTAAGATAGTAGTCCAATTCGTGGGACTTCCCCTCATGATCAATAAGTGCAAAATTTTCGGCCCGAGAAGGGCCATCTCCAGCATTCGCATGCAAGGACAAGAGGATTGAGAAGATAAAAATTAAATAGCTATAATTCACGGAAGGGGAGGGATTTAGCGAGAATACCATACTTTGAAAATCAAACAAATTGCTCCCGCAGAATCCTTTTTAAACGCTTCGGCCCCTTATTTAACAAGATCAATCAAACCGCGAAACGGTTGAACCCGATCAATTCTCCATTGTCTTGAAAGCACATTTTTTAAAAGAATCTCCCATTTCATCTTAAATTCATCTTAACTCCGTAGGTTAACCCACGTTATGAAGAAATTCCTCATCCTCTTTCTTTCCTCGCTCATAGTCGTAAGCAATTCCCTTTACGGACAGCGCTCACAACCCCCAGGGCAGCGACCCGGCGGAGTGGACACACCTCGCGGTGAACGCCCGCCTAGAGGTGGTAAACCTCCACGGGGCAATCGTCCCCCAGGACGAGGTCAAAGGCCCGGCGGACAACGAGGTGGCGGCCCGCGGCCCGAAGAACTCGCTGAATCCGAGGCCGAACTTGGCTCAGCCGGCATCGCCTGGTATCCCATTCTCAAAGACGGATTGGCCGAAGCCAAACGCACCAATAAACCAATTCTCTTCATGGCCGTGGCCTCGCAATGCGGCGGTATTTCAGGTGTCTTCTGACCTGGCTACACCAACACGCAGAACCGTGAGTTCAGCAATCCAAAAGTCATCAAAGCAACCCGGGATTTCGTTTGCATCCGCATCGACTCCTATGAGAGCGAAGAAGCTCAGAAAATCGTTCGCGGCTACCTCAACGGTCGCTTTGAAAACACCGCATTTTGCCTCCTCTCGCCCGATGGTAAAAAAAGGCTTTCGAGAAGCAGCCGTGGCCCCAATCAAGTCCTCGGAGGCGACCTAGTCTCAGCCTTTGGAGAAATCGCTGATGACTACAAAGCCAAAGGAAAAAGCGAAGCCGCAGCAGTTCCCGATTTCCCAAACTTCCGCCTCGGGCTCAATGTCGCCTCCGCCGACCAACGCGTCATCATTCTCATCAGCGGTAACGAGAAAGAAATTAAAGAAGCCCGAAAATCCATTTCTGCAGTCAGTAACGACCCCGAAATTATCGGTAGATTCCACTACGACTTTGAAACTGACCCAAAGACTTGGACCGGAATTCTCACCGGAAACAAATCCAAATCAGGAATCAAAATCATTGTCCCTGACACTTATGGCCAAAAGGGTAAGATCGTAGAGTCTCTGCCCCTTGAAACGAAGGCCGAGAAACTCAAAGCAGCGCTGCTCAAAGCAAATGAGACTTTCGTGAAAACCACTGAGAAAAAGAACTATCAGAAACACGTTCAGGAGGGGCGTCGTAAAGGGATCAAATGGACGATGCCCATGGAGTTCGGGGAAGACCGTGATGGCGACGGAAAGATTGATCGTCGCGCAGGACGCAGACGTTAAATCGATTGTTTCTGATTACCTCAGCAGCTGAAACAATCTGTTTTAGCTGCTTTTCTTTGTCGCTATTCCTTCCGGATCTCTCTGGGGAAGCGAAGAATTTTCGCGACTCCGAGGAAAATCAAAAAAGCTGCTAAGAATACCCACGGTTGCAATTCGAGGGTCCACTTCAGAGCCTCGTCATCCGTCTTCTCAAACTCTTTTTTCTGTAAGGAAACGGTTCCAGCAAAAACCAAACTCGCAGTGCCATAACCAACATTAAAAAGTAGTCCCTTCACGCTTAGCACTGTCGCGCGTTGATGCGAATCAGCGAGACCATTCAAGTATCGGCTCATTAAAAATCCCAGATGTGACATTCCTGCCATCACTCCAATTCCCGGCAACACTCCCCAGTAAGCCCAAGTTTGGCCGAGAGCGTAAAGACAGAAAAAGGACCATCCTGCGATCAAAACAAAATTAGTAAGCGGGGTGTAGGCGCCCACCAAATAACGCGAAAGGCGGGGCAAATAAACCCCAAGTATCGCCGATCCAGCTGCAATAAATCCAAAGGTGTAGGTTGGAATCTCAATCACCCGATAGTATTCACTATTGATGGTGGCAAAATTTCGAACGACCCCATCAATTAAAAGTCCGGCCACCACCATTAAAATTGCCACCTTGGTCGTAATGACCCACTTCGCAGCGCTCCAAGTCTGCCTAAAAATTGCCATAAAGCCGGCAGCTTTGTCGTCCCCATTAAATTCCTGGAACTTCAGCGAAATTAAAAAAGCCGCGATCGCCTGAAAAAAACAGAAGACGATCGGAAGACGATGAGCAAACTCTGCATTGAGCCCAATTGCTCCTGCATCATAAACCAAGGCACCCACCACCATCGCCACCACCATTGCGCTCGACCTAAGCTTGAAGGTGGTCTCTAGAACTTCATCCCAATCTTCATCCTTCTCTAAACTATCAAATGCCAGGGCCTCATCCGCCCCACTCGCGGCAGCCTCCGCTAATCCACTCAAAACACGATTCACCACACAAAATCCAAATAGCCAAAGCCCCGCATCTTTGGGTGCCACCAGTAGCACCAACATCTCGAGGACCATCAAACCTGCTGCGGTGATCAAGAGCTTGCGTCGCCCGATCAAATCCGCCAGTGCTCCAGATGGCACTTCTGCCAGAAAAATTGTTACGGCCCAAATCGCATTTAAGGTCACGAACTGAGACAATGTTAGCCCGAGATCGAGAAATAGGATGGCAAGAATCGGATAGTAAAACCGGGCATTGAAGAGGGTGGTAAACCAAGCATACCAGCGAACATTAGGTTGGGCGAATGGGCCCGTGGCACGAAGTAAGGAAGACACGCGCTACGGTTAGTGGTCAAATCTCGGATTTGCAACTTCCCACTTTTCTCTTCATCATTTTGCCAAAATCATGACGTCCACCCCCGAACCCAAATCGTGCTGTAGCGGTCAGCCTCCCGAAACCGAGAACAAAGACCTTGGCCTATCGGCCTATGCTCCCTTGTTTGTCATTCTTTTTGCGGCTGCTTTAGGAGCCGCTGCACGACATCATACGGAGCTCAACTGGTCTTGGCATATCTGGATGCACGACTTCATGGGCTTATTTCTCCTCGTCTTCGCGATGGTTAAACTTTTTGACCTATCGTCCTTTGCCACCGGTTTTGCAAAGTACGACCTTCTCGCTGCACGGTCTCGCACCTATGCACTCATCTATCCCTTTTTAGAACTCGGCCTCAGTCTCGCCTACCTATCACGATGGCAAACTCAAGCCACCTACTTTACTACCATCGTTATTCTCTCTTTCGGCGCGCTCGGAGTCTTAAACACCATGCGACAAGGCAAACGAATCAATTGCGCCTGTATGGGGAGAATTCTCGAGGTCCCCGTATCAACGGTGACTCTTACCGAAAACCTCAGCATGTCCGTAATGGCTCTCGCGATGCTCCTGATTTAGACATACCACCACCGCATCGAAGAAGCCTATTATTGCGATCTGATTGACCCACTTGCCCGGAGGGAGAGATCAACACACAAGCGACCATTCAAAAATGGTTTCTAAAAAACATCTTCAAAAAGAAGGTAGCCAGTCTCAACAAAGCCATGCTTTAAATAAACCTGCTGTGCGGGCTGATTTTCAGTCTCAACATAGAGTCGGCACCCACAAACGCTTTCATCCTTTTTGGCCCTTCGGCGTGCCTCTTCGTATAGCTTTCTGAAACCTCCCTGACGTCGATATTTCGGCAGAACATAGACACTTTGGATCCACCAGAAATCACCATTCCGCCAATCGCTCCACTCCTTGGTTATCATCAATGACCCAGCAACTTGGCCCTCTATCTCCGCCACCAAATAAAATCCCCTAGTCGCATCCTCAAAGACCCCTCTAACTCCGGCTTGCAAAATCCCCGCATCTAGTTTTCTGCCCTCAGTCTCCAAGGCCATCTCCATATTAAAACTAACGAGGTATGGTAAATCGGCCTCTTTCGCCGGACGAATCTTGATCAAACTCACAACATGAATTTCCTCTGACAAT
>DCQM01000196.1:15046-23519 GCA_002323895.1 Akkermansiaceae bacterium UBA1518
AGATTTCTCTTCAATCGTATCATCGCAATAAGTAGCTTACTAGTGCGACTAGTGACAGCCTCCTAAAATGAAAGTTGATATCGATTCCATGAACCTTTTTGAGAGAAAGCTCACACTTTGGGTAGCTCTTTGTATCGCGGCTGGACTTATTCTTGGAAAAGGATTTCCGGGACTCTCGAAATCGCTCGACGGGATGGCCATTATGGTAAATGGCGCGCCGGTGGTTTCGCTTCCCATCGCGGTTTGTCTCTTCTTCATGATGTATCCTATCATGGCGAAGATCGATTTTGGGAATGCCCTAGTAGCACGGGGGACTCTCAAACCAGTTTTGCTGACCTTAATCATAAATTGGGCTGTCAAGCCCTTCACGATGTTTGGAATTACAGCATTTTTTCTCGGCGTATTATTCAAAGGCTTTTTGCCTGGGACCGAGATTCTGAAAGATGGGACCGAGGTGGAACTTTATCGCTCTTACATTTCCGGAGCGATCCTTCTTGGTATCGCGCCCTGCACAGCGATGGTTTTGGTTTGGGGATTTTTGGCCAAGGGAAACCAAGGGCTGACCCTTATCATGGTGGCGCTAAATTCATTATTGATGTTAGCTTTCTATGGGTTACTGGGCAAATGGCTTCTTGGCGTGAATCAAATGCCGGTCCCCTGGGAAGCGCTTTTGCTATCCATTTCCATCTATGTCGCGCTACCTCTAGTTGCAGGATATTTTTCACGGAAGTGGATTCTGAAAACCAAGGGGCAGAGTTGGTTTGATGAAAAATTTCTTCTCTATCTCAATCCGATATCAATTCTAGCGCTCCTAGCGACCTTAGTCATTCTGTTCAGTTTAAAAAGTGAAACTATTCTCACGTATCCGCTAACGATCCTCTGGATTGCCATTCCCCTAGCTCTTCAGACTCTCCTGATTTTTTTTATCACCTACTTTGCGGCGAAAGTGTTGGGATTTCGATACGAAAATGCCGCGCCATCGGCCATGATAGGGGCATCTAATCACTTTGAGGTCGCTATCGCCACAGCTGTGATGCTTTTCGGCCTTAGCTCAGGCGCAGCACTCACCACCGTGGTAGGAGTTTTAATCGAAGTCCCACTGATGCTTATGCTTGTGAGTTACTGCAGAAGGACAAGCCATTGGTTCGCGAGTTAAAGCGAAGAAAGAAGAAGATATGATAGAGTCCCGATATTTTTCATGGTTGGAACCCTCGAACTTCGATAGAATTTTATGGTGATAGAATTTTCTAAATTAGCTGGCCATATAGTCATCCTTTCTCTTTTGGCCTGTGTCTTACAACTCTCCGCAAAGAAGCCCAACGTCATTATTATCTTCACCGATGATCAGGGCACCGTGGATATGAATTGCTACGGTGCCAAAGATCTAGTCACCCCGAATATGGATGGGCTCGCAAAACGCGGAGTGCGTTTTACTCAATTCTATTCAGCCGCTCCTGTTTGTTCGCCCTCGCGGGTCGGCCTAATGACTGGTCGCACTCCGCAACATGGAGGTCTCAATGGTAACGTTCCGCTCGATTCGGTCGGAATGCCCACGCAGCAAATTACGATCGCCGAGAAGATGAAAACGGCCGGCTATGCTACCGCACACATTGGCAAATGGCACCTCGGACACCATAAGGAAACAATCCCAAATGCCCAAGGTTTTGATCACTCCTTTGGTCACCTCGTCGGCTGTATCGATAACTATTCGCACTTCTTCTACTGGAGCGGGCCTAACAAGCATGACCTTTGGCGTAATGGCAAAGAGGTCTTTCATAATGGTGAATTCTTCCCAGATCTCATGGTGAAAGAAGCAGGCGAGTTTATTGATAAAAACAAAGCCCAACCCTTCTTCATCTATTTTGCTCTCAACACGCCACATTATCCTTATCAAGGTTCACCAAAATGGCTGGAACATTATCGGGATCTTCCTTACCCCAGAAATCTTTATGCAGCATTTCTTTCCACTACCGACGACCGAATCGGAGCACTTTTAAGTAAAATCGAGAATGCTGGACTCACGAATGACACCATCATTATTTTCCAGTCAGATCACGGTGCATCCGAAGAAGTTCGAGCTCATAAAGGAGGCGGGAGTGCGGGACCACACCGAGGTGCAAAATTTAGCCTCTACGAGGGTGGTATCCGAGTTCCCGCCATCATTTCTTGGCCAGGTAATCTGCCGCAAAACGAGGTACGGAATCAAATCGCCACAGGTTGCGATTGGTTCCCAACCATCATGGAGCTCTGTAAAATTCCGGCTGCTGAACATAAGATCGATGGCAAAAGCCTGCTCCCAGTGATCAATTCAAAAAGCGCTAGTTCAGCTCACAAAATTTTTCACTGGAAATCAGGAAACTCAGTAGCAGTTCGCGAAGGAAAATGGAAGCTAGTGATGAGTGGAAAAAAAGTAGAGCTTTTTGATCTTCCAAATGATTTGGGTGAATCGCGTAATCTTATAAAAGAGCATCCTAAGATGGTGAAAAAACTTCGTGAGCAAAGTGCTATTTATTGGCGAAGTGTGAACCCCTCTAAATGAAATAGGCCCTCCTTCTAGAAAGCGTAAAGGCAAGGACTAGATCAATATCCTTCGATCGCTCTTCAATTCAAACCTGTGAATGGGCCTTTCCCATCGTTATTTGAGACGCTTTCGTTTGCCCTTGGCATCAACCATTTTCGCTTGGCCACCATCATACCCGCCATGGTTCTGTCGAAGCCTCTTACTTGATCTCTTCGCGCTTTCCGTTGGCATTCACCATGGTGAGCATTCCACCGGTCATTTCCGCTATCGTTTTAAGATCGGCCTTGGCCTTAGGATGCATCAGAGCCACACAGTTGATGACCACGCCCATTTCTTTTGCGCGCTTCCCAACTTCCTGGGCCCACTTCGCTGAACCACTCGCACTCCCGTCAGTCATAAAATAAATGGTTTGGGGCGGCGGTTCCATATCAAGAGCCATATGAATCGGGTGGTGCCAAATCGTTCCCCAAACCAACTTTGTCTCATTCACAATCTTCTGGAGCCTTTTGACCTCACGATCCCCAATCTCCCACCAAGGAGCTTTTTGCTTGGGCCCATCTGGCTGCCACCCATTAGCCCCACCTGTCGTCTTCCATCTATAGTTTTTACCTTTCGGAGGGTCAACCACGGCCTCCTTTTGCTTGATCATTTTTACCTTATCTCCAGCCACCCACGCCGGCCCAGCGAAGAAGATCATCCCGACCTGCAATCCGTTTTGCATTTTTTGTAACGAGCTAGAAAGCTCCTTTCTCATGATTTGGTCACGCCCTTGCGACCTCATCGAGGCCGAGTAATCAATGACATAAGCCAAGCGCTCAGAGGCCGAAGTTTGACCAAAAAAAGTCGAGCCGCCCCCATTCCCAAATCCTTCACCATCACCCCAGCCAGCCCCAAAATCATCACCTACCCCAATATCTATCGACACATCCTCGACTTCAATTTCTGGGATAGGAATTGTGGTTGGCGACTCGGTATTTGCTACCAACATCTTAGCAGCCGCCAAACTCGGCGCAGCCGGCTTGCGCTGCACGTTAGTTTGAATCTTTGGCTGCTTAATCTTTGGCTCTGGCTTGGAGACTCCCGAATAAGCGACCAATGAAGGTTTTTCGGCCGGATTGACCGTCATTAATATTACTGCAAGTATGAGACCGATGAGAACCATCAGCAGGAGCGCGGTGATCAAACTCACCAAAGTCGCAGTTCGCTGCTGGCGTTTCACGATTGATCGCGCGGATGGCCGCGGAGCTTCTGCTGCTTCGTTCACGGTATTGAATAGTGATTGGAAAAACCCATCGAGGTATTACCCTCGCCTGATTTGCGACCATAACGATTAAATTTTAGGACCCACCAGCCCTAAATTCAGCCCGACCAGAATTTTTCAAAAATCTAAAGCTCCTTTCGTGACTGTCTCATCAATTCGGAATAAGCTAGCAATGTAATGACGAAGCGACTTCTAAATCTCAACACCGTTGGCCTTTTGGTCATCGTTGCAGGGGTAGTAGTTGCCGGACTTACCTTCAATTTTACGAAGCGTAACAACGAATTCCTTGAAAATGGATTAACTCGTCAAGGACGCATTATCAGCTTCCACGAATCCAGCACCGCTTCCGATACCAAAGTCCGGCACACCGCTCAGATTCAGGCTAATCTCGCGACCTCGGAAGAAAACGCTCTCATTAGCATTGTGGAAGTCGATATCTCGCCAGATTTCTCCGACGAACTCGAAATCGGCTCTCAAATCCCCCTCCTCGTCCTCCCTGGAGATCCGCCCTCCGTCCGGCTCAAAACCCAAACAAAAGAGGCAATCTTTGGGGTCGGATATATCCTCGCGACTACGCTTGGTATTCTCGGCCTAGTTCTCATCTGGATTAATCGTAGTAAAAGTAATCTACGCTCAAGCTGGCGCGGACGCACCGTACAACTTTCCCGGGGGGCAACTCTGAGCGACTCACTCCAAAAAATTGCCGTCAAATCAACTGTTCTTTACGATGGCCCATTCGAGTTTTCTTATGCCGAAGAAAAGACGCGAATCAACCTTAACGACGGAACCTCGCTTCGTATTAATCAATATCGTCCGCTAGCCGAAATCGCTCTAGAGGTCCCCGAACAAGATGTCCTCAAAATCCTGCGCACCGCCAAGAGTGACTGGAATCTCCCTACCGGTGCAGATGCCAAAACCGCGCTAACCCATCTTTTAGAAGAGGGTAAAATCACCCATACCGATCAATTCTTTATCAACCGTAATCATCTCGGAATTCTTTCGCGCGATGAAGTCGACAACGGTCACTGGCATTCGTGGGTTCGTGGAGTCTGGCAACTTTCCGCCGCCGGACGGATCCTTGCTGGTCTTCTTTCTGCGAATCCAGCCTTCGTTCGGAAAGCCGCAGACAAAGTTCTTTATCACGACAACCTCTCCCTTGTCGCCTCCCTTGCTCCCCATCTACCTAGGATTCGTAAATCTCCTTCGGGAACTTCTGATGACAAAAGAACTCTCGGTCTCGCCATAGAGCTCATTGGAGATCTGCACGATAAAAAATGCCCTTGCCAAACCTATACAAGTCACCCGTTTTTCTCCCCCAAGCTTCTTCTCGAAAAGAAGAAGATGAAAAAGGAAAAACCCGAAGGTAAGGACGCCTCATCCACCGCACACAAACTCTGTTGTAACTACTGCAAGCGCATTTACTCAGTCACCACCAAGGTCCACTCCGGTCAACAGCAATTCCATTGGAAACAACTCACCGGCCCCGAAAATAAATAGAATTTGTTTCTTCAACGTATCCTAATTTCTCTGATCTTTTTGGGTGCAAAAATGCCCCTGCCGCAAAATCCAAGGCATGAGCCAAGAAGAAGGGACTAAAATCCTTGGCTCTCCCAGACCGCTAGGAACCTAATTTCTTTCCCCCTTTTTTGATGGCAATATGTTTGCTTTCTCCGCCACCTCTAAGTGCCGATCAAAAAGCGTAATATATTTCTGATATCCATTGCCCTTTACGGCCTCCTTCTTCCAATGCTTGAGTTGGACATCATAATTTTTGCGCATCATTCCGAGCTTCTTCTTATGCTCCGGCACTTGGACAAGATTAGTTAGCTCAAGGGGGTCGTTCTTGAGATTAAAAAGCTCTTCAGTTGGTTTCATCTCATCGTTTTCAAACCACCAATAAGTGTATTTAAAAGGCCCCGAGACAATGCTCATACAAGTCGTGGGCGCAGGCGGAAAAGTATTTATCAAGGCCAAGCTTCCATGGCCCCCTATTCTTGGATTCTCGAGCAATGGTAGAAGGCTTATGCCGTCCATATTTTCCGTAGCTTCCAAACCCGCGAGCTCTAGAATGGTTGGCGCAAAATCAATGTTTCCAGTCAATCGATCACACCGAAGCTTCTTTCCCGAACTCTTAACGCGAGGATCAAAAATAATCAATGGGACGCGAGACGATTCCTCCATTGGCAAGACTTTAGACCCATAACCATGGGATCCACAGATAAAGCCGTTGTCGCTCGTGTAAATAATGACGGTATTCTCAACAATTTTCTGCGATTTCAGCTCATCGCGAATCATTCCAAGAGCGAAATCAATCGCATAAATTTGCTGGTAGTAGGTCGCCATAACTTCGTCGTAATTCTTATCGTAACCCCACGATTCAAAACGTTCAAATTGTCTGCCCTGCTTACTCTGCGGCGAAAGATGCTCACCATAACGCCGACCATAATTTGCCGGTTTAGTAAATTTCTTTCCTTTATACACATGATCGAAACGAGGGTCAGGAGTAGTCGGCCGATGAGGTGCTTTAAAACTAATGGAAAGGCAAAATGGTTTCTTTTTCTCAACCGACTTTCTGATCACCTCTTTGCCAAAGGCCCCGTATGACAGAGTCGAGTGAGGATACTTTTTGGCAAAGCGTTGCATGGAGAGATTTTTTGACGTTGCGTAATTTGTCTGGCCTTTCGCCCCGCCATAGAAGTCAAATTCATCTTCACAAATCCCCTTCCCATCCACCACGATCCCGAACTTTCCTGCGAATGCGGTCAAGTAACCTGCTTCTCGTAAACGCGTGGGGTAGGACCTACTCCAAATTTGGTTAGACATATCTCCGTGGACGAAATTACAGCCCGTTTTATACTCATACATCCCCGTGAAAACATTGGCCCGGCTCCCCATGCAGATCGCGGTGGTATCGTAGTGACGATCGAAGATCATCCCATCTTTTGCAAGTCGATCCATATTCGGCGTTTCTACCTCGGGATTCCCATAACACCCCATCGACAAAGTGTTCTGATCATCCGCCATCAGGAAAATAATGTTGGGTGGGACTTGCTCATAACCGGCTAGCGAGCCAACTAGTGCGAGAATCAAAAAAGCCAATTTCATAAGGTTTTAAAGTTATGAGCGGTAAACGCGCGCGCGCCAAGAGAGAAGGCTAATAGACAACTGACTTTCAAGCTCCCTCTAGACACCAAAGTGGGAACGGAAAGCGGTAGCATCCTGCCCCACTCCATTGACCTCTCTGTCGACTGACTCCAACTGAATCTTCAATCCACCGTCTTCAAAAGTTTGGCGGAGCTTCAGCAATTTCATGAGGTAGCTTTGTCGGAGTGATTCCAACTTCGTATCAAAGGTTTTTTTCTTCCGTGCTTGGCGGCCCCTCGCTCTCTCAAGGGCCTGAAACACCTCAGCAGGAAATCCGCTCAGGTTAATTTCCCCAGAAAGGTCGCCATTCTCAGGAAGCTTATCTTCCAAGGACTGATAGGGTATTTCGAACTCTATACGGCTATTAATAGAAAGCGTCTTAAACCAAGTGCCTACGTCTGAGACAAAGAAATCACAATTACCAACGAGATACTTATTATAATCAGCGACTTCCTTAGTGACTAAGCGGCGGCCAATTCCCCGGAGCTTGGCCAGTTGGCCCGTTGCCGCACTTGGATTATCCTTAGTCACGGCCGAAGCACCATTGCCATCGGAACTCCACTCAATAAGAAATCCGTCGGCCTCCCCCGCTTTGGGACTGGCGTCATCCCAGCCAACTCCAGCAGAGCTCTTGAGATAGCGAAGTGCGCGAGCAGATGGGCCCCCGTCAGGTGAATTTGGCGCCCATGAGGCTTTTGTCCAAGGCTCCCCATTTGGCCAATACCATGTGTCATCTTTTTTGCGGCCACCCAACCAGACGGACTGCTCAAGAAGTAGGGCCGAGTCGAAAAAATTACGTAGAAAAATTCCTTCTAGTGGCTTCGAAATGACCGCGAGGTGACCATCGGCCGAACCGGCAATCAAGTCTGCTTCATTCCAAGACACCGGCTTCTGCACGAGCAAGAAATGACGATTCTCGTGAGCCACCGTACCAGGAGGCCAATCTGGGCTAGGTGAATCTAGGGTAGGAACAAGACGCTCAAGTTGGGCAGCAAGAGCTCCGGAATTCTGACCATCCTTAGACCACTGAATGACGAAGGGATTTTTCTCACTATTAGGCCGAGCACGGATCACTCCGCTACTACTCAGAGAAGCATATGAACCCAAAGCAGTTCCAGGGTTATCAAATTTCCAATCTTCTCCAGAAACCCAAGTCCAACCGCCCTTCCCCTGGGCACCCCCACCAATCCAGACACGGCGTAATTCGAGATCGCTAATATCTTTGGAGAGAAGATCAATCTCGGCTTGAGTCGATGGAGTGGCGAGATGGGCGCCATGTATTTCGGCAAATTCCGAAGCTTTGGTCCACGTCATCGGAGTATTCACGAAAAAGAGAAAATGACTGCTCCGATCAATCGTGTTATCCGGGAAGCGATCACGACTTCCATTGAAAAGAGCGGTCCGATATTCGGCGAGGCGATCCATCGGAGTTCTAGCATTTTCGATCGCGAGCAAGCGTAGACGCTCTTTTTCAAGTCGGACCTCAAGCGCTTTTTTTTCTTCTGCCAAAAGGACCTTTTTTTCTTCGTCGCGTTTCGCTTGCTCGA
>DCQM01000167.1 GCA_002323895.1 Akkermansiaceae bacterium UBA1518
GCCGCCATTGCCGACCAAGGAATTCCCATCCAAACCATAGCCCCAAAATTCACAGGCAGATTTAACAAAGGAGTCGATTACGTGGGAGATGTCACGCAATTCGAACAAGAATTTAATGATGACCTAGCTATTCTTTCCCACGCCGTGAAAGCTTATGGACTTCCTGAAACCCTCAAACTCTCGGTGCACTCCGGCTCCGATAAATTTTCGATCTACGAGCCTATCAAAAAAGCCATCACCCGAGCCGGCGCGGGACTTCACATCAAGACTGCTGGCACGAACTGGCTTGAAGAGGTCATCGGCCTCGCGACCGCTGGAGGAGACGCTCTAGAGCTTGCCAAAGAAATCTACGCCAAGGCTCTCGATAAAAAAGAAGCACTATGCGAGCCTTACGCCACCGTCATTGATATCGATCAGTCCCAACTTCCTAGCGCCGACGAAGTCAATGGCTGGACCAGCGAGCAATATGTCAGTGCGCTCACTCATGACCAAAGCAACCCCAACTACAATGCAAACGTTCGTCAGTTGCTTCACGTTGGATTTAAAATTGCAGCTCAAATGGGAGATCGCTACCTCGATGCTCTCAAGGAAAACGACGAAGTCATTTCTGAGTGCGTCACTCACAACTTGCTTGAACGCCATATCAAGCCCTTGTTCGTTTAACTAACCAAACAACAGCATCAAAAAAAGCGGCTCCGGGAAACCAGAGCCGCTTTTCTATTGATTGTATACTAGTTCAATTCTCCCTACTTAAAGTCGCGAACGCGAAATTGAAAAATCGAACCTCTCGGAGGAAGGTCGTCCTAGTTTCTTGAAAAACATACAACGACAGCTGTCCTTATAGCACCTGATTTAAAAATCAAAAGTCCCCTGAAGGTAGACCAAGGTGCTACTCTCCGAAAGGCCAGTTTCATCAACAAAACCGCCAGGCATGAAGTGGGCCAATCCGGTGTTAAAAAGCAATTGATCATTAGCCTGCCAACGAACACGGAGATCAATTTCTTCCCCGATATGCTGACTACTACTTCCTGAAGAATCCCGTCGTCCCCCAGCTACGGCCGCGCCGCCACGGACCCAAGCATCGGTATCACTAGCGAGTGAGTAACTACGAAGGTAAAGTTCCACCTTCACTTCATCAGCTGGTTTAAATGAGAGCGAGAGCGTTGGATTTACCGTATTCTCGGCAGTAAAGAAGCGACTAAATCCATAAAGGCCAAACGGAGCCCCGAACAGCTCGGTGAATCGGCCGCTATCACTGTCACCTGGATCATCATCACCACTTCCATAATTGATCCAGGCCGAGACCCTAGGTTTCCATGGGTGTTGAAATGTATGGCCGAGCTCTGCGTGGACAAAATAAGCGGAATGATCTTTTCCATTAAGATCTCCCCACTGACCTGAGACCGTAAGGTCATAATCAAAGAAATCATTATAAATCAGACCATAAGCATGAGCACCCGCCGTGTGTAACTTACGCTCTCTAGCTTGGTTTCTTTGATCATCCAAATAGAAGTAATAGGGCTCAAATACCAAAGCCGGCGAACTACCCTGCAAGGTGGCATAAGCACCGTAGAATTCCCTCTCTTCCCGAGAACGATCATCAAATGACCCTTCACGAGCTTCGACCGGACGGGTCGCAAAAAAGTTGGCCACCCATGGCGACTTCTCATCCCCAATTCTTAGGCGCACACCATCGAAAGTATTGGCGGAATTCCTAAAACGATTTCTAGCAACGAGGCGACGATCAACGGCATCAATCGTAAACCGTCCTGCCTGTAAGCTAGTAGCTTGACCCAAAAGACCATTTTTGGAGTAAAGTTCAACATAGGCTTGGAGAAAATCGGTGTGGTTGTCCTGACGCGCACTCGGGGGGAAATCAAAACCTTCGCGTCGTGAATCCTCTAATTCCAAAGTAAATCTGAAAGGATCGAGAACATCACGTACTCCAAGATAAAACCAATGACGACTGAAATACCCACCATCGGACGGAAGAGACGAAACCCGATAAAAATTGTCAAAATTCTCGATTCGACTCCGGTGTTGAAGCCCTAAAAGTAGCCAATCATTCCCCTCGGTTACCCCCGAGAGATTATATCGGTCACTCCATTCGTCGAGAGTGGAGACATACTTCGGTAGCTCAGGGCTTGGCTTAGCACCAATTGCCTTTGATGAAATGACTGAAGTTTGCCCAGCAGACAAAGAAGCAAGCGCTACGCTACTCGTGTAAACTCCGGCCAAAAGTAATGACCTAAAGCTCTTTACCAATCGTTCATATTTATCTGCAGCTCTTCCGTATTCTCGCGATTTTTTAAGCATCGCCAAAAGGCTAAATCTATTTGGAGATAAATTTGAAGGATAATTTTTTTCACCAACGAAGTGCACCAGTAAAAAGCCACAATCTCTTCGAGCACAAGTCCACGCCTAACGAAAGCTCTGAGTTGAGGTTACCAAATTCGGACCCTAAACCAAACGACAATCAAGTAGATTGTCGGAGTTACTCTCCTTCGTCCTCCGACGGAGCCGTTGGGAGCTGAGAGACTTCATCAAGCAAGTTGACCACCTCAACCCCACGAACCGCAGATTTATCCTGACGAAACATCAGGACCGGAGTGTTCCGGAGGACCACCCGCTTTGAAACCTTACCTTGAATGAAACCACGCTTTCGCTCGAGTTGATCAAGGATTCCAGGGGCAGATCCTCCAAGAATACTTACGAAAACCTTAGCCTCCTTGAGATCCTGAGTGACATCTACATCACTTACCGTAACAAGAGCATTTTTCCACTCAAAATCGCGCTGCAATACGGCGCTAATTTCGCGTCTTAGCAGCTCATTGACTCGGTCCTGTCGCTTTCCCATTATCCCCCTCTTGTCTTAAAGAGTCTGATCGATTTTATCTAGAGTATAGCACTCTATAACATCGCCTTCCTCGTATTCGTTAAAAGAACCAAGACGGATACCACACTCAATACCCTGTTTCACCTCATCGACCTCATCTTGGTGACGACGAAGAGTCGACATCTTACCATCAAAGACGGGCTGCTTACCGCGAAGAACACGAGCGTGAGCAGAACGGGTAACCTTACCACTCTTGATGACGCAACCAGCAGCGCGACCCTTATTAACTTTGAAGACCTGCTTGACGGAGGCACGGCCAATAACGGTCTCGCGAACTTCAGGATCGAGCATTCCCAGCATCGATTCTTTAACCTGATCAATTAGTTCGTAAACGATGGAGTAAAGCTTCACTTGAACGCCCTCCGCTTTAGCCGCTTTGACCGCTTTGCCGTCTACTTTGACATTAAACCCGAGGATAATAGCATCGGCCGAGCTGGCCATGAGAACGTCGGACTCATTAATCGCTCCAGCCCCAGCAATGATAAAGTTGGCCTCCACTTTTTCCGACTCTATCTCCATGATCGCATTCTTAATGGCCTCCGCAGTTCCCTGCACATCAGAACGAAGGATTAAATTAAGCTTGGCCTTACCTGCCCCAGAAACAGTTTGGAGCATATCCTCCAGACGGCTCTTCTTCGGCTGCACGAGGCGATCTTTACGACGCTCAACCAGACGTTCCTCGGAAAGCTTTTTGGCAACACGATCGGAATCCATCTCCACAAGGGAATCCCCCACGTTCGGCAACTCTGCAAACCCAAGCACCTCAACCGGGGTCGAAGGACCTGCTTCGTTTACTGAATTGCCCTGATCGTCGATCATGTCTTTCACCTTTCCAGCGAAAGGCCCACAGATAAATGGTTTCCCTTTTTTGAGAGTCCCACTTTCGACGATAACGGTAGCAGTTGCTCCACGACCGGCCTTAACGCTAGCTTCGATGACCGATGCACGAACGTTAGCTTTTGGGTTTGCTCGAAGTTCAAGAACCTCGGCCTGCAACGCCATAAGTTCCAGCAATTCATCGATTCCATCACCAGTCTGGGCAGAAACCTTAATGCACTCAGTATCTCCTCCCATCTCAGAAGGGACAAGTTCGTGCTCCATCAGCTGGGTCATAACACGCATCGGGTCAGCAGCAGGAAGATCCATCTTATTGATAGCAACTATGATCGTTTTACCTGCAGCCTTGGCATGTTTAATTGCCTCTTCGGTCTGCGGCATAATACCGTCATCCGCTGCGACAACCACGACAACGATATCGGTGACATCTGCACCACGTGAACGCATCTTGGAGAAGATGGCGTGACCCGGCGTATCGAGAAAGGTAATACTACGATCGCCGTGTTGGACGCTGTATGCACCCACGTGCTGGGTGATACCTCCAGCTTCGCCTTTGGCAACGCGGCTTTCGCGAATGAAATCTAGTAAGGAGGTTTTGCCATGATCAACATGGCCCATGAAAGTGATGATAGGAGCGCGGTAGGCAAGCTGTTCTTCGGGCTCTTCGACCTCTGGTTCTGGCTCCTCGAAAACTTCTTCCTCCTTGTGAACCCCACCACCTTTTGCTCGCTTTTCACGCTCAAAAATAAACCCGTGAGCTTCGCAGACTTTCTCAGCAATCTCCGGTTCAATAGCCTGAGTCGGAGCTACGAAAACCTCCAGCTTTATGAGATCAGCCATGATCTCGAAAGCCATCTTGCCCATCTTTTCTGCCAGATCGCTTACAATGATCGGCGGTTTTATGCTGATGACATTTCCATCGACCTCACCCTCGTCCGTGCCGTCATTGGAAGAACCTTCGGAGTCAGCGGCAGACTCCTCCACTGGGGCCGGAGTTTTCACGAAATCCGGATCAGCCTTATCCTCGAGACGATTGGAAATGCTAGGAAGAATATCCTTTCCTGAATTCTCTGTTTTACGAACTCTACTTTTCTTGGGCTGATCTTCCTCAATCCCCAAATCAAGAGCAGCCTTTTTCTTGTCGTCCACGGTCTGCACCTTCGCGGCCTCCTGACGCTGCCGTTCGCGACGCGATGGCTTGGGCTTCTCGCTCAAGAGGTCGAGAACCTCCTCCTTTTTTTCTTTGTCGTCGGCCATTCTAATGCGGGTCTTTCGGTGGGTCGGGTATGATGATTTATCAGACGTGGAAAATCTTCTTTCTTTATCCTTCGGGGGCTTCTTCGGCGGGAACTTCGGCCTCTACCGTTTTCTCAACGGGGGCTTCAGAAACCTCGGAGGCTTCTGGTCCGACCTCTTCTCCTTTGGCCGCGTTCAAAATTCTTGTCGCCTCTTCTAGATCAACCTCAATTGCGCTCGCAATATATGAAGCTGGCATTTGGGCCACCATATCGACGGTAACACCACCAGCCCGGAAGAGCCTTCCAGCAGTCGCATCATCGATTTTAAGATCTTCAGCAAGGTGGGTCGCCGCATCATCGACACGAGCTTCAAACTGTTCGTGCTGGCTCTCGTCCTTACGGACTTGAACGTCCCAGCCAGTAAGCTTAGAGGTCAAGCGAGCATTTTGACCACGGCGACCAATCGCCTTAGAAAGGTCTTCTTCGTCAACCGTAACATTTACGACACGATTTTCATTATCGAGGCTAAGGCTCCTTACAATAGCTGGCTTTAGAGCCTCAGTGACAAATTCGGTAACATCCTCGTTCCAGCGAATAATATCGACACGCTCGTTGTTTAGCTCACGCACGATGTTCTTAACGCGCGCACCACGAAGACCAACGCAAGCCCCAACGGGATCGACTTTATCATCGTGAGTGTAAACCGCAACCTTTGTGCGATACCCAGCTTCCCTAGCGACAGCGCGAAGCTCAACAGTACGATCAGAAATCTCTGCGACTTCTGATTCGAAGAGTCGGCGCACAAAGTTGGGGTGACTGCGGGAAAGGATAATTTCTGGCCCGCGTCCTTCGTTATCAACCGAAACAACGTAGCAGCGAATCCGATCTCCGACCGAGTAATCCTCAGTCCCAACACGTTCTTTCGAAGGCATCCGAGCCTCAAATTTCCCAAGATCGACCATGACATCACTCTTTTCAAAACGCCGAACAGAACCACTAACGATATCGCCAGCCCGGTCCTTAAATTCGTCATAAATCTTTTCCTTCTCAGCCTGACGCAGACGTTGCATCATAGTTTGCTTCGCAGTTTGAACCGCGATTCTCCCAAAGTTTTTTGGAGTGACATCAAAATCAAGACGCGAGCCAATCTCAGAGCTATCCTCTTTCTTTTTGGCAACACCCACGGGAACCTCGTTAAACTTATCTATGTAGTCATCATCTGCGACTACCTCCAGGCTGGCAAAGATGCGAGTATCGCCTTTCTTCTCGTTGATTTCGGCACGGAGAGACTCGATAGCGTCAGCGCCAGGAACCATTTTGCGATAGGCGGAGCAGAAAGCATACTCAAGGGCCTCGACAACGCGTTCGCGTTCGATGGCCTTTTCTTTTTCATAAAACTCGATGAGGGCAACAATGTCGGTGGTCATTTCCAGATTCGTGGTTCCCTGAGACCAAAAAGAGCGGGTTTAAAAACCCACTCCAAACGATCGTCAGAAGTTGTTGGGAGATGACTAACGCGCCCCGCTGAAAAAAACAAGCCCTAATCAGCAAGAGAGCGCCATCGAAGTTTCCTTACTTTCGCCTCGGTTTGCCATGCCGCAATGCCCATCGGGGCGCAATATTCAATGACCCCTGGCCGGAGTCCTAGCTTACGGCCTTCGGTCGCGACATCCACCACCTGCTTACCGTCAATAAAGGCTGAGAGTCTCCCCTTTTCCACAACCAGTCGGATAGCATACCACTGACCTTCTTTAAAATTACCATAAGTGGTCGTTTCGTTCTCCGAGGCATCCATCCCATCAATCGAGGAAATCCCCACCGTTCCTCCACCCCAGCCCCCAACAATGAAGGTAAGACACTCATTCTTCGACGAAACCGGAAAAGTCAACCCACAGAAAAAATCTGAACCCACTTCCTTGAGGGCTTCCAACTCAAGTTCATAGGGCATCTCGGGGAGTTCTCCGCTAAATTGTGAACCAGTAAGTTCAACTCCGGCTTCGAGATGGAGCTCCCCGTCAGACCATTGCGCCGATCCTTCTCCACCAAATTGAATTTCATTCCAATCGCCCCCTTTTGGCTCGACCCATGGAAGCTGCCCCGTTTCCTCACTAGGCATAGATTCATGGCGTTCACAACCCACGAAAAACATCCCCGCCAAGATAAAAACTGCTATCTTCATTTTATAGGTTCGGTTGGAAATAGCCCGATCTTTCGGGCAATCCCGTAATTGCCCACAGTTTCAACATAAAGGCCCCCTTTCATTCCGCTGTCATATCAACTTTACCGAGTGCACTGACCTCGAAACCAAGGGGTTTTCGCCTTCAATTTTGAGGACCTCAATTCTAGCCACAGGGCACTATCTGGTCACACCTCTCCTCTTCTTTGCGGTCTTGCCAGGGCTCGGTTGAAATTTTCCAGATTCGTCCGGCGTAGAAAACCCTCCAAAAAAATTATGCCACGCACTCTTCTTCTTTGTCTCTTCGCCTTTCTGCCGCTCAACGCCCAACTCGTCCCTTCCAATCTCGACAAGAGAATCACGATTCCCGAAGGCCTTACGCTCAATCGCTTCGCTGATAAAAATCAGGTCCAAAACGCCACAGCGATCTGCATCGATGCTCAAAACCGCGTCTACGTTGCCGAAACCAATCGCTGGCGTGTTCAAGTGCAAGATATACGTCACGGCGGCAGATTTTTGCGCGATCGCGTAAACGGAGACATTTCCAATATGACTCTCGATGACCGCACCGCTTTTCACAAAAAGTGGTCCGGGAAGCAAAACGACTTTCTAAAATGGGAAGAATTCACAAAAGATTCAGAAGTTATTAAGCTACTTGAAGACACCGATGGCGATGGCGTCTCTGACAAAACAACTATTTATCGTGGTGATTTCAACGCCCCACTCGCTGGCCCCTCCGGCGGACTCATTGAAAAAGACGGCACCGTCTACTTCGCAATGATTCCTGGCGTTTACAGCCTCAAGGATACCAACAACGACGGAAAAGCAGAGGAAGTTAAAACGCTCGTCAATGGCTTTGGCGTCCGCGTCAGCTTCTCCGGCCATGATCTCAACGGCTTCGCCTGGGGGCCCGACGGCAAACTCTACTGGTCGATTGGCGACCGTGGTTATCATGTCGAGCAGGATGGCAAGACCTTTGCCCGTCCAGACTCCGGCGGCGTTTTCAGAGCGAACCCCGATGGCTCTGAATTTGAAGAGTTCTATATCAATCTTCGTAATCCAAAAGAGATTGTCTTTGATGAATTCGGCAACCTATTCACCGTCGATAACGACTACGACCAAGGAGATCGGGAGCGTATTGTATACCTCGTCGAACATGGCGACTCCGGCTGGAAAATGGGCCACCAAACGATGGTCTCCTTCGGCGGCTCAGTCTACAATCACATTGGCGGAAAGCCTCCACGGAAAGAAGATCAGATTGATGCCTGGATGAACGAAGGCCTTTGGAATACCCGCCACGACCGCCAACCCGCTTACATCAACCCACCGATTGCTTATAGTTCGAATGGCCCTTGCGGCTTGGCCTATAATCCCGGTATCGTGGGACTACCCGAAAAATTCGACCGCAACTTTTTCGTTGCTAGCTACGTAGCCGGCCCCGGTCGCTGCCTCATTGAACGCTTCACCCTCAATCCCGACGGAGCCAACTTTAAACTCGGTGAGCAGACAAACTTCCTGAAGGGAATCGCCCTAACAGACCTCGATTGGGGATATGACGGCAAGCTCTACATTGCAGACTACGGTGGTGGCTGGACCAAGTCTGGAAAAGGCAACGTCTACACCCTCGCAGACGACTCGAAGCTCAAGTCAAAAGGGATTACAGAAATCAAAGATCTTTTTGCAAACGGCATCCCCTCCCTTAAGTCAGACAAGCTCTTCAAGCTTCTGGCCCATCCTGACCAGCGGGTTCGCCAGCGCGCTCAATTCGCTCTCGCAGATCAAGACCTCGATTCGCTTCCTCTATTTGAGAAAGCAATTAAGCCAAACCAACCACTCATGCGCAGAATCCACGGTATTTGGGGAATCGGTCAGCTTGGCCAGAAAAACCCCTCTGCACTTAACTCCCTTGCTAGCTTAATTGGCGACAAAGAGATGGAAGTTAGGGCTAACCTTGCACGCACTCTTGGCAATCACGGCAAACACCTCGCCCCATTCCGAAAGGCTCTGATCGCAATGCTCGATGATTCATCACCACGTGTCGTATCACTCGCGGCCATTGCCCTCTCCAATCATGGTCATAAGGACGCAATCGAGCCAGCGATTAAAATGTTGGAGAATAACGACGATAATGACGTTGTTGTCCGCCACGCTGGAATCATGGTTCTTACTAAGTGTGGCGAGTTTACAACCGATTGGAAACACTACGACCATCGCTCGTCAGCAGTCCGCCGCGCCATCGTTATTGCCCTTCGTCGCCATAAATCTCATCTCCTCGAAACCTACTTCGGCGACCGCGATCAATCTGTCCGACAGGAAGCGATTCGCGCTGCTTACGAAATGGATGTTCGCAAAACCTATCGGGCACTTTCAAACCAAGCACACAGCATTGCCTTAAGAGTCTCTCCTGAAATCAAATGGCATCCTCTTACTGCCCGAAGAGCAATTTTTGCAGCTTGGGTTTTGGGCCAAGAAAAGGACGCCGAAGTGATCGCAAAAATCGCAGCCGACCCAAAAGTTGATTTCCGGACTCGTAAGGACGCGCTAATCGCTCTCCTCGAGTGGAACAACCCACCTGTCCCTGATCCTGTCACCGGATTCGCCCGGACTCTTCCTAAAAATCGAATCAAACTAAATTCTAGTATCGTTGAAAACCTAAAAGGGCTTCTTGATGGCGTTGACAAAAGCTCGGTCGAGCTCATTCCGCGCGCTCTCATTCTCTCCGAACAAGATCAAATCCCACTTGGTGAACTTCGACTTACTCGATATCTGAAGGATGAAAAATACCCCGAGGAAGCCCGCGTTAAATCAATGAAGCTTCTCGCTCCGCTCAAAGAATCAAATTCTGCTTGGCCGTTTACACTTCAGAAACTTTTCGCCGACAAGAGCGACAAAGTCCGAAGCATGGCGAGAGAGCTTCTCTTTAAAAACGATCCCGATCGCGCTACCGCTCAACTTGGAAACCTTCTTACGAGCAAGGGCGCAACCTTGAAAGAAAAGCAGCTCACTCTGCAAACTTTGACCAAGCTCAAAACACCCAAAGCTAAAGAGATAATAAAGGTTGCCCTCGATCAACTAACTGCCGGAAAATCCGAATCAGGACTCGCACTCGACATCTTCACCGCTGCCGAAAAAATGGCTCTTTCACTCGACAAATTCCGCGCTTCCCTCGACAAGGACGACCCAAATGCCGAATGGAATCTCCTCTGTCGTGATGGCGGAGACATTAAATTGGGAAAAAAGGTCTTTTACGAACACGGAGCGGCTCAATGTCAACGCTGCCATACCATGCACGGAGTTGGCGGGAACGTCGGCCCTGAGCTGGGAGCCATCGGTAAAAAACACGATTCCACTTACCTGCTACGTTCACTCATCAATCCTGGAGCCGAAGTTGCTGTCGGATATGGCCTTGGCACGATTACCCTAAAAGACGGCACCGAGATCAGCGGTAACTTCATGCCTGATGACAAAGATGGTAATGCCATGATTAACTTTGCCGAGACGACGAAAATCATCAAAAAATCAGACATTGCCAAAAAGAGCAAACCAGTCTCGGCAATGCCCCCAATGAATGGCTTGCTTAGCAAACAAGAAGCTCGCGATCTGGTGGCCTTCCTCGTTTCCTCCAAGAAGGACAAAACGGATGAGGGACATAAATAAATTACGATACGAAGGAGCGATTCCTCCATGTTGATTACTTCAAAATAGGAAACACTCCTTCAAGATCTGATTTTTGAAATGGCATCATGGAAGCCACTTGAATAGCATCGACGCTTCGTGAATAACATTCTCAAACCGGCCTTTTTCATCGGAGCCACTTTCATGGTTTCAGTCACTCTTGCCGAAGACTTCGCATCCCAAGTCACTCCCCCAAAACGCTTAGTCGTAAAAGAAGGATTTGAAGTTGAGCGGCTCTACTCAGTTCCTAAAAAGGATTTCGGTTCCTGGGTCGTCCTTTGTGAAGATGATAAAGGTCGTCTTATCGTGGGTGATCAATACGGATCGCTTTACCGCTTTGATCGCCCTGCCCAAGGGCAAACTCTCACCGACGAAAACCTCGAAAAGATTGATCTCGATATCGGACATGCCTGGGGACTTTGCTATGCCTTTGACTCCCTTTACGTGGTCGTAAACGACAAGAAATACGAGGGGCGCGGTCTTTACCGGGTGCAGGACACCAACAACGACGACAAGTTCGACAAAGTCACCTTACTCAAAAAATTTCAAGAAGTGGGCGGAGAACACGGCCCACACGCAGTCGTCCTTTCACCTGACGGAAAATCGCTTTACGTGGCCTGTGGAAACCAAACCGCTCTTCCCGATTATCAAAGCTCCCGCGTGACTGAATGCTGGGGCGAAGACACACTCCAGCCGCGGGTTTACGGCCGCGGGTTTATGAAAGGGGTTGAAGCTCCCCGTGGATGGATTTGCAAGACGGATCCCGAAGGCAAAAATTGGGAGGTTGTCGCGACTGGGTTTCGAAACCAATACGATATCGACTTCAACCTTGAAGGGGAGATGTTCACTTACGATGCGGACATGGAGTGGGACATCAACACGCCTTGGTATCGACCCACTCGAATTAACCACGTCATCAGCGGGGCCGAATTCGGCTGGCGAAATGGTTCGGCAAAGTGGCCTGAATATTACAGTGATAGCTTTGGAGTCGTCGTGAACGTTGGGCCCGGATCACCCACTGGCGTAACCTTTGGAACCGGAGCAAAATTTCCGACCAAATATCAGAAGGCTTTCTTCGCCTGCGACTGGTCCTATGGAACACTATACGCGGTCCATCTTAAGCCAAACGGCTCCAGCTATACTGGAGAGGTCGAGGAATTCATCGGCGGGCAACCCTTCCCCCTCACCGATATTTGTATCAGCAAAAAGGATGGCGCAATGTATATCACCGTTGGAGGCCGCAAGGTTCAGTCCGGAATCTACCGTGTAACCTACACAGGCACCGAAAACACCGCTCCCGCCAAGCCACGTATCGAAGGAGCCAAGGAGCGTACTGAACGTCAAGCCATCGCAGAATACCACCTCAAGAGCGACGCCTCTGTTGTTGATAAATTTTGGAAGCACCTTGGCAGCGACGACCGCGCCCTCCGCTTCACCGCTCGTACAGCCATCGAAAAAGTGCCCACCAACTACTGGACCAAAAAAGCCCTCAATGAGAAAGACCCCTTCACCAAACTTGGAGCCCTTATTTCTCTAGCCCGTCTTGGAAACGAAAAGATCCAAGGGGCACTCGTGGAATCACTTCTCGCGTTCGACTACAAGTCACTCAGTCAGCAGGAACGTTTTGACCTCCTTCGCGCCTATGGACTCACTTTCGTCCGTATCGGCGCCCCAATCGAAAAACAAAGAGCTCAAGTCATCGCCCAACTCGATCCCCACTTTCCAGGGGATTCAGCTTCCGAAAATATCGAGCTCTCAAATGTTCTAGCCTACCTTCAGGCCCCCGACATGATCATACGCTCGGTCGAGTTGATTACCAACGCACTGACCCAAGAAGAGCAAATTGCCATCGCTAAAAACATCCGCTTTGTGCAGGAGGGATGGACAGACGATTCCGAGAAAAAACTTTTCATCTGGTTCACCCGAGCAGCTGGCTACAAAGGTGGTGCAAGCTTCAGCAAATTCATCAACGAGATCAAAAAAGACCACCTCGCCCGTCTCTCTACAAAGAGAAAGAAAGTGCTCGCGTCTATCATAAATGCCAAGCCCGTCACAAAAAACCCCCTGAGCAGCAATCGCAAGCTTCAGTTCGTCAAAAACTGGCAGATGAAGGATTTCACTCCCCTTCTTGGCTCTGGACTTGAGGGCAACCGGGACTTCAAAAACGGCCGCGAAATGTTCGCGACTGCAACCTGCTACGCGTGTCACCGTTTCAACGAGGAAGGGGGCGGGATCGGGCCCGACTTGACCAGTGCGGGCGGCAAGTTCAGCCCCCACGACCTACTTGAATCTATTATCGAGCCAAGTAATGAAATCAGTGATCAATATGGATCAATCACATTTACCCTTAAGAATGGAAAGCAAATCATCGGCCGTATCGCAAACCTCAAAGGAGATGATTACAGGAT
Source organism: Akkermansiaceae bacterium UBA1518 (assembly GCA_002323895.1). Lineage (GTDB taxonomy): Bacteria > Verrucomicrobiota > Verrucomicrobiia > Verrucomicrobiales > Akkermansiaceae > SW10. The sequence goes on from DCQM01000167.1 coordinate 13,231, forward strand.
CATAACGGATCTCATGGCTCCCAGCGCCATGACTATTATTAAGACCAGCGATATTAAATCATCGGAGCCTACTAAGTTCTCGATGATGCCCCTAGGTCTCCTCAACATGTTAGAAGATGACGACATTCTAGATCTACTCGCTTACATCTTATCCAGAGGAAACAAGAACGACCCCCTTTTTCAGAAATAGCGATTCAGATGATCGAGAACCCTCTAATTTTCAGCTTGTTGGATAAGATGAAAAAAGACAACTTAACATCATGAGCGTCAAGCTGTTACTTCTTGCTATATGCTTCCCCCTCACCGCGATCTTTGGAGAGGTGCGCACCTATGTCAGCAAGGATGGTAAAAAAACCTTCCGCGGTGAGCTCATTGAGTATGAGGCCTCGACAAAGAAAGCGAAGATGCGCATAGCGCGTGGCAAGGTCCTCACCTTTCCAATCGAGATTCTTTCGAAGCAAGATCAAAAGTATGTGGAAGAGCAGGGCCCGATTATTCAGGCCAAAAGATCCCTTTCGATCGACACAAAGCATTACAGTAAAAGGACTGAAAAAAATAAGCCAGCGCAGGGGCAGTGGCACTTTGAAAAATACGATCATAATTACATCGTCACCGTGGAAAATAACCGCGATGAGATGCTCAAAGATGTAACGGTCGAATATGTCTTTTTTGTAGAGCGTAATCGCCGCCAGTATCAAAACAAAATCGAGAAGATCTCTGGCTCGGACACGATCGATCTCGTCCTTTCAAATGGAACTGAGACTATCACTACCAAGAGCGCCAATCTGGAATCTTGGAGTGATAATCCGGTAATGCCCTCAGGCGGCGGTGGTGGATGATGTTTCACCGAAGATCCCTACGGTCTGTGGGGAACATTCAATCAGCGCCCGATCATGGTCAAAGGGGCTGAGAGCAAGTATCGCGATAAGCTTCTTGGTCTGGTTGTTCACTTAAAGGTGAATGGTGAAATCATCAAAACCGGTGCAAGTAACGACAAAGTTTTAGCTTTGTCCGAAAAGACCGAGTAATTCTTTTCAAGGTGGTTTCAGCTTAAAATACCATATCTTTGGGCGCTAAGCTCCTCTGGACCAAGTTATACCTGGGGATTTTGTCGATAAATAAACCGCCGGGGGCCCACCCAAATCAGCAGAGCGCCGATTGTGTAAGCCCGAGGATTGCGTCTGCCCTCTGATTGTGCCAATCTGTCGCAGCTTTGAAATCAGCGGTCCTGGACAAAATTCTTTCACGGCTCGACCAGATCGAGCCGGGAGAAGTGCAGGCGCTCCTTTCTAGGCTTGTTCGTGAAAAGGGCTTCCTCCAGAAGGTCTTCGAAGCACTTCAGGAAGGCGTTCTCCTCCTCGACACCTCAGGAGGAATTAGTTTTATCAACCATGCCGGATGTCGGTTTTTTGGCACCACACCCGAGGAGGCCCAAGGTAAACCCTTGGACGAGGTAGTACGCGGCGTCGATTGGACAAACCTGATGCACTCCAATCGCCGAACAGTGAGCCGAGATCTTGAAGTTTTTTATCCCGAAAACCGATACTTGAACTTTTATCTCTCACCGGTCGCTGAAGAAGGCGAAGCTGATCTTGGACATGTTATGTTGGTCCGGGATATTACCCGCTCTCGTGAAGAGGCTGAGAAAGAGATTGAATCGGAAAAACTGAATGCACTCACTCTGCTGGCTGCCGGGGTAGCCCATGAGATCGGAAACCCACTTAATTCGCTTTCACTCCACCTCCAACTTCTTGAACGCCGCATCTCCGACCTTCCCGAAGGCGACCAAGAACCACTCCAAAAACATCTCGGCACGGCCCGCACTGAAATCGGGCGACTTGACACTATTTTGAAGCAGTTTCTCGAGGCAATGCGCCCCACTAAACCTGAACGAGAACCCACGGAACTCCACCAGTTACTCGAAGAAAGCCTCCTCGCTCTCAGCCCAGAACTTGAAAGTCGTAAAATTCCCGTGAAACTCGATTTAATCGAGAATCTACCCTCTCTCGACCTAGATCCAACCCAAATCAAGCAGGCGTTTTACAACGTCATTCGAAATGCTTATCAGGCTGTTGAACAGAACTCAGGTGAGATTCTGATTCAAAGCAGCGTAACTGAATACGAAGTTCGCCTTGCGATTTCGGATAATGGCAGTGGTATTTCGCCTGAGGCGATGGGAGCAATGTTCGAGCCATTTCGGACTACCAAGGCCGAAGGAACAGGGCTCGGAATGCTCATTGTCCGCCGTATCCTCCGCGAACATGGCGGAGAATTAGAAGTTGAAAGCGAAGAAGAGGTTGGAACCAAGGTCACGCTTTACTTCCCGAGAACTGATAAACGAGTGCGTCTGCTTGAAGACAGCGCCCCAATCGAAGTGTAGAAATATTTGTGAAAACCCTCTTGATTGTTGATGATGAAAAAGCGACCCGCGACGGCCTGAGAATGGCTCTTGAGGAAAGCTTCGATTGTTACGTAGCGGCAGATCTTAAACAGGCCAAGCAGGTCCTCAATTCCGAAGATGTTGACCTCCTCCTTACAGATCTTCGGCTCGGAGCCGATTCGGGAATGGAAGTACTCGACGTGGCCCTCGCGCTTTCCCACCCGCCGGTTACACTTATGATGACAGCTTACGGCTCAGTCGACACGGCAGTAGAAGCCATGCGACGTGGAGCTTGGCACTTTGTCACCAAGCCTCTGAACCTCGATGAAGTAGAGCTTCTTCTAAAACGAGCCGTTCGGAATCGGACCTTGGAAAAAGAAAACGTCAAGCTTGTCGCGGAAAACGAAACTCTCAAAGAAAGCAAAGCCAGTGCATCCCACGGCCTTGACCGCCTGATCGGACGTTCTACTTTGATGGCCAAAGTTGCTGCCAAGATCGAACAAATCGCCCCGACGCGCGCGACGGTCCTCATTGAGGGTGAATCGGGAACCGGCAAAGAGGTTGTTGCTCACGCCCTCCACGACCTTTCTGGGCGTCCCGGCGAAAAATTTGTGGGTGTAAATTGTGCCGCTCTGTCTTCCCAACTTTTAGAAAGTGAACTATTCGGCCATGAAAAAGGTGCCTTCACTGGGGCCTCCCAGCGCCGGGTAGGCAGATTTGAACAAGCTCACGGTGGAACTCTTTTTCTCGACGAAATTGGAGAGATTGATGCACAAACACAGGTAAAGCTGCTCCGAGCTCTTTCCGAACGAACGATTGAACGCGTTGGCTCAAACACCTCAATTCAAGTCGATGTTCGCATCATTGCCGCAACCAACCGCAGTCTTGCCAAGATGGTCGAAGAAGGAACGTTTCGTGAAGATCTATACTTCCGACTCAATGTCTTAGGTATAATTATGCCACCTCTACGCGAGAGAAGAGAAGACATTGTGTTACTTGCGAACTCCTTTCTATTGGAATTCGCAAGAGAAAACGGCCGCCCAGAGAAACCTCTCACCGAAGCTGCCATGAGCTCTCTGCTCAGTTACGGTTGGCCCGGAAATGTCCGAGAATTACGAACGGCTATCGAGCATGCCGTAGTTATGTCAAATCAATCCGAGCTAGATATTCAGCACCTCCCAGACTTCGTCACCGGCCTAGGACACCACTTTGAATCATCTTCGGTGAAAAACACCCTTGCTCCCAAGGAGGAATTCAACTTGCATGGCCTTGAGCAACGAGCTGTGCAAGGCGCACTGCGGGTCACGGACGGAAATCGGACGAAAGCCGCAGAGCTACTTGGTATCAGCAGACGTACTCTTCAACGAAAACTTCGCGACGTTCCGCTTATTGATCCACATTCATCATGACTAGTTCCACTAAAGTCGGCGGCTTCAACAACGCCAATCTAATCAGTCGCCTCCTCTTTTTCCTCGTCCTCTTTGGTTTAGTATGCTTCTACTTGATACTTAGCTTCAAGGGACTCACCTCTGAAAAGGGAATCGAGCAGGCTCAAATTGGCCGGGAGATCGCACGGGGCAATAATGCAACAACTAAGGTCATCCGTGGCGCTGCGGTCTGGCAAGCTAAAGCAGCCGAAAAGGATATCGATCTTAATTCCTTCCACGACACCTACCACTCCCCCTTACACCCCTACGTTATTGCGGCCGCCTTAAAGGCAGTCGGTGGCGACGATTTCGATAAATTCCAAATGAATGAGGATAAGGAAACTGTTTACCTTCTCGATCACGTAATTTCAGCAGTTGCCGTCATCCTATTTCTCATTGCAGTTGGTATCAACTACCTCCTCATCTCACGAATTTTCGATGTTCGAATAGCGGGAGCCACTGCCATCCTGATGATTTTGAGTGATCTCATGTGGAAATTCACCCAGACGGGACTTCCCCAGATGCTTATGCTTCTGCTGTTTTCTTGTGCGCTTTTCTTTATTTACCGGACCCTCGAAGCTTCAATTGAAAACCGGGCCGATATTGGTTCTCTTGTGATTGCAGCAGTTTTTCTTTCACTGCTCGCTCTTTCCCACTGGCTGACGATCTGGATCATCTTGGGGTTTGCCATTTACGCCGCCTTTTTTTTCAGACCCAAGGGAATCTCCGGCTTTATGACTCTCGGAGTCCTTCTTGTTTTTAGTGGATACTTTTTAGTCAAGAACATGGAATGGACAGGAAATCCTGGGGGAACTGCATTTCTCAGTCTTTACGGAGGATTAACTCAATCGGAATCCGTAATCATGCGGACAAGCGATCCCGCCGAACAAACCTACACGATCGTCTACAACCTCAACTCTTTCCTCATTAATACTGCGACTAGTATGCTGAGGCAGGTTAATGAGCTTTACAACAATCTTGGTTCTATCCTCGTTGCCCCGCTCTTCTTCTTTGCACTCCTTCATCCTTTCAAACGAGAATCCATTGCCAAATTCCGTTGGATTGTCCTCCTTATGTGGATCATGGCTACGCTTGGGATGGCTATTTTTGGGCTCTCAGATAGCAATCTCGACCCGAATCAACTTCATATCCTTTTCTCGCCAATTATGACGGCTTATGGATTGGCCTTCATTTCAATTTTGTGGGCAAGAATTGAGCTACCTGCCGGAGGCGCAATCATGCGATATGGCCACTTCGCTATCGTGATTCTAATAAGTGCTGGCCCTCTAATTTTGACGATTCCAAGGGAAACGCTCAGTGCACTCGCAACGAAGGGTAGCAGCAAAACTGTTTGGCCTCCTTACTGGCCATCAGTCTTTAGTAAAACTCTCCATAACGCAACCGATGACAATGCAGTCATTTTCTCGGACCAGCCTTGGGCTGTTGCATGGTATGCCGATAGGATTTCAATCTGGTTACCGCGAAAAGTTGACGAATTTATTGAACTAGAAGAACTGGCTGAGGATAGCGAACTGTCGGTTGCGGGGATTGCCATCACTCCGATCTCATTTAAGGAGAATGTCTTTTTTAGTCCAATTCCTTTTGGATACAACGAGGATTTTGCCCCCCTCATGCTTGATGGCCCAGCCCGTGGAGCGTTGAGCCGATCAAAAACGGATAGCCGAAGTGGAATGGTGAGTCCGGGAATCCTATCGAAGCAATCACAAAACTTAAGACCGATAATGAACAAGTATCCGGAAGTTTCCGACCTCTTCAGTAATAGAATATACTTTTATTCTAAAGAACGCCTTTATAACAGATAATCCTAGACGCGAGCATCTCGTTCTAAATGGCTGCTAAGAAAAAAACCTCTGCTAAATGTGTGTCCGGCTCCTTCGAGGAGGCGACAGACGAGCTTGAAGAAATAACAAGACGACTCGAGGACGAACCCTCGTCACTTGCAAAACTGCTCGAAGACTTCGAAAGAGGTCAAGCGCTCTTGAGCTATTGCCAAAAGACCTTAAAATCCGCAAGAAAACGGCTCAATATGATTGAGGCTAAACTTCAGAAGGAAGAAAATGATGAAGATTCAGATGAATCTTCAGATCAGTCTTCCGACACACTCGATGACGATGTCAGACTCTTCTAGCACAACCCTTCTCGACACAATCCAAGGACCGGACGATCTCAAAAAAATCGAACCGGAAAGACTCCCCGAACTCGCACAAGAGATTCGCGGCAGGCTCATTACCTCTCTTTCTAATACAGGAGGACACCTTGGACCTAACCTTGGTGTAGTTGAATTAACGATTGCAATGCACCGTGTCTTTGACACCCCGACAGACAAGTTTCTCTTTGATGTTTCCCATCAGGGATACGTTCACAAGATGCTCACTGGACGAGCTAAGGAAATCGGCAGCATCAGACAATATGAGGGCCTAAACGGCTTTCTACTTCGCACCGAATCAGAGCATGACTGCTATGGCGCGGGCCACGCTGGGACCGCACTTTCTGCCGCTCTTGGAATGGCTTCCGCCAGAGATCTGAAAGGTAACGATAATCACGTTGTCGCTGTCGCAGGTGATGCGGCCTTCACCTGTGGACCAACCCTTGAGGCTCTCAACAATATTGCCGAAGCAACCGACCGCTGCATCGTAGTTCTCAACGACAACGAGTGGTCGATTGATAAAAATGTCGGAGCCCTCGCAAAATATTTTAATACTCTTCAGTCACATCCAGCATACAATGACATTCGGGCTAAGGCTGCTTCGCTCGTGGAAAAAGTGGCTGGGCCAGGTGCTCGTAAATTTGCTCACAAGATAGAACGTAACGCCAAAAACATGATCCTGCCTAACGTTCTCTTCGAGAAATTTGGCATGCGCTACTATGGCCCTATTGACGGTCATGACCTTCCTTCTCTCATTAAAAGCTTTGAGTATCTTAAGGAGCAAGATGAACCAGTCATCCTCCACATCATCACTGAAAAAGGCCGAGGCTATCAGCCCGCCCTTGATATGCCGGGCAAATTCCACGGTCTAGGGCCTTATAACGTCGAAGACGGTTCGACCGCATCAGGCGCGCCCACTTTCTCCGAACTTTTTGGACGCGCCATCACTGACTTTGCAAAGGAAGACAAATCCATTACCGCGATCACCGCCGCCATGCCTGGCGGGACCAAACTAGAAACCTTCAAAGCCGAGATTCCCGAACGCTACTTTGACGTCGGCATCGCCGAGGAACATGCCGCACTCTTCGCTTGCGGACAGGCCACCCAGGACCTCAAGCCTTTCCTTGCTATATACTCAACCTTTATGCAAAGGGCGTACGACATGATTCTTCATGATATGGCCCTTCAAAATCTTCCAGTCCGTTTATGCATGGATCGTGGTGGACTTTCTGGGGATGACGGACCAACCCATCATGGTCTTTTCGATATTGGTTACCTCCGACACGTGCCAGGCTTAATCCATATGCAACCAAAAGATGAAGATGAATTCATCGATATGCTTTGGACTATGACGAAATACGAGGACGGCCCAATCGCCATCCGGTATCCTCGAGGCAACGGCCCCGGTGCAACAATTAAGAAACAGCCAGAACTTCTCACTATTGGCGAAGCAGAGGTCATTCAGGAAGGAACAGATGTCTGCCTCATTCCCCTGGGAACGATGATGGAAGTTGCTCTTGAAACCAAAGGGCAACTAGAAGACGAAGGATACAGCGTCACCTTAATTAATCCTCGCTGGATCAAACCTCTTGATGCATCAACCATCACAGAGTTATCTGCGAATTCAAAAGTCGTCTGCACTTTTGAAGATCACGTGCTCTATAACGGTTTTGGACTCTCGATTATTGAATTGCTCCACGATAAAGTCATTGAAACCCCCGTAGAGCGAATTGGTTGGCCCGACAAATTTATTGAGCACGGTAAGCCTGAAATCCTTCGTAAAAAACACGGGATGACGTCAGAAGCTGCAATTGGTAAAATTTTGCCCCATCTCGAAACAAAATAAGAAGGGCTTTTTCCAGTCAAGGAACGGTTTTCACTTGAGCTGGAAACGTTCATAGATCCTTTGCATCTCGGAGGATAAAATCACTTTCAGTTACAGTAAAAGAATTCGGATCGCTCCCTCCCTTCAAGCCGCATCCGGGTCTGATTACCTTAGGTCTGACGCCATCTTTCCTTTTCCTCTAAATAGTGGGTAAACAGAAAATCCTTTCAATCAATAGTTATGGCTGAATGATTCCGCATCCCTCAAAGCTCCAAAAAACTGACTTTCCTAAAAAGAACCCCCTCTCCATACCGTTTCATTCAAACAATCCTGCGGCTGCCAACCAAATTTTCTAGGATGTATTAAAAGTGGAGTCGATCTTTCTTTAGACAGTGCTACCCTCCCCCAAGACAATTATAGATCCAAACAATTCCTTTATGACTCCCGAAGAATTTTCAGCCGCCATTGAAGAGCATTCAAAATTTATAGCCCCTCTCCGTCAAGAGATTGGCCGAGTCCTGATTGGTCAAGATCATCTAGTTGACCGGATGCTTATATGTCTTCTCACCGGAAACCATCTTCTTGTGGAAGGATTGCCAGGGCTCGCCAAAACTCTCGCGGTGAATACTCTGGCACAAACTCTTCAAGCCCAGTTTGGCCGGATTCAATTCACACCGGACCTCCTTCCAGCAGACGTGATTGGAACTCATATTTACAACCCTGGCACTCAGGAATTTAAAGCGAAAGAGGGCCCTGTTTTCACTAATCTTCTTCTCGCTGACGAAATAAATCGAGCCCCTGCTAAGGTTCAGTCTGCACTTCTCGAAGCGATGCAAGAGAAACAAGTTACGCTTGGTGGAAAAACACGTATTCTCCCCAACCCTTTTCTTGTGATGGCAACTCAAAACCCTCTCGATCAAGAAGGCACCTATCCTTTACCCGAGGCTCAAATGGACCGCTTCATGATGAAAGTCATCGTCAGTTACCCCCAGCGTGACGAAGAACGCGAGGTTCTTCGTCGAATGTCCTCTACCACCACAGCTCCAACCGCCTCAGTCGTCACCAATCTCGACTCGATCACTTCGGCACGTGGGCTCATAAATGAAATTCATGTCGACCCCAAGATTGAGGACTACATTTTAGATATCGTCTTCGCCACCCGCGCCGAGGGCCGCCTCCAGCTTTCTGAGCGCCAAGCCGACCTCGACCTCTCATCCTTCGACCCCCTCATTACTGCCGGAGCATCGCCTCGCGCCACCATTCAATTGGTCCGCGGCGCCCGTTGTTTAGCGTTTCTGGAAGGCCGCGCCCACGTATTGCCCGAGGATGTTAAATCCATCGCTGCCGACATTCTTCGCCATCGTATCATTCCGAGTTATGAAGCCCAAGCTGAGGATATGAGTGCCGACACCATTATTAACCAACTTTTGGATATCCTTCGTACTCCCTAAAATTCCATGCTAGCTTCAGAGTTAATGGAAAAAGTACGTCGGATTGAGATCCGGAGCCGTCGAATCGTAAAGAATATGACCGCAGGTGCGTGGCATGCTTCTTTTAAAGGACGCGGTATTGAATTCGCAGAAATTCGCGAATATCAAGAAGGTGACGAGATGCGAGCCATTGACTGGAACGTCTCAGCCCGCCTCGGTTCACCATTCATCAAACTTTTTACCGAAGAACGTGAACAAAATGTCTTTTTCCTCGTCGATCGCTCTGCCTCAGGCCAATTCGGATCAGGTGTGGCCACTAAGGCAGAGTATACCGCAGAAGTTGCCGCTGTCCTAGCCTTCTCGGCAACCCTCAATAAGGATAAAGTTGGTCTACTACTATACTCTGATCAGGAGGAACTACAACTTGATCCCGGACGCGGCCACCGACATGTCCTCCGCATGATTCGTGAACTCCTCGCCTTTGAACCAAAATCACCCCGCACTGACCTCGCAGGAGGGATTGAACATCTTCTCAAAACCACTCTTAAAAAATCCATCGTATTTATTCTCAGTGATCTTATCACTCCGACCTTCGACAAGCCTCTGCGCGCGCTTGCTCGCAAACACGAGGTTATTTTGATTCATATTTCCGATCCCATCGAACGCGCGCTCCCAGATATCCCGGCCCTATCAATCAGTGATCTCGAGACAGGCCAAGTGACACGCCTGACTAAAAAGGACGCGCAAGAACTAGCAGCACGAACAGCTACAGCTTCCGAAAATTCTGCGTCGACTTGCAGACGGGCCGGTATCGATTACGTGCCGCTCGATACTGCCACCGACTATCTCCCTGCAATCATCGCGCTCTTCCAAAAGCGTATTTCTCGCCGATGAAATCCTTTTTTACCGTCCTGAAAATAACACTTCTTGTAGTCTTTCTTCTGGGGCTGACTTTTGGATACCTCTTCTTCCGGGTATGGCAGAAAAATGAACGGCCCAAAGTCGTGTCAAGTTCTTGGACGGAAACCGAAATCCTGCTTGGTCACGCTTCAAATCTTACTCTAGAGATCGAAATGCCATGGCATCGGAAAATTATACCTTTTCCTCAATCTTACCCCGAATCGTTAATTCCAGTTTTAAATGAAGCCGAGCTTACTGAGGGTAGCCTGAGCCCCCTTGGCACAAAAATTTGGACTATTCGCATTCCTTTCGTAGCGACTAACACCACCGATCTGAAGAGCGCGACCGCTTCTTTCCCCCTCAAAAAAACAAAACGGATTTCACCTTCCACACTCAACCTCAACCTCCCCCCCCTTAGAGTTATAACCCCAAAAAAAATTCCCGATGCCCCGAGAATTCCAGATGGATTCCTCACCGAGCAGGAGCCAAAGAAAAAACTATTAGAGAAACCGAATCCTCCCAAAAAGCAGATAGACCTTTGGGTCTGGGTCCTAGCCATATCCACTCTTATTACTCTAGTGATCTATTTACTCAAGAGGACTGGTATTATAAAAACAACGCCTCCATGGGAAAAAGCACTCACCAACCTCTCAAAGCTTGATCCCCAAGATTCTCCAGTAGCCTTCTATTCGAAGCTCACCGACATTCTTAAAAATTATACTTCCGAACGTTTCTCATTTAGGGGTCGTTCCAAGACCTCTTCAGAATTCCTGCAGATCCTCAAAAATCACTCCCTGATTCCCAACCAGCATTTCGAAAAACTTGAGTCTTTCGCCCATCTTTCGGATCAGGTGAAGTTTGCAGACTACATCCCCGATTCTGCAAAAGCCCCAGAGTCGCTCGAACTTATAAAGGTATTTGTCAACGAGACGACACCAACTCCCGAGAACTTAAAAGCTGAGGATTGAGTCCGGCTAAAAATTAGCCGGCTCGTAGTGAGGATCATCATCGGCCATCTCGACCGAAACGAGCGCACTGGCGCTATCGATCATCTTTGCGCAAGATGGGCTAAGATGGCGGAGTCTTATTCTTTTTCCCGCCGTCTTATAACGCTCAGTAAGAACGTTCAAAGATTCGAGGCTTGAGAAATCGGCCACTCGAGCCTCTTTAAAGTCAATGATCACCTCATCAGGATCATTAGATGGAACCAAGCGCTCAGAAAACTCCCGAACCGAGCCAAAATAGAGAACACCCTGGAGGTTATAAATCCGAACCCCTTCTTGGCTATCATCGCGCCGCAGACGAACGTGCTTTGCACTCTCCCATGCAAATACAAGCGCAGAAAGAACGACACCTGTCAAAACAGCCAAGGCAAGATTATGAAGAAACACCGTAATCAAAGTAACAGCGACTATCACAAAAATATCGTGAAAAGGAACCTTTCCCCAAGTTTTGAGGGTCGACCACTCAAAAGTCCCAATCACTACCATGAACATTACCCCAACCAAAGCTGCCACGGGAATCTCTACAATAAGATCAGCCCCAATCAGAATAAAGAGCGCCAGAGTCAACGCTGCAACGATACCCGACCAACGGCCACGCCCCCCCGACTTAATATTAATGAGAGACTGCCCAATCATGGCACATCCACCCATGCCACCAAAAATCCCGGACAGTAAATTGGCCCCTCCTTGAGCCAAACATTCCCGGTTTCCAGAGCCACGAGTCTCAGTCATATCGTCAATTAATTGCAATGTCATGAGGGATTCGATAATGCCGACCATTGCTGCAGAAAAAGCAGTTCCTATGATTAAAAATAACACCCCCTCTTTTTGCCAAGGGATATCAGTGGGCAGAGATAGCACCGGCAAGCTAGCCGATAATTCCCGGGAGTCCCAGCCCTCGTAAAGAACGTCAGAAATCGTTTTCGTATCAACCATTCCCGAGTAGCTAATTCCTCCAACAACGAGAATTGCAATTAGAATTGAAGGCACGGCATTAGTCAATTTGGGAAGGAAATGGATGATTGCCATCGTCAAAAGCGCTAAAGCCCCCATAACCATAATCTTTTCTTGCTCCATCCAAGTCATGACCTTCCGGCCATTTTCCATCACAGCCAGCCCGTCCTCCATCAACGGCACCTTGAAAAACCCAAATTGTCCGATTAAAATTACGATCGCGAGCCCGTTCACGAATCCCATCATTACCGGATGAGGTAC
>DCQM01000087.1 GCA_002323895.1 Akkermansiaceae bacterium UBA1518
CACCTTCGTCTCACAGCGAAACCTCAGTGCCGATGATACCATTGTTGCCCTTCAAACTTCCTCTGACCTTCAAACCTGGGTCAGCGCTGATGGACTTCTTGAGTTGAGCAAGGAAGAAAACCTTGGCAACGGCAACGCCTGCTTCACATGGTCCCTCCTACCTTCCGCCGAAACCGGAAACCAGCTCTTTGTCCGTCTCAAGGTCGAATTAAGAACATCGCCCAAATAAGATTCATTAATCAATGGGGTCTCCCTTTCCAGCGCCATGTGATCGCCCCAGCGTCAAATTGCCCTTTTGATAAGAGTAAATCCCCGTTAGTTAGGACAGTTTAAGCCCCGTCTATTTAGAGTTAAAACTCCCAACCCCCACTTTAGAAGTGCTTCCCATCCCGCGTGATGAGAAAACTAAACCTAAAGATGTACTGCTTAAATAACCCCACGATTTTTAAGGTTATTAAGGCGCCGGACTGTATCAACAAGCCCATCAACCACCACCTCAATATAGGTTCGCCCCATCGTGGTGTCGATTCCATGCCCGGGCACCAACTCGCGAAGCTCAGCAAAAGCTTGGTCGTCATGGCGGAATAACTCAACAAACGCACTTGGAAGCTTCCCAGTTTCCGCGTTGGACCTAAGGAGCGCACTTACCCAACCATCGTCAGAAGAAAGGCACCCACGAGTCGTAGGCGCAGAACAATGAAATGGTCCAATCTGATCATTCTCCCCCATTTCAGAAATAATTTGTGCATTTTCAGCCATCGAGAGTCCAGAGTCTCCGCAGTGCGCGGCGTCGATGAGCGCTCTGAAAAATGGACGACCAACTTCTTTATTCAAACCATCAAGAATTGGCCGAATTTTTTCAAGTGAAGTAAATGTCGCGAATTCTCCAGGGCGTAAAAATTCGAGGTTCCAATTCTTAACACATGAATTTGCAAGATCTGCCTCTTGGAATGCTCGAAGGTGGAGTTTGATATTTTGTGTGACTCTATCTTGGAAATCATTTACGTCAGAGGGAGGTGTTCCCTCCATCCACGGCTCGATTGAAGTAGAATTGATTTCAGTTGTTTGATTACGTTTAGCAGCATCAATATTGTGGAGTAGCTGAGCCACGGCCTCATCTTCGTCATCAGGATTCATGGGGTCAACTCCCCCAACCATCATCACTAATTGTGGTTCAATATTAAGTTTACGGAGACGCGCAATGAGCTCATCTTTCTCCGAAGGCAAGGTGTTTCCAAATGAAAGAAGTTGGATGAGATCAACCCTCACAGGAGACAGCTCTAGAAGTTTCTTTGTTCCAGAAACCACAACAAATTCTCCATCTTTATCTCGTGGGAGCAGACCCTCCTCGTTTGGAACTAAAGCCTCAAGGACACCAAGGTGGGTTCCAAGAATTCCCAATTTAATCCCAGAAATATTTTCAATTTTTCCCAGCTCCATATCCACCAAACTAGAGATGGTTTAAGGTAAGGTCCAACCTCTTATTAAGCTCAAATCCCTAACTTCAAGTTTATACATGGATATTTAGATCCTTATCCGTCTAATGATAAGATTCACTCAGTGGGTATTTTTTCTTCTCAGAGCGAGTCGCTTTTTGCTACTTTCTTTAACGTTAGAGTTTTGAAAAGCAATTCCAGAACCTCCTCTCATTTAATCATGAAAAAACTATCTAGATCCAAGAATGGCCCTTTTGAATTAAAGGCTCTTCTTAGCATTGCAAAAATCGGGATGATTATCGGATCTTTTAATTCCGCGCAGGCAACAGTCCTGATTGGGGGAGATATCCTAAACGGGAATCTAAATGCTGGTAATGCAGACGGAGATACTACTGACGATAACTTTCAATCAACCCCCGACTGGTTCAATGTGGGTGGAGCTCAAACCATGCAATGCACCCGGACGAATTTAACTTCTCCAGATAGCACTCGAAATGCCGTCTTATCCCTTAGTGGCGATCGCAATTTTGGATCCGAATTCGGCCCTACCGGCTACACCATTAAAGAGGGTGATGTGTTTGATATCCAATATGAATGGCGCGATGCCTACAATTGGAACGACGCTTTAGACAATGTCGCCGTCACTCTTTTCACGACAGATGATGATACGATAGAAGGCAATGCCACCCCTCTAGTAGTCGACCTCTCTGGACTAAGCACGACCAATAACACCTACGAAACTGTCAATCATGATGGGGTCTACGTTGCCACAGCTGACGATGCTGGAAAAAAACTTTTTCTAGTTTTCGCAGGACAGGCCGGTGAAGGGGGTGACACAAACGGATTTGCTCGATTTGATAATCTTGTCGTGGAAGTAAATCCTTCTTCGGCCGTTTCACTTATCGTTACAGAGATTCAATATGCACCTGAAACATCGGAAGTAACTTTAACTTGGCCTAAAACCAACTCCTCCTCTTACCGAGTAAAATACTCCACTGACCTCATAGACTGGAGTAATGAATTGGATGACGAAGTCCTTAGCGAAAGTGATGAAAAACCCGGAGATCCATCACAAATTACCGTTACGTTTTCACTTTTTGAGGGGATTAAGAACCAAAAATATTTGTTCTTTAGAGTCGAAGAGTAGTCTCCCTCCACTTTAGAAAGTCACCCAAAGCTAACAGCGTTTTTGTGGCCCTATTGGAATCTACTTAACCATTACTGGCTGAAGCACAACTTCACCCAGTAACGCTTTTAATCTTCTGAGACAACCGTGATAGAAACGGTCGCAATTTCTCAACTCTCTCCCGTCATAATAACAACTCTCCTATTGGTGGTGCCAACGATAATCATTTGACCGTCTGATCTGGGCATGCAATTTTATGCATTCTCCTATGAAAGCCTTTTCCATCCTCTTCTGTTTTTTTCTGCTTTCTGTTCCGCTTCTAGGCGAAAAAGTCACCATCCAAAAGATCGGTGGGAAAGCCACCTTGCTCGTCAAAGGTGAACCCTTTGAGGTTCATGGCGTAGGCGGCGATGGGGATTTAGGAAAACTTAAGGCAAGCGGTGGAAATGCGGTAAGAACTTGGGGTATCGATAAAAACACCCAGGCCATTCTCGATGATGCTCATACCAAAGGAATCAAAGTAGCCCTCGGCTTCTGGCTTGGCCACGAA
Organism: Akkermansiaceae bacterium UBA1518; assembly: GCA_002323895.1. Classification (GTDB taxonomy): domain Bacteria; phylum Verrucomicrobiota; class Verrucomicrobiia; order Verrucomicrobiales; family Akkermansiaceae; genus SW10. The sequence goes on from DCQM01000087.1 coordinate 3,113, forward strand.
CGCCATGGTTTCAGCTACACTGATTGGGACTCGAATGTGAACCAAGCCGAGAGCCTCTTCGCGGCTGTTAAAAAATACAAAGATCACCCAGCCCTCCTTCTTTGGGGGCTCGGAAACGAAATGGAAGGATTCGAAAAATCTTCCAACCCCGCCATTTATACTCAGATCGAATATCTCGCTCGTAAGGTAAAGCAGATCGACCCAGACCATCCTATCATGACGGTCACTGCTGAGATCGGGAAAAAGCAGATCGACGGGCTCAATCGCTTCTGCCCAAGCGTCGATATTCACGGAATCAATTCCTACGGTGGCGGACCTTCGCTTCCCAAGCGATATCGCGACGGCGGCGGAGTGAAACCTTACCTCATTACTGAGTTCGGCCCTGCAGGAACTTGGGAGCGACCCAAAAATAAATGGGATATGCCAGACGAAATCACGAGCACCCAGAAAGCTGCTGCTTATCGCAAATCATACGAAGCTTTCACCGCCGACCCGCTCTGTCTCGGCAGCTTTGCCTTCATGTGGGGGACAAAACAAGAGGCCTCTGCGACTTGGTTTGGTATGCTCCTCTCGACCGGTGAAAAAACAGCTTCGGTCGATGAATTGACTCAGCTTTGGACTGGCAAAGCCGCCAAAAATCTCTGTCCTGTCATCGAGTCACTTGAGCTCGGGCAGCCAAATG
>DCQM01000090.1:0-369 GCA_002323895.1 Akkermansiaceae bacterium UBA1518
AAACTCTCAGCCGGCGAAATAAAGCGCGCTCCAAAAGCCCTTCTTAAGCTCGACGAAAATGATGACGACTCGATCAGTTCCGATGAATTGAAACCCGAAGAGCCCAAAAAGAGCCGACGCCAACGCCGCAAAGAACGAGACGGAGAAGGGCAACAACCACGCCCTCCTCAACCACAAAAATCCCCACTCATGGAAGCGCTCGATACCAATGAAGATGGAGAGCTTTCAAAAATAGAAATCGCAAACGCCATCAAATCATTGACTGCTCTCGACAAAGATCGCGACGGAAAGCTATCCCAAGAGGAATCTGGACTCGATTCTAAGAAAGACCTGCAGCGCAGCAGACCTCCGCAAGGTGGGCCTCCGCAG
>DCQM01000090.1:734-3585 GCA_002323895.1 Akkermansiaceae bacterium UBA1518
CGCTAAAACTTTCGCCTTTGATGCCCCGCTAGATCGTTTCAACGTAATCTAGCAGGGTTCTTTTACCTGCGTCCAAAAGATCATCTCTGTTTTTTTAGATAATCTAGTAAGAGCCTAACTCCAACCCCGGTTCCGACAGGGCCGCCTTGATAATCTCGGCGCGTCGCACCCCAAGCAGTCCCAGCTATATCTAGGTGAGCCCAAGGAATATCACCCACAAAGTTTGAGAGAAACGCACCCGCAGTGCATGAACCTGCTCCGGTTGAAGGACTTCCAATATTCTTCAAGTCCCCAACCGAGCCTTTCATATCTTCTTTGTGGAAATCAATAATCGGTAGCGGCCAGACCAATTCACCAGTCGTCTGCCCCGAAGCCACTAGTTCATCTGAAAGCGTTTTGCTATTTCCCATCACTCCGGTCAACTCGTGACCGAGGGCGACCACCACCGCCCCAGTTAAAGTCGCTAAATCAATCATAGCATCCGGCTTGATCGTTTTCTCAGCATAGGCCAGCGCGTCAGCTAAAATCAGGCGTCCTTCGGCATCCGTATTGAGAACTTCAATCGTAAGCCCATTACTCGCAGTCACCACATCACCTGGCTTCACTGAACTTGCATCGGGCATATTCTCCGAGGTTGGAACAAGACCATGGACCTCGACATCAGGATTCAACCCCGCAAGCGCATGAAAGGTTCCCAGCACGGCGGCTCCACCTGACATGTCATATTTCATCTCGTCCATCCGCGCCGATGGTTTGATGCTGATCCCACCAGAATCAAATGTCAGTCCTTTGCCCACCAAGCAAATCTTACGCTTCGTCTTCTTGGCGGGCTTATAAACAAGATGGATCAAATAAGCCGGCTCCGAAGAACCGCGAGAGACTGATAATAGAGAACCCATTCCGAGCTTCTCCATCGACTTTTCGTCAAGGGCCTTTACTGTAATTTTTGGGGAGTTCTTCGCAATCTTACGAGCCTCGGCGACCATATCCTTTGGACGCATCTTATTTGCAGGGGTGTCCTGTAAGCGACGAGCGAAAGTATTCCCCTCACCCACGATCACCCCAGTCTTAGCCCCTCTAGAAACCTCCTTCGAAGACTGGATAATTACCTTTTTAAGAGAACACTTTTTCGGTGAACGCTTAAAATCAACAAGACGATGAGCTCCCATCACCAAACCTTCCCCCAAGGCCTGCCCAAAATCTTCGGCAGACTTATCCAGCTTAAGATCCACCCAAAAGGTCACCGACGCCGCATGAGTCTTCTGGGCCTTCTGGGCCGCAATTGCTGCGGCCCGTCTCACCGTCTCCAGATCAAACGATTTCCCCTTTCCCAACCCGATCAAAAGCACCCGCTCTGCCGGACCGTCGATCGTATCAGCAAACCGAGTCTCCCGACTCTTCCCCGAAAATGAAGTTTCGACACTTTTCGGAATCGAAACTCCTGGCGGTAATTTGGGAGCTCTTCCCTCTGGGGATAATAGCACCAATAAATCCGTCTTCGTCACTTTCGCAGAAATCGTCTTAAATGAAATTTTCATAAACCACGAAATGCCCAAAAGACCTCATCAAATCCAGCTTAAACGACCCAATAATCAATCAACTGAAAGACGCGCTCGCTGAGGAGACCTATTTCAGCTAAAGACAGGAAATGAGCGTATTTGCAAAATTAATTCTCGTCGCAACTGCGGCGACAATCACTGCACCATCAGTGATTTTCGCCCAAGCATCAAAACCCCGCGTCAACAATGAGAAGCCCGAAAAAGCAAAAGGGCAGGTCAAGCGTATCCATCCACACGCCCTCAAGCTCATCCTAACCGGAAAGAAAAAAGAGGCTGCAGAATATCTCAAGAAAACATCTGCTGCCAAAATTAACCCAGACCACACCAAGCTTCTTAACGACATCATCAAAGGCAAAAAAAATGCCTGGCAATACGATGCGAAGACTTGGCCCTGGGACCGCGTCCTTCCAAACACTTCCCTCAAGAAGGACGCCCCAAGCGACAAGTTCACCATCGGCTTTGGCGGTGGATCTGGATACGTCCCCGAAAACGAAAGAATGTGGGACACCATAGGAGCTATCGAGCCTCGCGCCCTTCTCCTTCTTGGCGACAATGTTTACATCGACGACCCAGAGACCCCGGAGATGCAACGCTTCCACTACTATCGTCGTCAAAGCCAACCAGAGTGGGGCAAACTCGCAAAGACCGTTCCCATCTACTCGATTTGGGACGACCACGACTTCACGACTAACGATGGCTGGGGAGGACCCGATATCGAAAAACCATCGTGGAAGCGAGATGTCTGGGAAATCTACAAAGAAAATTGGGATAATCCCTACTACGGGGGTGGAAAAGAAAACCCCGGTTGCTGGTTTGATTTTAGTATCGGCGATGTTCATTTCATCATGATCGACGGGCGCTATTACCGAGAGTCACCCAAGGATGAAAGCCCGTCTATGCTCGGACCTGTCCAGATGAAATGGCTCAAGAAAACTCTCACGAAAAAGCCCGCCACCTTTACAGTGATCTGTAACAACGTCCCCATGGCTCCGAAAGTCAAACCCGGCTCCAAGGACACCTGGGACGGATACCCGGAAGAACGCACCGAGATTTATCAATACATCGCCGATCAAAAAATCCCCGGCGTTGTCATCCTCTCCGCCGACCGCCACCGCTCTGATGCCTACAAGGTCGATACCGAAATCAAAGGTATGTATCCCCTCTTCGAATTCAGCTCGTCACGACTCACCAACCAACATGTCCATAAAATCATCGACCATTCGCTTTTTGGTTATAACGCCAAACAGTCCTTTGGTAGAATCGATTTTGATCTCACCATCGAAGATCCAACT
>DCQM01000007.1:0-207 GCA_002323895.1 Akkermansiaceae bacterium UBA1518
TTTGGGCCCACTATATTTCCAAAATCTTTTTTCAGCCATCTCATTAATGATATGCTCAGGAGTATGAGAATAGGAATGAGAGGGACTGAGCTTAGAACAGTAATTGACAAAACAGTGTCCAGAGCGCCTGTTTGCACAATACCGGCACTAATCAATGCCAATAAAACTGCCCATGCTACCCGATTCCATCGTTTTGGCTCGGCACCA
>DCQM01000007.1:632-77885 GCA_002323895.1 Akkermansiaceae bacterium UBA1518
ATAAACAGGGTGAATTTGCCAAAAGGCAAACTTTTTATGACCGAGGCATTAACATATGACATCCCTTGATTTGTCAAAATTTCGCTAACCGCAAGGGTTTCAGTGTTTTCTAAATAAAGCGAATACCCGCCCATTACTGCTAAGAACATCCAAGTGCCCAAGCTCCCCCAACAGATCACTCCTAAAACCAATTGACGGATCGTGCGGCCACGAGAAATCCGGCCAAAGAACAATCCAACCATTCCGGTGTAAGCGAGCCACCATCCCCAGTAAAACCCAGTCCAATCCTCGGGAAAACTGCCATTCTGAATGGGATCTGTCCAAGTAGCTGTCCGTATAAAATTGTTAAACATCAACCCAATACTATTAACCGTGAGGTCCATAATAAATACGCCGGGACCCGCTATTAGAACGAAGAGAATAGCGAAAATAGCTAAGACAATATTAATATTAGCAAGCACCTTAATGCCTGATTTCAGCCCCCGATAGACGCTAGCGCCAAATAATAATGTCCATAAGGAGAGAACGCTTATCTTAATGATCATATTGTCGGGAATTTCAAATAAGGTGGCTAACATTGCGGAGAGCAAAGGTACGCCCAAGCCAAGAGATGTAGCTACTCCACCAACAATTCCTAAGATGATTAAAATATCGATAATCGTTTTTATCTGATCACGTCCACGCTTTGGCAAAGCGCCATCACAGGCACTACTTATGCGAAGCACTGGATAGCGTCTCACATAGAGCATATATGCAATCGGCACCGACGGTAGTGCATACATTGACCATGGGACGATACCCCAATGAAGGAGAGGATACATATGAGCCCACTCAAAAGACTTACTTGATCCGACCTCGATCCCCAGAGGTGGAGTTTGCAGGTAAAAAATCGGTTCGGCAAAACCCCATGCAATAACACTGGCACCGATGGCTGTGGTAAACATCATAGAGACCCAGTGAATATTGGAATATTCGGGCGGCTCATCTGGAGCACCTAATTTAACGTGAGCATAGCGTCCAAGAACCAGCCAAAGACAAAACGAAAAAGCACTGATGCCGACAATAAGATACAGCCACAAGAAATTGGTCATTATAACATCGCGACCATCCTTCAGGATTTGAGATGCCTCCTTAGGAAAAATTAAAAGGGGAATCGCACAAAGTAAAATAATGATTACGGCTACAATAAATACCGGCCAATCAACTTTTGGTTGAGAGTTACTCATATTATTACGATCCTTCAAAAAGTAGCTGGCTGCTAGGGGTGTAAACTTAGCCGGGGGAAGCTACAATTAGACCGAAGTTGATTGGGAAGAAAAGGGATTTCTTGGATCAATCGGAACGAAAGAGACAAAAACCCTTAAATACGCTTAAGCCGTCCTTTACGCTATCATGGAGCGCTGAGGTTTGTTGGTTAGCTGTCAAAAGAAAAATACCCACGCTATTTCCGAGATAACTAGATACGGCTTGATCACTAGCCTTCCGTTTCCTTCTTCTTCGCACCTCTCCTAAGCCGATTTCTGAGGTTAAGGTTTCCTTGTTCAGGCCTTTTAAAATGTAGTACTGACTTTTCCCGGTTTCATGAGGATTGATTTTGTGTCAGGCTTTTAGCACTCGTATCGTCCCGATTAAGATCGGCAAACTCGGTTTGCATACGACTGGCATGGTCATGTCCGATAGCAAGGATACGATCATCTTCGACTTTTTCTAATTTGGTGTATCTGGGGTGATGAGAATCCTTGTAAGGATCATTAGAGGCCGCATTATAACAGCAAATCATAGCCCAGCGTGGATGATCAGACTCATTGGCATCGGAAGCATGTAATGTGTTGGAATGAAAAAATAAGGCATCGCCCGGTTCCATCGTGACATGAACGAGATCAAGTCTCTTCTTTGCTTCTTCGACCCGTTCCATATCAGCCCCGGCCTGATCTCCCGAAAGAATGTGGTTAATCCTCCCCAACTTATGGGACCCTTTAATTACCTGCATACATCCGTTTTCAATTGTTGCCTGGTCCACTGCTATCATAACACTGCATAGATTTGGGGAGAGTACGCCATTCTGATACCAGTATCCATAGTCCTGATGCCACGCCCAAGCTCCGCCCACCTTTGCATCTTTTAGGATCATTTTTGAATGGTAATGATAAACCTCTTCTCTGAGTATTTCTTCTACGCGATCAACCATTTTTCGGCATCTGGCAAACATTCCGTAGATTCCATCACCTGGATGATTCCATAAAGCTAGGCGAACTGCGTTGCCTTCCCCGTCATCTCTTTCACTAGATGATTTATCCATTTCGTTATCGTTACGTGCAGCTTTTCCAAGAAGGCCAATTTCTTCCTCGGAAAAGAGATTGCGAACCACGATATAGCCGTCTCTTTCATAATCGCTTCGTTGTTCTTCTGTAAGTAATTTCATTTTCGTGTTTTGTTTCTACTTGGTTTTTAAGGCGTTAGGAAATCGTTTTGGTTGCGGTGGAGTTACGGGCCAATCTGGACAGTGGGTGATTAATAAAAGAGCGTAATTCTTTGTCTGATGATTCAGATGGTTATAGAGCGATGATAGAAACAGGATTCACATTCATTTCAAAGATCTTCGTTTTAACTTTTAAGTAATTTCACGAAGCTTAAACTTTTGAAGAGATGAGGGTAACCAAAATCATTCGAAGCCTCTTTTGTTTGTTATTGCTCGTATCTGGGGGGGGAGTTGTTCAGGCACAAGAAACTCTAAACAAGTCAGTTAATTTAGGCGGTCTCGATCGGCAATTCATTGTCTATTTACCCAAGAATTTTACTCATACAGAATCGCTACCGGTGCTTTTCTGTTTTCACGCAGGGGGTGGTTCAGCAGACGGAATGATGCGCTTCACAGCTGATTTTCGTCCTCTTGCAGATGATCAACGATTTATCGTCGTTTATCCCCAAGGTGTAGTAATCCGTGATGAAAAGGACCCGCAAGGTTCATCTAATTGGAATACCATAGGACCGTATGACAATGGCACTGACGATATAGGTTTTACAGGAGCAATGATCGATTTTCTTGAAATGGATTACTCCGTAAATTCGAGTAGGATTTATGCGTGTGGCTTTTCACTAGGGGGGAATTTCGTATGGGATCTGGCGTGTTATCTTGGCGATCGTTTTGCCGCCGTGTCCTCCGTGGCAGCCAGCATGTGGCAGTGGACCCTTGAGGAATGCTCCAGTAACCATCGCGTAGGAATACTCTCAATCCATGGCACTAATGATTTCTATAATCCTTATAATGGAAACCAATACTCCATTTCGATGAACCAACTCAGTCAACACTGGGTTTTAAAGAATGGAAGTGAAGAAACTCCTGTGACTAGCCAGTTTGCTCCCGGAGTAACCCGTTTTGTTTGGAATAGAGGTGAAGCTTGCTATGATGTTGCACATTACCGTGTCCAAAACGGAGAACATGTTTGGCCGTCTTTCGCTAAACAAGTGATTTGGGATTATGTTTCTCGTTACACAAGTTCAGGATTACTCGGGTGCATTCCGGTGGATCTGACCGTGAATTCTTATAACAAAGAAGCTGAGGAGGTCAGCGTCACCGTGAAAAACCTTCCTGTGGGAAACTTTGAAATTCGGAGTTCCACGGGGGGAGGGCCCTTTGAACCTTTGAACCCCGAAATCAGTATCAATCAAAACACCGTTTTTCCGCTCACCATTTCTAAGATCCGAGATGATAAACTCCTCTTGCAGGTCTGGAAAAAGAGTTTGTAGCTAGTTCTTTAAGCTCGAAGCGTTATCCTTTTAACTTAAATCGAGCGACATAGGCAAACGCTGTTACGTAAAGATACTCCTCATTTTCGTCAAAACAGCAGTTAGTGACTGGATCCGGAAGTCTTATTGTCGCAAGCTTTTTACCTTCTGGAGAAATCACTAGGAGTCCACCCGGTCCTGTTGCAAAGAGATTGCCGCTTGAGTGCATCTTCATTCCATCAAACCAACCAGCGTCGGCTTCCCCATAAGGGCCTTCAAAAAAGACACCACCGGAACCGTCTTCCGCAGAGAAGCGCCACATCTTTGGGTCCTTCATGTCTGAGCTGCCAACATAGATCCACTTCTGGTCTGGAGAAAGCTCGATTCCGTTTGGTAGGTCCATTTCGTCGCTTATTAAAGATACCTTGTTCGTGGCAGCTTGGTAACGATAGATCCCGCAATAGGGAATCTCTCGCTTATCGTCGACAAATACCATTCCCTCTCCCGGGACGCTGTTCGCGATATCACAGTGCCCATAGGGTGGGTCAGTAAAGTAGATGTCTCCGTTGGCCGCAATGGTTAGGTCATTCGGGCTGTTGAATCGTTTGCCCTCAAAGGTTGCAGTCAGCGTCGAGAGGCCTTCCTGAGTAATGTCGTCAAAGGCAAGCTTGGCAAGCCTCCGGTCTCCATGCTGGCAGATAATGAGGTTGCCTGCGGCATCAAGAGCAAGACCATTGGAGCCCAAGACTCCGCCCTCAAAAAACGGAACATTTCCCGTATGTCCGCCGGGAGAGAGAAACACGTCGGAGCCTTTTGCCTCAGACCACTTATGAATCTTATTTCCTTTCACGTCTGAGAAGAGAAGTGTCTTCATTGAAGGAATCCAGACTGGGCCCTCCGCGATTTCAAACCCCTCTGCAAGCACTTCGAGTTGGACCGAGCCGTCGAGAATGACTTCCAGATTAGCGTCATGAAGTTCAACCTGGCAGGTTAGGTTTTCCGGGGTTGCTGCGCTGGCGTTAACCTCTGCTACCTTGTTTTCTTCCTTTTTCTGAGAGACGTCTGCTTTCTCTCCGCAGGAGCAAAGAAGAATCGAAATTCCCAATAACTGTCCTGTACAGCTTAACTTTTTCATTAAACAAAAAATAGAAAAAAGATCCTCGGGCTCAAGGAAAAAGTGGCACCTAGGAAGTTACTTTTTTCTAGACGAGGTGGTATTCCTTTGATGGATTATTTTAGGCCAAGGTCCCATCCTTTTTTAAAGGTGGTTTTAATGAATGCTTGAGATTTGGGAGCATTTTTGCACAACAAGTTTTCCGAATCCCAATCAAACTCTTCTTTGGTTCGGAAGGCGTTGTTGGCCAGTAGAACAGTTTCGGTTAAAGGGCCTGTGTAGGCAAAGTTACAGGTAGGAGGTGTCTTATCTCCTTTGCAGGCGTTAATGAATTCATTATGGAAACCTGGTGAAGTTGGAATACTTTGATCTGGGTATTCGAAATCTTTGTAGTCTTCCTCAGGTAAGAGTTTATGCTGCGAAAATCCTGTAATGAGCATGCCTTTGGAACCAATAAAGAGTGTGTTGGCGCCTTTTGAAGAAAGATTTAGTTCTTTCAAGATCGCTGGCCCAGTTTTGGTCTGATGCCAGTAAAGTTTCACGGGCACTTGCTTTCCACGGGCAGGGAATTCAAACCATGAAGTCATACTCTTTGTGGTCATTTCTGGATGGGCGTCGGGCCCGCTGGCGCCACAACGTGTAGGATGTTTTAGGCCTAGTGCCCAGTAGGGTATATCGAGGATGTGACAGCCCCAGTTGCCTGTTTCACCGGTTCCGTAGTCCCACCAAAAGCGCCATCCGTAGGGTGTGATTTGAGAATCGTATGGCGTGTCTTTGGCTGGCCCAAGCCACAGGTCGTAGTCGAGGGTGTTGGGAATAGTTTGTGGTTCAGTCAAGCGGGGTTTCATTCCACGGCTGCTGCTGACCCAAGAGTGAACCTCGGAGACGTCACCTATGGCGCCCGACTGAATCAACTCAACCACGCGATGCATGTTCGAGTTGGTATGGCGTTGAGAGCCGAGCTGAGTGACTAGATTATTTTCCTGTGCTTTCTTAGTCAGTGTCCGGACTTCCCATACGGCGTGAGCTAGAGGCTTTTCGAGGTAAACATGTTTATCGAGATCCATCGCGATATAGGCGGGATGGAAGTGGGAATGATCGGGGGTAGAGATAGCGACGGCATCGATCGATTTGTGCATCTTGTCGAACATTTTTCGGTAATCCGTAAATTTCGCTCTGCTATCGAATTCCGCGAAATTTTTCCCAGCGCGCACGGAATCCACGTCACACATGGCGACAATATTTTCGCCCTTGAGGCCATTGTATTGGAAGTTGCCTTGCCCTCCGAGACCAATAAGTGCGACGTTCAGCTTCTCATTGGCATTGCGGGTTTTGGCGATGGCGGGGCTGGCAATGCTAAACGCAGCAGCGGATTTGACAAAACTGCGGCGTGTCATGTTTTTGGGTTTGCTTGGGCTCATAATGAATCAATTTAAAAATAGGCGGTCATTTTTCTTTATAATAATCTCACTCTCACTCGATGTTACGGAGAAACATCAGTGGACTTATCGCGGCTGCTTCTGAGGCTGAAAAGCGAATTTGGCCCATGCGTTTGCAACTTCTTGATTGGGATACCAAGAGGCAGTTGATTTATCGCCTTCGAATTTTTCGTAGGGAGCTAGATCTCCCGAATCGATCGAGCCAAGCCAGCCTTTTTCTATTTCTATATTGCGCAGTTTTACGGGATTTTGCTTCGCATTTTCTCCGGCTGGCAGGCGGAGTCGAATCATAGTCTCGGTCCAGGGAATTACCACGTCATTGGCAGCCCAGGCGCGCCAATCCTTGGGGGTTGTTTCATTTTTTGTGAATTGCATGCCTCTGGGCCAGTGACTTTGACCTGGCAGCCAAATCCAAGCACGGGGCGATTTTCTTTCACGGGAATGGTGGAAGTGCTGGCGAATGTCTTCCGGTTTTTTGTCGACCTCTCCCATAAGGTAAAGCCCGGGAACCTTGATGCTGTTCGCCTCTTCTTGCATGAATTCGATGTCACTCGGATTAGCCCGAAGCGCAATGTGAAATGCAAGGACTCGCGAAGGTTGAAATCGAACAAAATCCTGTGCGACCCGACCTCCCATCGAATGCCCCCAAAGAACAAAGGGAGCGTGCTTCAGTTCGGGACGATTTACTTCAATGGCGAATTGGTCGCAGGCCTTAAGCATCGACAGTCCGTAGCCATTTTCTTGCACACCGTGTGCCTCAAACTCACAAAACAAAATTGCTGAATGAGTACGCTTGGCTAATGCTCGCCACTCTTGATCTTGTTCAAAGAGATGCCTTCCGGCTCCGCGCATGTTGATTACAAAGACACATTGAACAGAAGAAATGGATTCGGGGATCCAAATGGAATATTTCGATCCAGCGATAAGCGGCTCCTTAGATTTCGTGACGTCGGTTTGGAAAGTTTCACCTTTCGTTTTCGTGGTATCCCCAGATACCAAACCAACGAAGATAGAGAATACCGCGATGGGAATCAGTTTCTTCATAGGATTATCGCTAGGAAATTTTGTATTCCGGGAATGGGCTGAAGTCGCATTTAGACCGGAGTATCCAGAAGGGAAGGGGAAGTGAAAGATAGCTCATTACTATCGTCTGCTAAAGTAGTCTGATGATACGATTTCTAACAAAACGTCTCGGAGCCTGAAGTTGGCCTTAGCAGAGTGCTTGTAGAGCTTTTCAATATTCTCACGGTCGAGAAAGTTAAGCTCACGAGCCATTGCATAGGACAACATGCTCTCTAGGAAATTTTTAAAAAATCTCTCTTTGTCCTCAATCAGAATTGACTTAAGGCCCTGTGGTCCTTCGAAGGTCCGGCCGTCCATGTGGACAGTTCTTGCATCCACTGGAAAACGTTCCTCCTTTGTATTGCTCTTTGGAGCATAGTTGCTTACGTCAGTGTATTGGTCCCGCCAGCGTCCTAGGACGTCGAAGTTTTCGAGGGCGATCCCAAGAGGATCCATCTTCTTGTGACAGATGTTACAACTGGTTTCCGCTCGATGTGCATCGATTGTTTCTTTTATGCTTTCTGTCTTAGTAGGGGGGCTGAGTGCTGAGATCTCAAGGTCAGCCGGTGTCTCTAGATGGTCTCCGTAAAAACTCTTCAAGACCCACGCTCCGCGATAAAATGGGTTGGTATATTCCCCGTTGTTAGTCGTCATCAGCATGAAACCCGCCTGTGAAAGTAGACCTCCACGAAATTTGTCTTTTTTGCCCAGCATCACTTTAGAAAATTCTGATTTGATCTCTTTGGGTCTATAATCTTTCGGTGAAATTTTACTAGCGCCAGGTCTTTTGCTAGGCGACGCGACTGGATGTCCTTCGATTCGGTAGATGTAGTTGAGCTCCTGCGTTATCATCACGAAATCGGAATCAATAAAATTCAATAAGCTCAAATTGCTCGACAGTAATTCCTTGAAGAACTCAACTGGTTCTTCTTTGATCTGATTCCGGACAAGGTCAAATTCATCAACTGTAAAAATGCTTAGGTCCGGTTCGATGATCTCGAGTTTTTTAAGATCGAGCCATTGATGAACATAGTCTCTGATGAAGCGATCAGTCTTTGCGTCCTGTAGCATTCGGAGCGTCTGATCACGACGGACTTTTGGGTTCCTAAGCTTTCCCTGTTTCGCCAGCTCCATGAGTATCTCGTCAGGCAAAGAATTCCACAGGAAATATGACATGCGTGCGGCGATCGCGTAATCATCCAAAGACTCTAATTCCCCTTCCTGCTTAAACAGGAACTTGGGAGAACATAGCATTCCGCGTATGCCTGCCTGCAGACCTGAGAAAATGCTTTGGTCTTGGGCAACCGCTTTCATGGCAAGCTTATAGAATTGCTGCATCTCAGTGTCGGAGACCGGGCCGCGAAACAATTTCCGCGCAAGTTTCTTTAAAATGGTCTGGCAGGCCTTATGTTTAGTAGATGCATCTACATCTTCGCAGTATGTTTTATAAAAAGGGGTATCTGGTGGCCATGAATCATACACTGGTCCGGTAATGGTCGCCGTTTCAATACAGAACATCCGCTGAAGACCACCCCCTTTGACCGAATTACATCTCAGAACAATCGTGTCATCTGAGGACAGTTGTGTCGTAAACCCGATGCTGGGATTGAAGTCTTGCCAAGCCGCATTTTTGGGAATCACGGTAACGATACTTTGTCCTACGCCCGAGTTTTTGCGAAGGAAGTAGCTCATCGAGTGGTCGGTCGTCGAGTGGTCGTTGGTATTAATCTCTGAAATTTCCGTAACGGCGGGCAACCTTTCTTCAACCCGGTTTCCTGCAATAAACTTGGCTTGGATATAAAAGCCCTTTGGAACAACCCGATAAACACCACTCGTTTTAACCGATGGGTTAATTTTTATTTGAATTGACTGAGTCGCAAATACTAAGGGTCGTGAACTTAAGGAAAGCGTAGGTGCAAAACCATTGGTGTTATCCTTGTGGCTATGCGTATCAATGTCTGTGTCTTTCGTTGAATAAACAATGACGCGTGGATCAGGTTTGTCGCTCACAACACTCTCGGAAATAAGGTTTGCAACATTGAAGTAAGACTCCATATCGACAACCGACATGTGAAGGTTGTCGGCATTGTTATTAAAACCAGCTTCGATGCTATCAAGTGGCAGCCTGTCGATGAGTGAGAAATCGGTTCCAAAAACATCATTCACCGTATTTTGATATTCGACTCGACTCAGCCGTTTTAGCATTCCCGGCTTTTGCTCCTCTGCGAGTCGGTGTAGTTGATTTCCTAATACCTTCTCTAATACTTTGATTTGATCGATTTCTGGACGTTTAGGTGCATCTTCCGGTGGCATCTCGTCAGATTCGATCGCTGTATAAATATCATCCAAGAGACTTGGATCGTTCCATTGTTTCTGGTCAATCTGATCCAGACGGAGGCCACCCTTACTCTTCTCTGGTCCGTGACAAGAAACACAAAACGTATTGAAGAAATGCTGCGATTGCATCCGCTCATCTGCCATGATGCTCGAAATATGGGCATCGGCAAACAGCAGCAATAAAACTGCAAGCTTTGTGATTTTTTGATTCAGCATAATATCACAATGCGATGCTCTTCTTGCTATTGCCGAACCGATCTCGTTCGATGCCAAATTGCTGCAGTATTGAGAGGTAGATGTCACAGGTCGTCTCACCTTTGCGAATGATATGGCCGCCGTGATTTGCGAATTTTCCGCCGGCAACGAATACTGGAATTTCATTTCCGTTGTGAGGGCCCATCCTCTGGCTTACGCTATTGTTCCCTGTGGAGACGCTGATCGTCTCGTCCATCAGAGTGCCTCCGGATTCAGTTCTCGTGCTGGCGAGCTTATCGTAGAAGTTTGCCATCAGTGAAAAGAACGAAGAGTCATATTTAGTCAGACTTACGCGTGCTTCCTCGGATTTGTTGATGTTGTGGGTCGTGAGGTGATGGTCATTGTCGAGTCCTGTCATATAGAAATTGACCACGCGTGTGACGTCGAACTTGAAGGCCTTGTAAACCATGTCAAATGCGATGCCGCGTTGAATCTGACGTGGGTTTGTTAGGAATCTTTGTTTGTCGATATCGGTTGCGAGAAATTCATTTTTAAATGAGGGGGCGACAGGGAATTCGACATCCTGGCGAGACCGATTGAGCCACTCGATAGATTTGTTGAGTTCCTGCTCCGATTCACGTAAAGCCGCGAAATACTCTTCTAGTCTCTGCTTGTCGCGGCCCGACACTCGTGCCATCAGTGATTTCGCTTCTTCAAGGGAACCATCAAGGACGCTTTTTTTGTTCGCCAGAAGTCGTTCCTCTGTCTTCCTGTCAGTCTTGGCGAAGAGGGTTTCAAATAGCACCCTCGTCGATTGAATTGGCATAACAGGCAGTCTGTTGCGCCAGGAAGCAACGATATGATGGTGGGCATGGCTGATGAAAGTCACGACGTTTCTAACGCGGGTTAAATGTCCAACGTGGTCCGCTACAAGTTGGTCAAGAGAGTCCGGGTTTGTCGTAGTATTTCCGACAAAACACCGGTGGTCATTGTGATGGTTCCCACCAAACTTCATTTTTGAATAGAGCGTGAAATGGTCTCTGTGATTTTTAAGAGGCTCCATGTGGTCGCTGAATACGTAATCTGCGCCATCAGTTTGCGGCAGGACATCGGTGAATAGGCCGTAACCCATGCTCACACAGAAAAGTCGTTTTACGTCAGCTTCATCCGGCGCAGATCGATCTTTCCCGAAGCTCTCAAGAGACGGAAGGAAAAGTGTGCAACCAGCGGTTTTTAAAATCTCACGACGTTTCATAATAATATTTCCTGGAATTTTCTTGTGATTGAATTCTGTTTAGATGCGTTTGAGTTGGTTTACTAAAAAGTCTGTCTTACAAGCCTTCGACTTCCCAGCCCTTTCGGTAGGGCTGTTGTATGAGAGTATTCGCCTCTGAGCTGTTTAAAAATTTAAGATTGTCGCTATCCCAGCGCAAATCCTGTCCTGGAAAACGGCAAGCAATCGTGCCTAGGAGCACTGTTTCGGTCATCGGTCCCGAGTAGTCGAAGTTTGAGGTTGGAGTTCCTTCGCCTTGAATTGCTGAAACCCACTGACCGTAGTGATCGTCACCATTGGGTTCTTCGAGCGGGTAAGTGAGCTTCTTTCCGTCGACGTAAAAGTCTGGGAGATGACCACTTCCGTGTTTTGTTATCAAGCTTGCCTTTTCTCCGACCAAAATGACTCCATTGTCCGGGATCTTGGTCTTGGGTGGTAAGCCTGCCTCTTCGGCTGTTGGCTTCTTTTTTCCATCATACCAAACCATTTGAAAATTCTTACCCGATGTATGCTTCGTTCCGGTAAAATCGTAGTAGATGCGCTCCCACTCGGGAAAGGTTTCCTTCATCGGCGAGGGCCCTTCATGCCTCACGCTTCGTGCCGGTCCAAGCTCGAGCGCCCAGACTACAGGATCGATGATATGACACCCCATGTCACCGAGCGCACCCGCCCCAAAATCATACCAGCCCCGCCATGCGAAAGGATGATAGATCTTCTTTTGAAAGGGACGCTCCGGGGCCACGCCAAGCCAAAGGTCCCAATGGAGGCCATCTGGAATCTTACCGGAGCCTTTCGGCCGCCGGTGACCCTGGGGCCAAATCGGGCGATTTGACCAAGCGTATGCCCGCTTAATCTTCCCGAGAAGGCCGGCGCGAACTAGGTCCACGAGACCCTTGTAGTTTACCCCGCTATGATTCTGGTTGCCCATTTGAGTCGCCACTTTTGCCTCGCGCGCCGCTAAAGTAAGAGCGCGTGCCTCGTGCACCGTACGGGTGAGGGGCTTCTGTGTGTAGGGTGAGATTCCGAGCTTAAGCGCCGTCATCGTAACTGGCGCGTGCATATGATCAGGCGTCGATACCGTGACTCCATCGAGTTTCTCCTTCTCTAGCATCTCGCGCCAGTCGGTATAGCGTTTCGCCCTTGGCCACTTTTTAGCAGCCTCAACAAATCCTCCTTTTCGGTCCTTTCCGAGTTCATCGACGTCACAAAAGGCTGCGATCTCTCCGTGCTTTGATGCCCCGAATGAATCCGCCCATCCTTTTCCTCCAACTCCAACCGCGCCGAGGGTTGGTCGTTCGTTCGGTCCGCCTTTAGCGCCAGGTAAACTCAAGACTCCGGCGCCATATCCCAAAAAAATTCTCCGTTTCATCATCCAAGTAAACGATCTCGCCGGCGCGATCCTTTCGCCCCAATAGCTCAGAATTTACTTTTGCTGAGATGGGTTCAAAATCGCTTTGGGGTCGAATTTGAAAAGGAAGGGAGAGGCTCAGTCAAAAGCCTTCCATCTACCGCCCATCAAAAGCAATCGGCACTTCGGCATTCGGAGATTACCTTCGGCGATTTTAAGGGCGAGTTTGTAGGATTTCCCGCCTTCTGGTGTGAACATGGTCTTGGGAGTATAAAGGTCACTTCGGGAGGCTCCGACTCAGCCCGACCATGAAGAACGAGGATTTTTGAGTCACAAGAGCCACTTTTTCGAGGACTTAGAGAGAGGTTTTTTTATCAGGTAATATGCTTTAGTTCTAGTAGTTGAGGTCTGCGATTCGAGATGGCTGTATCCTACCCATTAGCGCTTCCTTTTAAATGTACTTCACTCTGAGGGTAAGGGATTGAGATGCCAGCGTCGTCGAGTGCTAGTTTGAGGTTTTTTGTAAAGTCCAATTTGGACTGCCACCAGTCTTCTCGCTTATACCATGCTTGCACAATAATGTTCACTGAGCTATCGCCGAGTGAGACAACATCCACACGAGTCGGCTCGTCTTTTAGTACACGGATATCGCCATCAATGACGGACTGTATTGTCCTGATTGCCTTGTCGATATCGTCTTCGTAAGCGATGCCGACTGTCTCATTGAGACGGCGCATATCTCTATCGGTTACTGAATAATTAACGATTTCGCTCCCCCAGATTTTACTGTTAGGGATCATAACTGATGGCCCGTCTGCTTCGTGCGCTTGAGTCACAAATAATCCGAGTTCGTCGATGATAATGACTTTACCTCCTATTTTGACCGAATGTCCTACGCTAAAAGGTCGCAGTGCCAGCAGCATGATACCAGACGCCACATTACTAAGTGTGCCTTGGAGGGCCAAGCCAACTGCGATCCCAGAGGCGCCTAGCAGTGCAATAAAGCTTGTTGTTTCAACGCCGAACTGTCCGAGGACCGTTATAATTGTAAGGGCGACAACGAGTAGATAAACACATCGAACCATTACTTTTTCAATAAGCGGATCTAGGTTAACTTTGCTTTCCATTATCCGTGCAGTCGCGCGTGATAGGATTTTAGCAAACCAGAAGCCGATGATAAGAATCAATATGGCACCCAAAACGATCATGCCATGTTCGGCTGTGTAGTTAGTAAGCTTTTGTATAAGTTCGTCTTTAGTGATCATGATTGTTTCTTCCTGCTAGGAATTTACTCCTTTAGGGGGAGAATCTTGAAGTCAGTTTTTGATTGAAAGCGGAATATTAAAAAGGAGAAAGATACTGAAGGATCTCCAGAAATCCTGCTTTGGGTAGTCTTGAGTTTTTATCTAGGACTCTTTTGAACGCGCCTGCCTCGCCGCCTTGAATGACTTGATACATTGAACCACAAAAATTGCTGAGACTAGAGACATCGTGATCATGCAACCGGTTGAGAGCTTGAGTTCGAAGCCGTCCTTGATAGCAGTTGGAATAATGCGGCCGAGCGGCGCGAGGAATCCAAGAAGCCCAAAGGTCGCTGCAATATGCATACCAAGTTTTAGTTTATCAGGGTTTTTTGCAAGAAGGGATCCCAAAAGAATGGGAACTCCAGCTATTGCTGGGATTAAAGCGGTCCAGCTCTGCATGCCACCTCCCAAGTAGCCCAGAAGAGCAAGCGCTATTAAGATGATTCCGGTATTTATTCCTATTTTGGTTATGTTCATATGGTGGAGAAAATAGAGAAAAGTAACGATTTTACAAGTTGGCTATTTTAATCGAGCCAAAAAGTCTAAAGGGCCCTCTTCTTGGTGGATTTTTATGTTGCATCCTTCCGGGCCGGTGTGAAAGAGCATACCAATTTTGAGTTTTTTTAGGGGGTTGTTATAGTGCCAGAGAAGACGAAGGGTGTGCTCTTAAGCGGAGTGATCTCGCCCGTATCTAGAAATTTATTATTTACCTAGCGTGTGCCCCAATTGTCGAGTTAGCAAAGGCTCCTGAGGGGAATCGCTATCATCAGACACTTATAATCGGCAGGGGTTAGAACTTGTTGCGGGCAACTGAACTTTTAGTCGCCGGGCGACTGGTAAACGGGCAGGATATTAGCAATGAAAATAATCTTAAATTTGCTCTTTGTCTGCTCTCTCAATATGAGCGCTTTGGACCAGAGGGGTTCCGATGAGATCATTAGCCACAAGATTCGCAGTGAATACCTAGGTGGAGTGGAGACTGCCATCCATGTTTTGAAACCCACTAAGATGGATGAGGAAAAGCGCTATCCAGTTCTTTATATTTTGCCGGTTATCGATGGTGACGCTGCCTGGGGGAAACCGTTCAAAATTGCACAGGAAGAAAATTTTCCTGATAAATATGGTGTCATTTGCGTTATGGCGACTTTCCACCGTGGTACGCTCTATTGTAATCATCCCACCAAGAAAAATCAGCAGGATGAAAGTTATTTCGTCCAGGATGTTGTTCCTTTCGTTGATCAGAACTACCCCACAATCGCGCAAGCGGAAGGCCGCTACCTCACCGGTTTTTGTGCTTCGGGTAGTGGTGGTTTATGGCTGTTACTTCGACACCTCGACATGTTTGGTAAAGTAGCAGCGTGGGACGCCTGGCTGGATCTTGATGAAATGATCGAAGCCGACGAGAAGTTATTTGGCACGAATGAGAACTATCGAGACTATGCAGTGCTTAATCAAATTGACCGCCACGCTCACGAGTTAATCGATGGTCCTACGAGGATCGTGATGATGGCCTATCGTAACAAGCGGGACGGTGTCCACAGTGTGCATCGATTTCACGATAAGCTGTTCGATTACGGGATAGCTCATATATTCGAATTTCATGAAGCTGAAGCGCATCGGTGGGACAGTGGCTGGTTATCGCGAGCTGTAGAATATCTCTTCCTCGAGAGACTGCCGGAAGGGGTGGGCAAAACTTTAGGGACACCTAAAACGGAGGCTCAAATCGCGGCTCTCCATCGCGGTGCGGTCAATCGTCGTCGGCGAATCATTTTGCACCATGATGCGGCACTTGATCGCTTCAAACCATCGATGAAGATGGAAGAGGTGGTCGAGAATACCTATAAGTTTTCTAAAGATCCTAAGAGTCAAATTGATACGGTTATGCTCGACGTTGGCGGTGGTGCGGTCCCCTGGCCGAGCAAGCATATGAGTCAGATTTCAGGGCTGCAGGATTGGTTTTCGAAAGGGAATGATTTTCTCCCTGCGGTAGTCAAAGCCGGGCACGAACGTGGATTAGAGATATTTTTTTCCTATCGCATCAATGGAATTGCCAATTTAAGTCCCGAACCACTGAAACGCAAAAGGACGAGTTGGTTGCTTGACTGGCGTGAGGATCCCGATCCTCCCCATGATCCCCGGATCCCGTGGGACCATTCGAATTGGCAGACTGGCAAGAAGGGTAAGTGGGGAGGGGATGCTGCCTTGTGGAATTATGCTATTCCGGAAGTGCAGGCTCTACAGATTGAAGCGATCCGCGAACTTGTTAGCGGGCACGAGATCGATGGGATCCAGCTTGATTTTGTCCGTCATGCTCCCTACTTGCCGGTAGGCCGACAGTGGGAATATCGCGATCGTTTGACAGAGTTTTTGTCGTCGGTAAGGGCTATGATTCGTGAGGTGGAAATGGAAAAGGGAAGAGCGATTCTTCTCGGAGTGAAGGTCGCAAGTTCAGTGTCGGGTTGTCACTTTGATGGCATTGATATCGAGCGATGGATTGTTGATGGCTTAGTTGATATTGTTGCCGTCGGAGCACGTTCGCTAGAAGTGGATCTTGGAGGATTCAAGGATATTATTGGGCATAAAAAGGTGAAACTCTATCCTAGCCACGACCGTCACCATGGATCAGATGGTTACTCCTACCCGCCCTTGCGATACCATCGTGCGGTAATGGCGAATTTTTGGAGACAGAAGCCGGATGGCGTGATGTTGTTCAACTTTGGAGGAGGCCGGATTGATGGCAGAGCTGGTAAGAAAGACGACTCCCTAGGATTCACAGAGTTCGGTCAACTGGCAACTCTACAAGGTAAAGAGATGACCTATGTTATCCAGCGCCGTGCCGGTGGGCATCCTTGGGAGTTTGGGCATCCCGAAGATGGTAAGTTTCAGCCTTGGTCCTTTGCTAACTCGAATCTCCTCGCCGTGCTTCCAGCAAAACTCGGGCAACATGGTAAGGGGTTGACTTACCTCAAATTAGATATCGGTGAATTGGGGCCCAAGGCGAAACTCCGTGTGCTCTTCTCTGATCCTGTGGCGGCCGGAGATACGATTCCAGTTGGTTCCACGTACTATCGATATGGGAATAGCAACTATCGTGTGAGGCCGCTCGAAAAATCGGTAGTCAGTAGGATTGAATCGAGGCTGAACAATATCCGGCTTGGTCAGGCAAAGGTGCGTGACGATGGCTGGCTTGAGTGGAGCGTGGATGTAAAGTTTCTCGCTGTCGGCGAGAATCTGCTGAGCTTCCGCGTGCAAGGCTTAGAGGCGGGGCGTGCGGAATCGATCTCGATTGAATGCCTAGAGCTAGATGTCGAGTAGGGCCTGTTCGAAACCTAAATCTCGGCAGTTTATGTAGGGCTTTGCAAGTCGTGTGTTTTCACGGAGCAAACCACTCCGTTCTTTAATTTTGTTTCGCTTCCTTAATCAGCTTGATTAAAGTCTTGTCTAGGTCCTCCTTAGATTGTCCGACATGCCTGATGATCCCTTTGTGATCCAACAAGTAGATTGTCGGCCAACCAACGATGTCCCACTTGCTAGAAATTGGACCGCCTACTTTCTCATCTCGAAAGTTACGCCAAGTAATCGTCCCATTCTTGACATACTTTGAGAGCCGCTCCGGGGGATCGGTATTTACGCCGATCAAAGCAAATGGTTCGTTTTTCCACTTTTCAACGAGCGACCGCTCGTAGGGAAACATTGATCTGCAAGGTCCTCACCAGATGCCCCAAAACGGCAGGAGAACTACCTTTCCCCGATAATCGCTCAGTCGGAATTTCTTTCCGTCTTGATCAAATCCTTCAATCTCTGGCGCTTCACAACCCACTACCAAGTGAGTGACCTTATATCTTAAATCCTTAATCCACCTCCGGAGAAGTTCATCCAAATCATCTTCTTTTTTCAGCTTATCCAAAATACTCACGACTGTCTGATTCTCCTTCGCACGTTGGGTATCGGTTAGCGTTAAGTCTCTTTGAGCGTCTTCTGCTACCAATAAGGCGAGCCGAAATCGTGCTTTTTGGTTCACATTCCCATTCGGCAATTTTTTTATCACTGCTTCCAATTGCTCCCTCTCCCCATAAAAACTCAAGATTTGGACATACTTGACCATCAATTGGTCGTTCTTGGGTAAAGACCAAATAAGATCCCCGACCCTTTTTCTTTCTTGGGCATAGCCATTTTCGATCACCCACTCGATGACCTTAGATACTCCTTCTTCCTTTAAATTGCCTGCGACTAGGTCGAGGACGGTCATCGCTTCCACCTCATTTTTCCTAGATTGACTGATTAATTTATTGGCTTCCGCCACGCCATCTCCAAAGGCCATCCCTATCAATAGGGCCATGATCGCAAACGCCACCCGAGTTGTCATTTTATTATCTTACACATTGTTTTTTGATAAAGAAACATCCAAGTCCACGATATACATTTTGTCCGGTTGGATTTTTTTTGGAGATAGTCTCAAAATCAACACGAGATCGAAGTAAGGAGGCTAGCGCTGGGAATGCTTGATTTGAAGGCGAGAGAATCCGGGTTTATTTATCCATCATTTCTTTTAGCTTGGGAGTAATCGCCTGGGCCCAGATTTCGTGTGCCTTTTCACTCGGGTGAGTCGTGTCGGGCATCATTTCCCTTGAGAGAAATCCTTTCTCATCGAGAAACTCTGACCCTATGTCCATAAAGCTTACGTTTGGAATGTCCTTGAGAAGGTCGGGTAAGTAAGAGTTGAGTTCGATGATTTGCTTGCGGTGCGGGTGATCGAGTTGTTCACGACGGGGAAAGACACCCAAGACAAGTATTTTCATTTTTGGATACAAAGCATTGAGCTTCCGGGTTATTTCTTGGACTCCTTCGGCAGCTTGTTTTGGCTTATCACTACCCCAGCAGATGTTGTTAGTACCAATCATCAATGAGGCAGCCAGTGGGGCTGGTTTAATCATGGGAAGGTGCTCGAGCCGCCAAAGGACATGGTTGGTGCGATCTCCTCCAAAGCCCAAGTTTAGTGCATTGAGCGGGATGAAGTGTTTCTTCCAGACAGCCTCGCCGGGGCCTTTTTTATCAAAGTTATTCGTGATAGAATCACCCACCATAAGCAGCTCAATCTTACGCTCATCTTTTGGATTATTAGATCTCTCAATCTCGGCGATTTTCTCAGCGTGGCGATCGAACCACCAGGAGGCCAGACGAACCTGAGCAGTGGTAGATGGATGCTCCTTGGCCAGCTCTGCTGCCGTTGCAGCGTGGAAGTTAGAAATCAAAGAGATGATTAATGTGACTACACAGCAGTTTGAAAATATTCTCATCTCTCAAATGTGAGGGTTTTGCAAAGTCTCACAAGCTTAAGATTTAGGCTAATCAAGAAATGTTATTTCAAATCTTTTCCGGGTGTCTTTCGATAGGTTTTAAATCGGCTATATTTGACAATAACAGGTAATTCCAAGGGTGCCGAATCTCCTTTTGTTGCTGGAATAGTGTTAAGGAGCCCTTGCGTGTTAGCTGTAACTTTCTAGGATGTAGCTTTTTAGCTAGAGAGTTTTGAAGTCTTATAAAATCGGTTGTGAAAAGGGTATTTGCGCACTGAGAGGATTAGTCTGCCGGATTAACGGAATTGTTCATTGCCGCTGGCGGGTAAATAGGGCTGTTGCGGTTCAAAGTGCTCCCACAGGATCCTTGAGATGTCCCTAAGGAGTGAGAAGCCCTGGTTATCGTGTTTCCATGACTGATCTTTCTGGTTTTTCGTTATAACACAGAACACGTAGTCTCCGTGTGGGGCATGGACCAACACAACCTCGCTGCGCGACGCATTGACTGCACCCTGCTTACTTATCGTTGCAATCGATGGCGGAACTGATGAGATAGCTTCGCCGTCCCAGTAGATTCGGCCCATTACGCGTGCCATTTCCTCGTCAGCTGCAGCCGAAACAAGCTTGCGGTCGCGAATGCGGATCAGCAGCTGCGCCATTTCCCGTGGGGTTGTTTGCCCCCATCCGTAACGGTCCTGCTCAGTTGCACGTCCGGGCGTTCGAGAATTGAGGCGTGTGCGCAAGAATCCTTTTTGCTTAAGCCAAGTGTTGATGGTCGTGCCGGTCCCTGCTAATTCCTGACACCAGAGTGATGCTGTGTTGTCGCTTGTTGTGATCATAAGGAAAACCAACTTTTTGAGCGTCAATTTTTCATTGTTAGCAAACGAGCCAAGTAAATCTTCACCGGGATAGAGACGGTCTTTAGTGTAGGTCAATTTGTCTTGGTAGCCAAGTTCGCCGCGCTCTACCTTGTTGAGTAGCGAGGCTAGGATAGGGACCTTTATCATACTGGCGGCGGGGAAAAGCTCGTCTGCATTTATGAGGACCGAGTGGTTTTTCTGCAGGTGGTGGACGTAAAGTCCGACTTCACCGTCTAGCTCGGCGACCCTTGTTTCTAGCTTGCTTGCTAGTGTCACTGGCCCAGGTGGACTTTGGCATGATGTTAGTAGTATATTTCCCAATATTCCTATGAGGCACAATAGTGTCTTCTTAGTGAGGAGAAAAAAGAAGTCAGAGTCGTGAGGAACGGGAGAAGGGCTTATTGAGGAAGTGGGGAGTCCACTAAAGTTTTTGGTTTCGGATACTATAGGTCCAGGCCATTCCCTCGTTTTTCGAGTAATGATAGGATTTAGAGCGTTACGCATGAGAAAAAATATAAATACCGAGGATCGTCGCCCTTCGCATAGTTTTTTCGAGTGGTTCACAATACGAATAAAGATCTACAATAAAGGTAGCTCCACAAAGATAATATCAGTTCTAAAAACTTAACTGATGTGAGCGCCTTTTGTCTCAGTATACATCGCGTAAACCGAGGTGCTCGCAGTCATAAAAAGTCGGTTTCGCTTGGTTCCACCAAAGCAGACGTTTGAGCAAATTTCTGGAAGCAAAATTTGTCCGATTCGCTGTCCGTCTTCATTTGCGAAGATGTGGACACCATCGTAACCGTCTCCAACCCAGCCAGCGCTGGCCCAAATATTACCGTATTCATCCGCGCGGATTCCGTCAGCAAAACCAGCTTTTTCTTCACCGTCTACTTCTAGCTTCATGGACGCAAACTCGCGGCCGTTCTTCAGTCGCTTCGAGCTTTCGATATCCCAAACCTTTATGTTTTTTGGTGCATCTGGGTAGTGGCTCGCGCCAGTATCAGCAACATAGAGCTTTTTGTAATCTGGTGAAAAACAGAGTCCGTTTGGCTTGAAGATTTCGTCGGTTAGCTTTGTGATTTCCCCGTCTTTGGCATCAATACGATAGACTGCTTCCTTTTGATAAGGACGAACTGACCCGTTTGTCGCGCGTGTGCCTTCATAATTCATGAGGCCGCCATAACCTGGGTCGGTAAACCAAATTGAGCCGTCTTCCGGATGGACGATTGCGTCATTTGGCGCGTTGAGTGGTTTACCCTCGAACTTCTCGGCAAGCACTGTGACCGTGCCGTTGTATTCGTAGCGGACGACCTTTCGCGGGCCGTGTTGACAAGAAATCTGCCGTCCTTGGAAATCGAAGGTGTTTCCGTTACTGTTGCCGCTTGGATAGCGAAACTGTTTGCTAACGTGGCCATCTTCTTCCAACCAGCGATGCTGAACATTGTTCGGGATATCGCTCCACAAAAGATAACGGCCTACGCCATTCCAAGCTGGCCCTTCGGCCCAGAGCATCTCCGGTGAATGGTAAATCCGTTGGATTGGGGTGTTTCCTAGCTTGAGTTTATTGAAGCGATCGTCGAGTGAAACAATGTCGGGGTCAGGATAGCGCATCGGGATAACGCCCGTCCAATCGCGTGGCGTTTCGGCCGCGGTTTTTTTTGTGGTGATCGCGGCAGCCATGGCGGCGGTTGCGCCGGTAATAAAATTACGGCGGCCTGTTGAGAAAATGCTAGGATCTGTTTTTTCGTTCATGAGCTCAATAGTAGAAAATGCATCGTTAAACTCCAGAAATTTTGGATGTGCTTTGTGTCGTAACTCTGACTAATTGCTAGAGGGCTACTTTCAGGAGGGAGGTGGGGGAGTTTGCCCTGAACTTGTTAGAGGAAGGTCAGGGTTTTGGTCGGAGAATCTAATAAAAGATGGAGATCTTTTGTTTTAAGACATCTTGATGACACAAAATTGATCATATTTACGCATGATTGAGTGAGATACCTTTGAAAGCATCTCTCAAAAGATTAAAAGTTAATGAAAAAAATAAAAAAACTGGTTTTTTCGGTGCTACTGAGCGTGATTTCCATGAGTCCTGTTTTTGCTGAGCATCACGAAAAAGCATCAGTGAAAACTTCGACTCTTAAAGAATTTAGGGAGCTGTGTGGCCTTCTTGAGGGGCGTTGGAATACAGATATCCTTTGGATAAACGAGTGGCCAGGTGCGAATGCTGTTCGAGGAGAGACTGTCAAGGGCCATTCCAAGGTTACTCGTATCCTAGACGGGGCAGCGTTGGAGATGAAATCAATGCAGGGGACAGAGGAAAGCGCTTGGAGGTTATATTACCACCCGGCCACATCTCAGATCCGAAGTCTGTATCTTACGAGTGGCGGAATGGTTGGCCATGGAACGCTCTTTAAGATAAGCGATACAGAGTATGGCGAGAAGGTTGATGGTGCCCAGAAAGGTGGTGGGGTAATTACTGGCGATATAAAATGGGTTTTTTCGAATGATAGGAGATCGTTTATGTTAAAATCGAAAAACATTAAGCTGGATGGGAAGCCACTTGGTGAACTCAAAGATCTTTACAAGAAAGTATCTCCCTGACTGCCGAATACCTACTTTTGGTGGAACGGAATGTCAGTCTGAGGCTGGTTACCAAATTGGTGTGGATTGTCAGAAATCAAAAAACAATTTTGATCACCAGTGTTCGTAGAGATTGAACAGCTTCAATGATCCTTTTTTGGTGACGATGTCGACGGTAATATCGACGTAATTTTGATCTTCAATACCGATCGCGTCATCTAGGCTATGAATCCGAAAATTTGGGCCGCTTCGTTTCCATACTCCAGAAAGTGTCCCCTGTATTGAGCCGCCGTCATTAAGAACAGTCCTAGCGAATCCTGTAAAGCTACCCTTTGTTTCTTGTGAATCTGAGGGGGTTAATTTGTGGTTAAAGTAGACGTGTCCATATTTACCGATCTCACCTTCATAATTGAGGGTGATTTGGTCTTTTTCCATAAATACCCCCGTAAGGGTAACATCTGCTTCAATTGCAAGTTTCATAAGCTCAATATTTACATGATTATAATTCGGAACACGATTGGATAAACCCTCTTTGGTTTAAAGCGAAAAACGAATGAGCTTTGTGTCACTCAAATTTGAATCACGATAGGGGTGGTCGGCTAACCTTTGTTTACTCGAATAATCTTTCCATTTTTGATAGAAAAATTGAGGCGCTCTGGGCGATAATCCGCCGTTACGCCTTGCGGGTTTCCGTCGATTTCGATCACTCGAGATGGTAGTTTGTTACTTTGCGCAAGTTCTTGAGCTTCCTTTAGTGTTAGCCCAATAAAAGATTTTTCATTAAGCTGTTTGGGAGACGAATAAACTTCAGAAGCGGTAATAAGTAATTTTGCTAACTCCTCATCGGTGACAGCTTTATACCCTTTACTATAATTCCAAGTCTGGCCCGTGACATAGACTTCACGAGGAAGTTTTTGGAGCTTTGTTGGAATATTTACTGATGTTTCAGCCTTTGATATTACAGCTGCAGCTAAACCCTCTTTTTTCTGAGCTTCGCACACGACGAGAAGCTGGTTCGCTTTTTTGTAGATCCTGCTGATTCTGATCGTCCAAGCTGGGCTGGGAACATCAATAGAAACTACCACGGGCGTTGATGAAGAAACTTTGGAGCCAAAGGAAAGTGAAGCTAGTCCTATACTTAAAAAACAAAGGAGGATTTTGGGGTGAACCATAAAGTAGATTAGACGAGCAGAGAGACCTTTGCTAGAAAGTTTCTTTCAGCGCAACGAGAGGGCGATTCCATAAAAGGTTGCCAGTAGGTATGCTTGCTGTAACGGCCCTGATTGTCGTTTTAAATGAAAATACTTACGAGCGCGTCTGGCATTTTAAGGCAACTCAACTAGTCGAGTTGCATGAGATTGACTTGCGAGAGTCATCTTAGTAGTTTTCAAGTATGTCCTTCACACTCTTAATCCGACTGCTCTGCGCAGCCTTGATATTCCAGCTGTCAAGTTGTGTTCCGGCGACGCAAACAGGCACTAGTTATTCGCGTCGTGAAGCCCGTGTTTTACAACAGGTGAAAATTGGCAAAGTATTAGAGGTAGCCGAAGTTGTCATCGAAGGAACAAAAAGTGGTGCAGGTGGTATTGTAGGCGGCGCTGTGGGTGCTATAGCAGGTCGCAACACGGGCAGTGGTGCTGGCGGAGAGATTGCAGCAGTGTTGGGAGGTGCTGTGGGTTCAGTCGTGGGTGCGAAAATAGAAGAAGCAAGAACGCGCGCTAGCGGTCGTGAATACACTATCAGGCTGGAAAACGGCGAGGTGGTATCGGTGGTTCAAGCCTTTGATCCAAAGATTCCAATCTTTGCGGGGGATGATGTGAAGTTGCTATCGCAAAAGGGGAGCTATCGTGTCACACGGCTCAATACTGCAGGTCGGCGTTAATTGCATCATCCAATCTTTGAGGGCATCAAGACATTTTTAGTTCTACTCAAAACTTCCTATTAGGGGAGGGGAGAGCCTGGAAAAATGGGCGAGATTAGATTAGGGCCCAAACGGGTTTTCATACTGTTGCCTCCGATTGCTACCCGGTTTAATTGTGCTTTTCCGGAGGGGGATGGTTGCGACTTCTGCGACGAAAGTCGAACACCCTAGCGTTTGCGGCGGAGGCCTGCAAAGATCCCAGCGATCCCGATTAAAATCATCGAGCTAGGCTCAGGAACTGGCGTCAATCCCCAGCTGCTGGCTGCAGGGATAGAAGCTGGAGCGTCTTCATTTACATAAAGGTTTCCAGCAAGTGAGTCTGGTCCCAAAATATCTGAGCCTGTTCCTTTGAATGAAGAGGCGTTAAACTGAAGGAGGTTCGCATCTTCGTCAATCCCCGCAAGATCAGCTGCCGTCACTCCCAAAGCCAGTGTCGTTTCCACCAGCAATATTTGCAACGTCGCCGGGTAGATTGAATGCATTCGTGACTGTTGATAATCCGTCTGTTGCGGTAACCGTTAAAATGTCGGTTGAAGTGGAAAGGTCCGCATCAAGTCGAATCGAAATGACCGAACCTGCGAATTCTGAAATATCAACGGAGAACATGGAGTCATTAGCGGGTGAGGATACCAAATAATCTCCCCGATCCTGGTAAACCGTAAGGTCGGAGCCGATTACGACAAGTGCTACGCCGGTTCCGTCGCCTCCTGCTTCAAAAATCACGTCGTTGGTCCCGTCAACAACGTAGCCAGCATCAAGAGTCCAATCTGGAACATTGGTCACAGGGTCGTCAGTCCTAGAAACGCCTGGAACTAGGTTGATGATGGCTCCACTTACTGGAAGAAGTGCTGATGAAGCTGAGAGAAAAACAAGAAAAGATCTCAAATTGCGGAGCATGGAGACGTTTACTGTTTTTTGATTGTTGAGTCAAATCTATGTCACTTTTTTATGCGAACTCAGGGATCTGACGGGGTCCGTCAACGATTTAGTTGATGAGGCGGCGGAGAAGAAATGGATCGGATTGATCCTTGCTGTCATAAGCAAAGGGTTCCCAGCCTGCAGGAATTTTCTGTCCATTAGATGTTTTAACTTCCCATTTCTGCTTCGAATCCCAATTTCCTGTTGTGCACCGGCGGAGAAGAAATGGATCGGATTGATCCTCCCAATCATACCCAAAGGGTTCCCAACCTTCAGGAATCTCTAGCCCGTTCGAAGTCGTTACTTCCCAATTTTGTTTCCTGTCCCATTTTCCTGAAGTGCATCGGCGGAGAAGAAACGGATCTGATTGATCCTTACAATCATAAGTGAAGGGCTCCCAGCCGACTGGAATCTTTAGCCCCGCCGTCTTGATTTCCCATTTTTGTTCAAGATCCCACTGGGTTGAAGAGCTCTGGCGAAGAAGGACCGGATCTGATTCGTCGTTTCCGTCGTAGCCAAACGGTTCCCAACCTACAGGAATTTTAAATCCTGCTGTCATGACTTTCCAACTGCGCTTTTTATTCCATTTGGATGAAGAACTGCGACGAAGGAGGTAGGGATCCTGTTCATCAAAACTATCAAAATTAAAAGGTTCCCAGCCCGCGGGAATCTTTTGGCCGTCAGATGTTTTAATTTGCCAGCCATCCGTCAAGATGGTCTCTGACTTTAGAGCGCCTTCCTCACATTGGATGGCAAAGGTTGAGCATCCTAGGAGAGGAATTGCTTTCATTAATATTTTCATAACCAAAATTCGCAATACCCTATAAGATAGTTCTCTACAAGGATTTCTTAGTAAAAAAGACGAGTTAGAAATTTTTAAGCGTGAGTGAGATCATGCGTTTTTTTGAGTTCAAAATGACGATCATAGTAGCTACCTAAATTTTATTGAATGGCAGATAAGCTAGTAATCCTCGACCGGGCTTTGGCTGGGCCGATCTAGCTCAAAGCGTTCTTTTCCGATAACTTCGCTAGTCAATTGGGTCATTTCTTCGTTGAGATCCTTCCACTTTGATTCCGTGAAATCTGGTGGGCGACATAGGTTGAAGCGTTGATTTTCGATACGAAGAAGAGAATCCGGGTCCTCATCAATCTGAAGACTATTTAGAACCTCTGGGAGATTGGCCATGTTGTGGCAAATTAGGGCAATATCAGCTCCGGCTTCGAGGGCCAATTTGATATCGTTGCCCCGTCCGTAATGATTCACGATGGCACCCATGTCGAGGTCGTCGGTGAGGATGAGTCCATTATAACCAAGTTGATATCGAAGCAGGCCTGTAAGAATGGTTCGACTCAGTGAAGCCGGCATTTCTGGATCTATTTTTGGAAAGTGGAGGTGGCATGCCATGATCGCGTCTAGCTCCGGCATGAGCGCGGTATATGGGAGAAGATCAGCTTTTAATAAATCTTCTTTGCTCGCATCAGCTACGGGGAGGTCATGATGTGGGTCGCTCAGAGCGAGCCCGTTCGAAGGAAAGTGTTTACCGCAGGAGAGAATGGTTTGCTTTCGCATCCAGCGATTAAAAATACCCGCGTTGTTAATGACAGTCTGGGAGTGATTTCCCCAACATCTTCCCCGAAGCCCATTGTTTTGTTCTGGAAAATGATCAAGATCAAGGACGGGAGCGAAATTTAGATTGATGCCGAGAATTTGGAGGAGCTGGCCGGTAAGGGCCCCAAATTGTGCAATTTGACGGGGCGTTGCTTTTTTAGAAAATGTTGCAGCGTCCGGTGGTGCACAGCTAAACTCTCTGGTGCGCCAGACACGTCCACCTTCCTGGTCGATCGAGATGAAAGGGCGGTGTTGTGAGATCGAATTGAGCGAATCAGTGAGTCCTCGAATCTGTTCGGCTGAGACCAGATTACGCGAAAAGAGAATGTAGCCAGCCGGTTGGATCTCACGGAAAAGAGATTTTTCCTCTGATGTGAGTTCAGGGCCGGAAAGGCCAACAATCAACCGAGATGCCTTCATGAATTCTCAAGGGAGGCTGCGATGAGTCCCGAGAAAAGCGGGTGAGGTTGATTTGGTTTAGATTTAAATTCGGGATGAAACTGAGCACCGATGAAAAAAGGATGGTCCGCAATCTCAATAATTTCGACAAGGCCTTCGTTTTGCGAAACCGAAGCGATAGTGAGGCCACATTTCTCGAGCTGTTCACGATAGGTTGGGTTGAATTCCCAGCGATGGCGATGGCGTTCGTGGATCGTATCGGTTTGACCATAAAAATCGTAAGATTTTGTACCTGGATAGATGGTCGAAGCACACGATCCTAGGCGCATAGACGCTCCCATGTCGACGATACCTTGTTGTTCTTCCTGAAGGCTAATCACGGGGTGCTCGGTTTCTTTATTGAATTCGGTCGAATTAGCTCCAGCCAAACCACAAACATTCCGAGCAAACTCGATCGTGGCAATCTGCATTCCGAGACATATTCCGAGGTAGGGGATTTTGTTTTCGCGGGCATATTGGGCTGCCAAAATTTTACCCTCGGTGCCTCGTTCTCCGAATCCGCCCGGAACGAGGATACCACTGACATTGCCAATAATGGTTTGCGCGCTCTCCTTTTCGAGATCTTCAGCATCGATCTTAATGATGTTAACCCTGGTGTCGTGCTCGGCACCGGCGATGGTGAGCGATTCGTAAATTGATTTATAAGCGTCGTTGAGTTCGATGTATTTACCAACAACAGCGATCGAAGTCGACTTGGATGGGCTGACCAAGCGGTCTACAAAGCTCTGCCACTCTGAAAGATTAGGCGTTTTTGATTGAAGCCCGAGAGAGTCGACTACAAGGCGATCAATTTTGTCTTTACGAAGGTCTAGTGGGCATTCGTAAATGGTGTTCTCGACATCGCGAAAGGCGACGACATTTTTCTTTCCGACATTGCAAAACATCGCAATCTTCCGCCTGTTGTCATCGTCAAGATGGTGCTCGGTTCGGCAGATAATGATGTCTGGTTGAATCCCGATTTCGCGAAGCTTCGCGACTGATTGCTGGGTTGGTTTGGTTTTGATTTCTCCAGCAGCTTTCACCATTGGAAGAAGGGTGACGTGAATGAAGCAGACGTTTTCAGAACCAACTTCGAGGGCGAACTGGCGTAGTGCTTCGAGGAAAAGGTGGCCCTCGATATCGCCAACCGTTCCGCCAATCTCGGTGATGATAACATCAGAATCACTATTTTTCTCAGTAGCTATCTTGAGTCGTCCTTTAATCTCGTCCGTGACATGGGGGATGAATTGAACAGTGGCACCTAGGTATTTTCCGGCTCGCTCATTTTTAATGACGTTTTCAAAAATTTGTCCGGAACTGAGACTGTTGACTTGGGAAAGGTTGCCGTGGGTGAATCTCTCGTAGTGCCCCAAATCAAGATCAGTTTCCGCTCCGTCATCAAGTACGTAAACCTCACCATGCTGATAGGGTGACATTGTGCCGGGGTCGACGTTGAGGTAGGGATCAAATTTCTGAAGGGTGACCTTCAGCCCCCGGTGTTCGAGTAGGGTGCCTATGGAGGCCGCAGCAAGTCCTTTTCCAAGTGAGGAGACGACTCCTCCGGTGACGAAGATATATTTCATTGAGATAAGGCAAGCAGGGATTCGATGAGCGGGATTTGATCAGGAGAGTCGAGGCCGATGGCTTCGTGTTCGGTGAGATGGACGCGGATCGATGCGCCATTTTCAAGGGCCCGCAGCTGTTCTAGTCCTTCGGCTATTTCGAGGGACGAGGGGGGAAGAGTGATGAAGTGCTTAAGGAAGTCGACTTGGTAGCCGTAAATCCCCAAATGGCGGTAGGTTGGAAGAGAGGGGGTGTCACTTCGGCGAAAGGGAATGGGAGAACGTGAAAAGTAGAGCGCGTTTTGGTTTCGATCGATGACCAGCTTTACGATGTTTGGATCTGCAATGAGCTCGGGATTATCTAGGGAACTGCCTGCGGTAATCATGGGGATATCGCAGTTATTGCGTAACTCTCTTGCAAGGGTGTCGACTAGCTCTGGCTCCAATAAAGGTTCGTCGCCTTGAATATTGATAACATGGGTGGCAGCTTCGCATTTTTCGGCGGCCTCCGCAATGCGGTCTGTTCCGCTGGGGTGATCAGATCGGGTTTGGATGACCTTTGCTCCAATTCTTTCGCAAAGAGCGGCGATACGATCGTCATCGGTTGCGATAACTAGCTCATCCAGTTCAGTGCACAGAGTTGCTCTCTCGAAAACGTGCTGGAGGAGTGGTTTTCCTAAAAGCGGATGAAGGGGCTTTCCGGGGAAGCGGGAGGAGGCCCAGCGGGCCGGGATGATGCCAATAATATGAGATTTCTCTTTTTCCCTGCTCAAATATACTCGTGGTTTCAAGAGATTATGCAGAGGTCTTTAACCTCACAAGGCTATTCATGTGGTAGAGACATTTTGTGGATAAGTGGTCATCGACAGAATGGTTGAGGTTTGTAGGTTCCCATGATGGAATTTACGGGATTGGATTGGGCCGTGGTAGTTGGCTATATGGTTTTGACTACTTGGATTGGGCATCGCATGTCGGGGAACCAAGCCAATATCAAAGACTTTTTCCTGGGCGGGAAGACCTTGCCGTGGTGGTCGGTGAGTGGCTCGATGATTGCGACTGAGATCAGCGCGCTGACGTTTATTGGTGTCCCCGGAATGGTTTATGCGTTGGAGGGCGACTGGACCTATTTGCAATGGGGGTTAGGATCGATCATTGCTCGATTTTTCGTGGCTCAATGGCTTGTTCCTCTTTACTACGAAAAAGAGATTTACAGTCCTTATGACTTTATTGGTGACCGCCTAGGTGAGATGGCGCGGTGGTTGGTAACTGGTCTTTTTTCGTTAGGATCAATTTTGGGTCAGAGCGTGCGAGTTCTGGTGACGGCTATCATTCTTGAGGTGGTCACAGGTCTCGACGCCCGGCTTTGTATTGTCGTGATTGGAGTGATTGCGATTCTTTGGACTTTTATGGGTGGGATGAGAACAGTGATCTGGACCGATGTGATGCAATTTGTGCTTTTTATTTGCGGAGGAGTTCTGGCGCTGGGGTTGCTAATCTATCATATTGGGTGGAGTGAGGTTGTTCAGTTAAATCAAGTGGTGGTTGATGGTAGAGAAGTAGATAAGATGAAAGTCTTCAATTTGACCTCTGTTTTTCAGGAGCCAGGTCTGCGCTACACTCTGTGGGTTGGATTGCTGGCGATGCCGTTTCAGAATTTCACGGCGTTTGGAGTGGACCAGCTTAATACGCAAAGGATGTTTTGTTGCGGGAATATAGAGGATGCTCGCAAGGCGATGCGCTGGAGTAGCGTTTCAATTGTAATTACCGTCTTAATGCTTGCGGTAGGAGCTGGTCTGTTTGCCTGGTATCAAAAATTTGTCCCTGATGCCGACCTTGCGGCGAAGTTTGGAGAGAATTCAAATTTTGTATTTCCAACTTGGATCGTAAACGAAGTCCCGATGGGGATTAGTGGATTGATTCTTGCTGGTGCCTTTGCGGCAGCAATCTCAAGTCTGGATTCGATCCTGGCAGCGCTCAGTCAAACTAGTTTATCGATAATCTATGGTCGCAATCGAATGGAGAGTGAGGGTGATGGGGCAGAAATGGTCAAAAAGTCTCGGGTCGCCGTTTGTATTTGGGGAGTTGTTTTAACTTTGGCCGGACTCGTTCTTTGGTGGATCTACTCAAATAATGAGGACAGTGATCTCATTGGGCTGGCCTTCGGAATGGTTGCCTACACATACGGGCCGTTGTTGGGAGTTTTGATGGCGGCTCTGCTGCCTTGGAAGGCTTCAACTCGGGGTCTAATCGTTGGAACAGTTATGTCGGTTTTGTTAGTGGCATGGTTTCGCCCAGAATTGATGATCGTTCTTGAAAGTATTGGGATGCGGGGCATCGCAGAGAGTTTGATGGAGATGCGGCCCAAGCTGGCATCTGAGTGGTTTTTCCCATTAAATGCAGCGATCACTTACTGTTGTGGTTGGTTCGGTGGCTTTATCGCGAAGAAAGAGGGCGCCTAGATCACGGATCAATTCTGTATTTTTCAGGTGATCCAATCAGGATGCATTTACCCCGCTAGGCGGAGGGCTCATTGGGACAAAAATGAAACACTGATTAAGGTGCCTTAAGAAATCAGGATAGAGTATTTTTTTTCAAAAAACCGTGGATCGCTTGTGGAACAATGGATCTCGTTTTTCAAAAAAAATATCAAGGGTTTTTGATTTTCTAAAGGGAGTCTTCGGGACATTTTTTATTTGATCGGTAGATCCTGAGCTAAGAGCAGCTTAACGCCGGTCTAATAAAAGAGAATTTGTTTGAAAGCACACCCCCATGACTAAGGAAACGGAAGGAGGCCAAGAAAATGACAGTGAAAATCACGGCGATCAAAATAATTCCCAAACGTGGGGTTTGGTCAGAGAGAAATTGAGCGAATATATTAGCGGCGATGCATTTTCCCGCTGGTTTAAGAACGCCGAATTAGTCGACCCGGAGCAACAGGACGGGCTGGTTGCCGTTCAGTCAGATATGCACCAGATTTGGATCGAAACAAACTACATGGACGAATTGCGGGCTGCCTTTGCGGAAGGAGCCGGGATCCACTGCAGTCCACAGATTGTGGTGAAAGGGGACGTTGGGGCGGATCTGCCAGAAGCGGTTGTAGGAAAGATCCCATTGCAGCAAGAAAATCAAAAGATTGCAGTGCGTGGTGCTCGAGTAAACAATCCGGTAAAGGTTGTAACTCCAAATTTGGAAGAGAAGACTCAGGCCTTTCAACGGAAGCTAAAACGTCTCGGCATCAATCCGGATTTTGACTTTGAGAGCTTTGTTGTTGGAGACAACAGTCAGTTTGCTCATGCCGCATGTTCTGCGGTAGCTCATCAGGAGGGGCGTAGTTTTAATCCACTCTTTATTCACGGTCGAGCTGGATTGGGTAAGACTCACTTGATGTCTGCGGTGGCCCAGCAACTTCTGGCAAATGATCCTAAAGCAAAGATCGTCTTTTTGACTGCCGAACATTTTGCAAATGAGTTCATTGAGGCTGTGCGAAAAGGGAATTTAGACACATTTCGAAAGGCTTATCGTCACGTCGATGCAATGCTGATTGATGATATTCAATTCATCGCGGGGAAAGAGCGCACGCAGGACGAATTTTTTCATACCTTTAACGCGCTTCTTAATTCTCAAACCCAGGTCATTTTAACCTGTGATTGCCCGGCGCCGGAAATCCAGACGCTCGAACCTCGCCTCATTAGTCGCTTTGAAAGCGGCCTTACAGTGGAGCTTCAGCCTCCGGGCTTCGAGACGCGAGTCGCCATTTTGCGTCGCAAAATGGAACAGTGGAAAGTCGAACTTGAGAATAACATTGTTGTTCACATCGCAAATCAAATCAAAAGCAATGTGAGGCGGCTCGAAGGAGCTCTCACAAGAGTTGCCAGCTACAGCTTTTTATCGCCTGAAAATATGTCGATTGAGAAGGTCGATGAGCTTTTGGGGGATCTAGTGCGCGACGAGAACACCCATCTTGTTACGATTGAGCAGATCCAAAAGGCGGTTGCCGACTATTATAATCTAAATCTCTCAGATATGAGTAGCCGTCGTCGTCCTGCTAGTATTGCCTTTCCTCGCCAAATCGCGATGTATTTAGCGCGCAAGCTAACGAAGCTTTCTTTAGTGGATATCGGAGATGGCTTCGGGAAGCGGGATCACGGGACCGTAATCCATGCCTGTAAGAAGGTGAAATCTGATATTGAGACCGATCCTGAGGTCAGGGGAGCTGTTGAAAAGCTGAACGCATCGTTAGAGCGACAAAATTAGTTTCTAATTCCTAAGTAAATACTTGCCAAGAATTGCAACGAGGGGCATTTTCCACGTATGTGGCCCTGACGGGCGCGTTTGCATTATGAAGTTCAGAATCGCAAAGGAAGCCTTTTTAGATGGGTTGCAGCAGGTGCAACATGTGGTTAGCAGTCGAACGACTCTTCCTATTCTCTCTAATGTTTTGATTGAAGCTTCGGAAGAAGGCCTTCGGTTAACTACCACGGATTTAGATGTGGGTGTGAGCGGTACCGCCCAAGCCGAAGTTTCTAAGTCTGGCGCTACTACTCTTCCCGTAAAGCGACTTGTGAACATCATCAGGGAGCTGCCATCTGCTGAGATTGAAGTTTCGGTCGATGGTAAAAACGTAGCTTCTATCAAGAGTGGTCCTAGTTTCTTCAAGATTATTGGGCTTCCCGATGGCGAGTTCCCACCACTTGCTGGATTCAGCGAGGCCAAGGAATACAAAATCCCACAAGCTATTTTTAGAAATGCACTTAAGAAAACTTCTTACGCGATTTCAACAGATGAAACTCGTTATGTCTTAAACGGGATCTTTTCTTCTTTTAAAGAGGGTAAGTTGACTCTTGTTGCCACTGATGGTCGACGACTTGCAATGGTTGACCATGAGCTTGAATTTCCGTCAAGCCATGAAACTGATTTCATCATCCCCAGCAAGGCTGTTCAGGAGCTTCAAAGGCTGCTAGGCACTGAAGGTGATATGATTCTTAAGCTATCGGATAATCAAGTCTGTTTTGAGATTGGTTCAAGCATCATTGTAAGTAAGCTCATTGAGGGTAATTACCCAAATTACCGTCAAGTGATCCCTGGCGACTCAAAAGAGCGGTTAACCTTAAGTAGGGAGCAACTTCTTGAGACCACCCGGCGAGTTTCCCTCTTGTCATCCGAAAAATCAAATTCAGTAAAACTGACTTTTGGTCCAAATCAAGTCGATGTGATGGCAAATAGTCCGGATATCGGTGAGGCCAATGAGAGCCTTGACGTTAAGTATGAAGGCAAAGAATTTTCAATCGCCTTCAATCCAGAATTCCTTATGGCCCCATTAAAGAGCCTCGAGGAGGATGAGGTTCATCTCGACCTGATCGATGAGATGAGCCCGGGGGTGCTGCGCACTGAGGATGCATTTCTCTATGTTCTCATGCCAATGCGAGTAACATCATAGGATCTCTAAATTTAGAAGAGATCTCGCTTATCCTCCAAGCCTGTCCACGAGTTTTTGATTGAGGTCAATGGATTGTCGTAGCAGTCGCGTTTGCTCCTGAATCCCTTTGTGATCTTGGCAAGCTTCGCTGCAGTCGATACGCATGAAGTTTATGTTTAGAAATCTTCCAACCTCATGGAATAGAATTGCTTGTTCTTCTTGAATAAGACCCAAATCTGCTCGGTGCTTCGTTATATCGCGGTTTGCTTGGCTAATAAGAGAGAAAACCTCGGATGCTCCGTTCATGGAATCAGATGCTAGGTCTATTTTCTTTTGGATTCTATTTAGTTGATCTTTTTGCTGATCTAATTGCGTATCGATGAGGTCCAACCTACTTTTATCGGCCGCAAAAAAATTCCGAAGAGCCGCAAGTTCATTCCGAGCTTTTTGAATCTCTGGACTTCTATGAGCATCGTCTTCCTCTTGAAGGACTTTGACCTTCATCTTTAGAGCCGAATGTCTCTTCTTGGTTCCACCGGCCTCAGCGATGATAAGATCTCGATTGTTATTGAGTTCTTCAATCGACTCAAAAACTGTTGTACGCTCACCGAATAGGG
This sequence comes from Akkermansiaceae bacterium UBA1518, assembly GCA_002323895.1. Classification (GTDB taxonomy): domain Bacteria; phylum Verrucomicrobiota; class Verrucomicrobiia; order Verrucomicrobiales; family Akkermansiaceae; genus SW10. The sequence continues at coordinate 35,646 of DCQM01000007.1, forward strand.
CCTCGCCTAATTCTGTTGAGCGGTCAACTTCTGAAGCCCGCTGCTTTTGAGCTAATGCCAAAATCTTTTCGGCATCTTTGATCTGAGACAGAATGCTTTTCGCTGCAAGCTTAAGTCTTCGGAGGCTCCAATACTGGACTGAGAGCTCCTCGATATGTTCAATCTTTTCCCAACAGTATGCGCCTAGGATTTCTTCACCATCTTGCATTAAGTGTGTTTCAAAAGCAGCATCAGTCATTCGTTTGCTTTTTCGCCTCACTCCAAAGTGCTGAAGAAACGATGCGATGAGATAACGGCCTAAGGTCATTCGGAGAGTTGATTACTACTTTTTAAGCTGAGCTTGAAGATCTTTTATAACCTGATGATCTTCAAGGGTTGTAATATTCCCCGAGACTTCGCCGGTCGCAACTAATTCCTTTAGGAGTCTTCTCATAATTTTTCCTGAGCGTGTTTTGGGAAGTGCGGGGGCGAAATAAATTTCATCGGGCTTAGCGATAGCCCCGATGACTTTTCCAACATGGTTTCTAAGTTCCTTCGCAAGAGAGTCAGAGGTTTTCGAATCACCTTTGACTGTTACAAATGCCACAACTCCCTGTCCCTTAATCTCGTGAGGTCGCCCAACGACAGCTGCTTCAGCAACTATTTTATGAGCAACAAGGGCGCTTTCGACTTCGGCTGTTCCAAGGCGATGTCCAGATACGTTGAGCACATCGTCTAGGCGTCCTACTATCCAGAAGTTGCCCTCTTTGTCGGTTCGGGCCCCATCACCAGCGGTATACATACCCAAGTAATCATTCCAGTAGGTGTCTCTGTAGCGTTTTTTATCACCATAAATGGTTCGAAGCATGGATGGCCACGGCTTACGAATCACTAATTTTCCTCCTTCATTGGACCCGCATTCTTGTCCAGTTTCGTCTAAAATAGAGGCGTCAACACCGAAAAATGGAAGGGTTGCCGTACCGGGCTTTGTTGGAGTGCAACCAGGAAGGGGGGAGATCATAATTGCACCAGTTTCGGTCTGCCACCAAGTGTCTACAATGGGACATTTGCTGCCGCCAATTGTTTCGTGATACCACATCCAAGCTTCTGGATTGATTGGCTCTCCTACGGTTCCAAGCAGTCGGAGCGAGGAAAGGTCACGGGATTCTGGGAAATGATTTCCAGCCTTGATGAAGGCACGGATTGCCGTCGGAGCGGTATAGAAAATGCTGACGCTGTATTTTTCAACGATGTCCCAGAAACGTCCAAAATCGGGGTGATTTGGCGCCCCTTCATACATGACTTGAGTCACACCATTGGCGAGTGGGCCATAAGTAATATAAGAATGCCCCGTGATCCATCCGACATCAGCAGTGCACCAGTAGACATCGTCTTCCTGCATATCAAAAATGTATTTGCAGGTGGTGTAGGTTCCGGTGAGGTAGCCTCCTGTTGTGTGGAGTATTCCTTTTGGTTTTCCCGTTGAGCCGGAGGTGTAAAGAATGAACAGTGGGTGCTCGCTGTCGAAAGCCTTTGCTTCGTGGGTTGAGGTCACCTTGGCGGCTTCCTCATGCCACCAAAAATCGCGGTCCCGTCTCATCTTTACTGGCGCCTCTTCTTTGCCAATTCTTTGGTGAACGATGACCGTTTCAACTTCTTTATACTTTTTAAGTGCGTCATCGACATTCTTCTTAAGGTGGACAACTCCGCCTCGCCGGTAACCTCCGTCGCTCGTAATGATGGCTTTGGCTTTACAGTCTTCAAGGCGATCTACAATCGAGTCTGCTGAAAATCCTCCAAAAATGACGGAGTGAACAGCTCCTATTCGCGCGCAGGCGAGCATCGCAATGACAGCTTCCGGAGTCATCGGCATATAGATCATGACACGGTCTTTTGGCTTGATTCCTTTTGCGAGAAGCACATTAGAAAAATTGCAAATCTCACGGTGAAGCTGACGATAGGTAAGGGTGCGATTTTCGCCTGGTTCACCCTCCCAGATAATAGCGGCTTTATTGGCACGGCCGTTCGTGAGATGTTGATCAACGCAGCTTTCACAGACATTGAGTTTGCCTCCCACAAACCATTTTGCGTAAGGAGCTTTCCAGTCGAGAGCCTTAGTCCATTTTTTCTGCCAGACGAGCTCTTTTGCTTCGCGCGCCCAGAAGACGCCGGGTTTGTCTATAGACTCCCGATACATGCGCTTGTATTGCGCCATGCTCTTGATACGGGCTTTTTTTGAAAACTCCTTGGATGGTTTGAAGACGCGGTCTTCGCTGAGGTGGCTTTCGATGTTCTTGCTCATTACGATCTTGAAGTAACAAATTCGTGGCCCAATCGACAATGACTGATTAAGCTGATTGTTAGGGAAATTTCGTCCGCTCGTGCTATTTTCTAGATCCTCGCTTCTTGTCGGAAAGAGCCATGAGTGCATCTTGCTCGGACTTTCCCAAAACGCGCCATTTTCCGGGCTTCAAGGTGTCGAGCGTTAGTTCGCCGATCTTGAGCCTAACGAGACGTTTCACTCGATGTCCGACAGCTTGAATCATGTAGCGAATTTGACGTTTCAGTCCGGTATTGAGAACCATTTCGAGTCGACGCGATGAGATTCGCTTTACTGATACGGCGCGCGCTTTGCCGACCTCTGTGAAAACACCTTTTTCAAGCTGATTGAGGATGGAGTTTTCGAAGGCGTTTTCGGTTGTTACTTGATAAAGTTTCTCAATTTTATGACTTGGGTGAGTGAGGGCTTGGGTGAGTTCGCCATCATTGCTTAGAATCAACAGGCCTTCAGAATCAAGATCAAGGCGACCGACGTGGGGGAGATGATGGAGACGTGGAGGAAGCAATTCGTAAATCGTTGCTCGATTATTTTCGTCGCTTCGAGTGCAAACTAGCCCGGCTGGTTTGTGTAAAACGATTGATTGGATCTCCAAAGGCTCAATCCTGCGCCCGTTGACTTTAATGAAATCTTCGGGTTGAACTCGGTAGCCTGGGGACAAGCAGGTTTCGCCATTGATGACTACTTCGCCTTGTTGGACCATGGCGTCGCATGCCCTGCGTGAGCCTATACCCGCTGAAGCGAGGTATTTATTTAGTCGGATTCCTTGGGGTTGGTTCATGGCAAGAAAAAGGGCGGAACCAAGAAATGGCCCCGCCAGGATTTAGATTGGTTCACCCGCGGTGGGTGGGATTTATCCTTCGGCCTTAGTCTTTGGGAGACCGATAGCGCTTTGTCCTTCTTTCCAGTCGCCACGCTCTTTCATAAGCTTGACGCGCTCAAAGCGCTTCATGACTGAGCGTTTACCGGTTGCGCCGCCTTTGCGTTTAAGGGAGTTGTGCTTGGACATAAATTCTGGATTTGGGTTTCCGAGGCGGAAGCTAGGAGTCGGTCAACGCTTTGGCAAGGATGAACTTTGCCTTAATTGCTGGTTTTTAGGGAAATTACCGCAAGTCGCCGAAAAGTCAGCCCACTTTAGTAAATGACCCTTTTGTCATGCTATCCGTGAAGAATCGCGGCCCCGAAGCTGTTCTTGCGGGTCTGCTTAAATTTCGGGGAGGCTGGCAGCAGCGATGGCTTGTCCATGACGCTTCATCTTTTCATCAGGTGTGCTCAGGGAAATCTTTTTTCCTAGTTCGGGGAACTCGTCACGGAGCACTTCCTTAGCTTTTGAAATAATGAGTTCACCACCTTTTCCGGTCAAGACGCGCCCCAACAAGAGCATATGCTTGATGTCGTAAAATCTCGCGAATTGAGGAATCGCGTAGCCTAAATAAGTCCCAATCGTTCGGTAAATTGCAGCTGCTTTATCGTCGCCAGCCTCCATCGCTTCTTGAACTAGGATCAACTTTTCAGGTTTTCCAAGAGCTGGATCGATTTTAAGTCCGGCTGGTTCGATGAGTCTGGAAACGGCTTGCTGGCTGAAATAATTAACGGCGCAACCGAGATCACCGGACCATTCGTCTCGGGCGGCGTTTTCGCTAAAATCGATGGGCACGAAGGCGAGTTCGGAAATCCAAGGGGTAATTCGGGAATTGTTATCAGCGTATCCGGCGGCTGCACTCGTTCCCATTGCAAGGCCTAGGACACATCCGTCATTCAGCGACATTGCGCCAGCGAGGGCCGTAACGTCTCCGTCATTCACGACTCGGATCGGAACATTCCATTCTTCGGCGATATCAAAGAAAATGTTCTCAACATGTTCACTGAAAAGCTCATCGGGCACGCCCCGGAAAAGTGAGGCAGCGCGAACCTTGCTATCGACATAGACTCCGGCAGCTGATCCGCCAATAGCGTCGACTGTTGGAAGATGCGCAGCAGCGAGCCGGATACTATCTATGATCCCCTCTCGATGGTATGCGGGGTCGCTTTCAAAGTAAGGATCCCAGGTGACCTCTTCAGAAAAGACAACTTCGCCATCGATAACCGCCGCACATTTGCGATCAGATCCACCGAGATCGAAGCCAATTCGATTTCCTTTTAGTCCGATTTGGCTCTCAGATTTCTCAGTGACCCGAGGGATAGGGAATGATTCAGTTGATACTGATGAAAAAGTCAAAGTGTCGCCAAAAAAACGATTTGAGTAATCAACGTCAAAGTCACGTTTGCCCCCTTTGCAATACTGATCCGAGAGAGCTTGAGCTAGAGAAGGGGCGTCTTCGAGAACAATCTGTGTCCCGCCGCAGCTCCAGAGGAGAAATTTTACAACACGTTCAATGAGTCGGAAGTTAAGGGTGGCGGATTCTTCGTCCTCGTTCGTTAAGATCCGCTCGGTGTGGACCGTTCCTGTTCCGTCAGGGCGATGTATCGCAATTCTGATCTCGCGACTATTCTCTACGGAACATTTGTCCCTAAAAGCCTGGTTCCAAAGCGAGGCGGGCATAAAACCAGGATCAAGTTCAGGAATATGCTTTAGGGCGGGAACCGTAAGATTAAACATTAGAATTAAGGTGTAGCGGTTAGGTAATGAGCGACTTTTGGAGGCTTTACAAAAGTTATCAATAAGGATTTTGAGGAATTTGTTGTTTTTGGGTTGGGTTCAGCGAAAACGACTCTTTTAAATTTGGGTGGGAGAGACTGGTTTGAAGGAGCGTAAAAGCAAAAATGAGGATTTTCTTTATTTTGACTCTTATTTTACCAAGCTTGCTCGCTGAGGAACTCCGATTGGTTGCCTACAATATCCATCATGGCGAAGGAATGGATGGAAAGTTGGACTTGGAGCGAATTGCAAAAGTAATTGCAGTGGAGAAGCCGGATCTCGTGGCGCTTCAGGAAGTTGATAAAGGATGTAAGCGCAGTGGCGGAGTCGATCAAGCCGCAGAGTTGGCCAAATTACTTAAAATGGAGCATCGGTTTGGTAAATTTATGGATTACCAAGGTGGGGAATATGGCATGGGAGTACTTTCGAGATTGCCCATTAAGGAGACGATTGTTCACAAGCTCCCCAAAGGTGCTGAGCCGCGGATTGCCCTCGAGGTGGTGGTGAACTCACCGAAGTGGCCTGGAAAATTTTCCTTCATAAGTATTCACAATGATTGGATTAAAGAACCCCTCCGTGTGAAACAAATTCAGGTTCTTAAGGAAGGCCTTGAGAATCGTAAGCATCCGGTGATTCTTGCCGGTGATTTTAATGCTAAACCAAATAGCGATTCACTCATGGAGCTAGAAGAAAACGGATGGAAAATGCTCCGTGAAGGTCGGAAGAAAACTTGGTCGGCTTCGAAGCCGAAAGTTGAGATTGATTTCTTTTTTGCCAAAGGTCTCCCGGCTTTTCAATTTAAGGACACCGTTATTGCGGAGAAGGTTGCTTCGGATCACTGTCCAATCGCGGTTGTGATTACCGCAAATGAAGAGAGAAATGCTAAGCCAGAATCGGCCTTACCACTTGACCATGGACATCAGTAAGTCGGTAGTGACGCCCTTGGAATTTATAGGTGAGAGCGGTGTGATCGATGCCCAGGAGATGCAGGATCGTAGCTTGCAGGTCATGGACATGAACCGCATTCTCATCGTATTTATGTTTATCCGGCGAGATGGGTGTTCCTGATTTATCGACAATGTTGTAGCCGTAATCGTCAGTTTTTCCAAAGGAGATTCCGGGCTTGATGCCGCCGCCTGCCATCCACAGCGAGAAGCAGCGCGGGTGGTGGTCACGACCAAATCCGCTCGTGCTGAGTTTGCCCTGAGAGTAGTTGGTTCTCCCAAATTCTCCGCCCCAAACAACGAGGGTGTCATCGAGCATCCCGCGTTGTTTGAGATCCTTAATGAGAGCTGCCGAAGCTTGATCGGTTTCCTTGCACTGACGACTGATCCCGCCTTTTAGTCCGCCATGTTGATCCCAGCCTTGATGATAGAGTTGGATGAATTTAACCCCGCGCTCGGCGAGCCGTCGGGCCATAAGGCAATTTGCGGCAAATGAACCGGGATTCTTGGCTTCTTTTCCGTAAAGGTCGTAAATCGACTCGGGTTCCTTCTTGAGATCTGCGACTTCGGGAACACTCGATTGCATGTTGAAGGCCATCTCATATTGCTTGATGCGATCTTGGATCGCCCCGTCAGGTGAGAGCCCATGTTGGTGCGAATGAAGTTCGGCAAGTCGATCAAGAAGCATCCGGCGGGATTTCTCCGAAATTCCATCCGGGTTTGTTAAATAGAGGACGGGGTCTTTGCCAGACCGAAAGCGGACGCCTTGATACTCCGATGGCAAAAAACCGGATCCCCAGAGGCGGGACAAAAGAGGTTGGCCACCCTTGTTCTTAGTTACAAGAACGACAAAAGACGGAAGATTGTTGTTGGAAGTGCCCAGCCCATATTGAAGCCAGGCTCCCATCGAGGGGCGTCCGGCAAGTTGCGATCCCGTTTGTAGATAGGTGACGCCGGGGCCGTGATTGATGGCCTCGGTGTAGATATTTTTCACGACGCAAAGATCGTCGGCAATCTTGGCGGTGTGCGGAAGGATTTCGGAAAACCATTGGCCTGACTGGCCATGACGTGCAAATTTAAAAGGCGATCCCGCGAGGGGAATTGATGACTGGTTCCCCGACATTGTCGAAAGGCGCTGTCCGCCCCGGACGCCATCTGGAAGTTGCTCGCCGTGTTTTTTGTTTAGGAGAGGTTTCGGGTCGTAAAGATCCAGTTGCGATGGTCCGCCGGACTGAAAAAGAAAGATGACTCGTTTGGCCTTTGTTGGAAGCTTCGGTGAGGCAAGAGAGGAATTTTCAGCCTGTAAAAGATCGGCCAAAGCAAGAGAACCAAATCCAAGGGCTGAGTTCCGGAGGACCTCACGTCGGTTGAGAAGAGGAGGATGTATCATGTCGGCTATTGCTTTGTGTTCACCTCGTAAAGATTTAGAATCGCTTGTGCCACTGTGGTTAGGGCGGCGAGTTCGGGAGTCGGGGATTTGGTCTTGGTGTGGCCTTGTGAAAGGAAGCGCTTGGCTTCTTCGGGATGGGCTTTGAAGTGAGCAAGCTGTTCTTCAAAAATCGCCGAGAGGATTCCGATCTCTTTCTCGTCCGGCTGCCTTGAGGCGAGGCGAAGATACATTTCTTGGATTGCTGCTTTTATTTCAGTCGGGTGCTTTTGCAGGGTTTTTTCGGCGAGATGGCGCGAGGTTTCCACAAATTGAATTCCGTTTAGAAGGACAAGGGCTTGAAGAGGGGTTGAAGTTGTTTCGCGTTTCGCAGAGCAGACATCACGCTTCACAGCATCGAATGCCATCATGGCAGGTGAGGGGCCGGTGCGTTTCCAGTAAGTGTAAAGTGACCGGCGATAAAGCCCTTCACCCATTGTCGGTTTGGAAGGCTTGAAGGATTCGGCAAGATCATAAGGGTGAACCGAAGGCCCGCCGACTTTGGAAACGAGTAGTCCGGAGGCCGTAAGAGCTTGATCGCGAATTTGTTCGGCGGGAAGCCGGTGGCGAGGGCCGCGAGCCAAAAGGAGATTTTCAGGATCTTTTTCCAATTCTAGTGAATTGGCGAATGAGTCTTGTTGGTAAGGCCGGGACATAACGATATCCTTCATGAGCCTTTTCGTGTCCCATCCCGAAGCGACAAAGCGTGCGGAGAGTTCGTCTAAGAGTTCACGATGTTCGGGCCGTTCTCCTTGCATTCCGAAGTCTTCGGAGGTGCCAACGAGTCCGCGTCCAAAGAGGGATTGCCAGAAGCGATTTACGATGACTCGCGAGGTGAGCGGGTGTTCGGGATGAGTGAGCCACTTTGCAAGCGAGAGTCGATTGGCGGGCTTCATGCCAAAGCTTGGGAGGAATTTGGGAAAGGCAGCTTCGACTTTTTCACCACGGTTCTCGTAAGATCCTCGATTAAGAATGTATGCTTGTTTGGGCTTCCGAGATTCCTCCATGATCATAATTTCGGGAATCGATTCCTCGAGGCGATTATAAGCGGCGCGAGCGTTTTGCAGTTCCTTAATTGCAGTTTTGTAGGAAGGTGCACTTTCCAAGTTTGATTTCAAAGGGCTTGGATCAATCGGGAAAAGTAGACCGCTGATTGCCTGGTCCGAAAGTTTGCTTTTGAAAACGCGGAATTCGTCGATCAACCCTTCCTTGAAACCGCGATCGCGCATACGCTCGCCAAGGCGGATATGAGGATTCCCACCGCCCTTAATCGCTCGGGTTAGATGATCATATCTAATTTCGGTATTTGCTGGTTTCCCATTGATATAGATTTGTAACCCTCTTGCAGATGAGGATCCATCGTTGGTCACCGTGACGTGAACCCATTCGCCAGATTTGACTGGATTCTTGGTTTTGATTGAAATGGCGTTGCCAGGCCAAAAGTGAATGAGCGACCATTGCAAGTGATTGTCGACCAGTAGGAGTTCATAGCCCCGTGAGGCGGCATCATGCCAAGCTTTTGATCGCGAAAAAATGACGGCGCGATCTTTGAGGTTGGGCGTTTGGAGCCAGAGTGAGACAGTGAAAGGTTGCTCGCGGTGAAAATCGCCAACTTTCGTTCCAATAGCGTCATCTCCGGTCAGTTTGATGGCCTGTCTCACCTTGCCGGGAACCGCTTTGTTGGCTCCCTTGTCTTTGCCATCGTCAAAGGAAAGATGGAGAAGTTGGTCGGCCTTGAGGCTTGGGGGGGCTTTGGGATCGACCTGAGTTGGCCTGAATTTTTTTGCTGTTTTTTCAAGCTTGCTATTGGCAAGGGCAATGGCTGCTTTTCGTTCGGTCAACTGTTGCTCTTGAGCTTCATTCGGAAGGGGCATTGCAGGGGTTGGCGTGGCTTCAGAATTGAAGTATGAGTAGAGGCCAGATTCATCGATATCGTCGAAGAAAGCGAACAGGGAATAGTAGTCCTTTGCAGTGGTGGGATCGTATTTGTGATCATGGCATCGGGAGCATTCCATGGTCAGTCCCAAGAAGGTTGTTCCAAAAGTGTGGACGCGATCGGCAACGTATTCGACACGAAATTCTTCGGGAACCGAGCCACCTTCGACCTTTTGTTGGTGCAGGCGCGAGAAGGTGGTTGCGATCCGGGACTCGCGAGAGGCATCTGGAAGCAGATCCCCTGCGATTTGCTCAAGGATGAATTGGTCGAAGGGTTTGTTCGAGGTAAAAGCGTTAATGACGTAGTCGCGATAGGGCCAAACACGACGGTTTAGGTCCTGCTGGAATCCGTAACTGTCGGCGTAACGGGCTAGGTCAAGCCATGGAGTCGCCATTTGCTCGCCATAAGCGGGTGAAGCGAGCAGTTCGTCGACAAAGGGTTCAAGTTTTTTGGGATCAAATTTCTCGATTTGTTCTGGCGTTGGGGGAAGTCCGGTAAGATCGAATGTGAGGCGGCGAAGGAGTTGATGGGGCTTTGCTTTGGCTTTGAGCTCCATTCCTTTCTCGGCGAGATGATTTGAAACGATGGTGTCGATCGATTTGCCGGTCGCCTTGGGAAGCTTTGTGAATGCCCAATGTTCAGTATATTCAGCTCCTTCCTTGATCCATCGAGCTAATAGGTCTTTTTGTTCTACAGTGAGCTTTCGATTTGAATCTGGCGGTGGCATGAGGTCGTCCGGATCCTTTGAGTGGATTCGCTCAATGAGCTCTGACTTCTCAGGTTGGCGAGGAACGATTGCACCTGCATCGAGGGCATCCTCGCGAAGGTCGAGGCGCAGATCTCCTTCGCGGTGTTTTGGATCAGTTCCATGGCAGTAGTAGCAATTCTCAGACAAAATAGGCTGAATATCCCGATCGAAAGAGATGGTGTTCTCGCCAAACACATTGAGGAAGAGAAGGATGGCGAGTGTGAGAATACGCACGGATTTCGGCATAAAAATTGTCGATTTGTGTGACAGTGTGAGTATCACTTATTGCCACTCAATTTGTTACTAAGAATTCAGTGGTTGGTTATCAAAAAGATTGATTCTTGGGCTCAGACGGGTCGGTTGTTGGGGTGGTCGAGCCTGATCGTTTTGATTTTGACGCTGTGTTCGCCTTTTTGAGTTCAAAAGGCTTAGGGTGATCTTTTGGTAAGTTATTTGAACACTAAGGATGGCAGAATTCGGGGGTTATGGCTGTTTCGTGAAAGTCCGTACGATTGTTAAAGCCTCACTTTATCCTCGAAAGTTAGGCTTGGTTCAAGGCGTAATGGTCCTATGCAAACAAGCGTTCCACCGGAGATTGCTAAAGGTCTCAAATCTCTCCGTCGGCGGATCAGGTGGATTCAGCTCATTCGGGGTTTTCTCAAAACCACAAGCGTGGTTCTTATTGGGTTGCTTGCTATCGTGGCTCTTGATTTCTTCCTAGCGCCCTTGCCTTCGTGGGCGCGGGGCATGCTTTTCTTTGGGTGGCTTTCTGCGGCAGGGCTTGCTGCAATTCTTTTTATTGCAAAATCACTCTTGACCAAGATCTCGCTTGTGAAACTCGCGCGGTGGCTGGAGGAACGTCATCCAGAGGTTCAAGAGAGAATTAGTACTACCTTAGAGCTTTCTGATCATCCGGAGGGAATTTCGCCCGAGTTGCTGTTGGAACTTTCTAATGAAGCGGCCGCTGATATTAACAAGGTTGATCCGAATGAAGAAGTAGCTGGAAGTCGTGTGCGGCGATCCATTTGGTCGGTTGCGACCTGTTTGGTGGCGATTATTGTTTTAGTGGCGATTTGGCCGCGTGAGATGAATCGCCTTTTGACTCGTGCAGTTTCGCCATTCACGGAGTTGGGAAATGCCGGGGCTTTTCGTTTTGATATTAGTCCAGGAAACCTCGAGGTTCTAGAAGGTGATGAAATTCAGATCGACCTTACCTATAATGGTGATTTGGAGGAGCCTTTGCAGTTGATCATTGAAAAAAATGGGAATCTCATAGCTGAGACTCTTGAACCAAGCTCTTCCGACGGCAATTCCCACCGCTACTCGTATCATCTCAACTCGGCAGAAGCTGGATTTAAATATTCCGCTCTTGTGGCGGGAAATGAAAGCGATCGCTTCGAGGTGAAGGTTTATCGGCTTCCGCGTCTTTTGGAGCCCACCGTAAACTTGCGATATCCTCCTTACACCGAATGGCCAGATCGGGCGGTTTCACTGGGAACTGGAATTCAGGCCCTGGCTGGAACCGAAGTAACCTTAAAAGGGCGATTTGATACTCCAATTGATTCAGGAGAGGTTCTGTTTGATTCGGGGTCGCTGGGTGAAATAGAGCTGGAGCCTACGGCGCGCGGAACAATTGTATCTTGGAGGACGATTTTGCAACCGGGCCTTGAAGGCGCTGCTTTAATGAAGGTAAAGCATCGTTTGGGCCGCGAGCTTGATGCTGCGCAGTTTCAGCTTTTAGCTGAGGAAGATCCTGCTCCGGAAGTAGAAATTTTAACTCCGGTTCAAAGGGAGTTTCGGGTGAAATCGACCGAACAGGTGGTTCTAGTCTACTCTGCCGTTGAGCAGATTGGGATCGCCAAGGTCGAAATCGAGCTTGAAGTTAATGGTAAGCCGGTCGAATCGCTTGTTGAGCTACTTCCTGAACGAATCGATGGTGCAAACGGAAAGGTTTGGGAGGGCGAGGCGATGGTTCTACTGAGTAATATTGTGGCAAAGCACAAAGGCGCGGAACAAGTGAAGATGCGTCTAGCGGTTAGTGATAATCGCCCTGAATGGCTTTCAGGTCCCGGTGTAGGCTACTCGGAGTGGCTTGAATTTAAGCTGGATATGAACGCCGAGTCTCTGGTTCGCCAAGAATTGCGCAATCAGGACAGTGATCTTAAGAAGACTATTGGAGATGCGATTAAGAAAGTTCAAGAAGCTCGAAACAAGATGCAAGTTGCCAAGGGGCAACTGAATAAAGAGCAAGTCAGCGAGCGTGCAGAGAAGGTTCTTGCGCAGGCTCGTGAAAAGTTAGATGACGCGAAAGAAGATCTCACCGGGCTCAGCGAACGGATGAAACAGAGCGTGCAGGAGCATCGACGTGATGATGTAGACAAAGCGGTGGCGAAACTCGATGAGGCAAAGAGGTCAGTTGAAAATGCTCCGCTTCAAGACACTCCCGAAGCTCGGAGATCTGAGGTCGATAATGCCCTTCGCGAAAGTGAAGAGGCGATAAACGATCTTCAGCAATTGCGTCAGGAGGTTCAAAAGGATCAACCTAAGACCAATGATTTGGCTAAACTTCAGGAAATGGCCCAGAAACAGGAAGAATTGGCTCGTGAGGCTGCTGAGGAAACTCCCGACCAGGACTGGGAGAATGAGCAGCGCCAGATGCAAGAGCAGATTCGGCAGGAGGTCGCTCAATCACCTGAAGCAAAAGCTGCTGCGATGAAGGCTCAGGCAGATCAAGCAATGAAACTTTCTAATGAGGCTGAAGAGTTGAAGAATGCTCAGGAAGGGCTTTCAGAGTTGAGCGAACAGGCTGAGCCGGCTCCTCAAAAGATGAATGCCGATCAGCTAAAGAATGCGCTCATTCAAGAACAGGAGAATGCTCTGACTGAAGCTCGCCAAGAACTTGCCGAGGCGCGCCGGGATAAAGAAGATGATAGAGTTGGAGATCTGAACAATGCTATGAATGAGGCTCGAGAAGCTGCTAATAAAGCACGCCAATCGAAGCTCGAGCAAGCCGCAGGATTAGCAAAAAAGGCTGCGGATAAGTTGGTAGAAAGCTCTGATCAATCACCATCTCAAGAAGCATTGAAGGAAAAACAGGATAAGCTTTCGGATGCCTTTGAATCGCTAGCTGAAGGGAATACTGAGAAAGCCCAAGATACTTTGGAGGAGATCCAGGAGATGGCTAACCCCCGTGAGATTGCGAAGGCTTTGGCTGAAGAACAACTGGAGGCTGCTAACGAAGCTCGACAGGAAATGTCAGAGGCTAAGCGTGATAAGGAAGGTCGTGCTGAAGATTTGGCTAATGCAGCCGAGGAAGCCACCGAAGCGGCTGAGGAAGCTCAGAAAAACAATCCTGAAATGGCAGCCGAAGCAGCTATGAATGCTGTCGAAGAATTATCGAAAGCTACCGAGAAATCAGATTCACAGAAGTCTCTTCAAAACAAACAGGAGAAGTTGGCGGAAGCATTCGAAGCTCTTGCGGAGGGAAATACGGCTGAGGCTCAAGCAGCTCTCGAGGAAGTTCAGAACATTGCTGATCCGGATAATGTTGCGAAAGCTCTTGCGGAAGCTCAGAAAGATATTCTCGAGGGGGCGAAGGACGAACTGAGTGATGCACAGAGCGGCCGGGAGGCCCGTGCTGAGACTCTTCCCAATGCTGTAGAGAAAGCTCAGGAGGCTTTCAGTGAAGCAAAGCGGGCTGATGCCAAAGCTGCCGCTGAAGCTGCTCAGAATGCTGCCGAGGAGTTGGGCAAGGGTGCTGAATCGTCGCCGTCTCAACAGTCGCTTCAAAATCAGCAGGAGGCGCTCGCCGAGGCTTTTGAGGAGCTTGCGGAGGGTAACACCAACGAAGCCCTTCAGGCACTTGGAAAATTGCAGTCCGAGCGTTTGAATGGTGCTCTTGAACAAGCTTTAGCTCGAGAGCAAGAGGCAATCGTCGAAGGAACCCAGCAGGAGTTGAGTGAAGCTCGTGAGATGCAGGAAGCGCGAGCCAATGATCTGCCGGAAGCATTGGCCCAAGCGGAGAGCGCGTTACAGGAGGCAATCAAAGGAGACCCGCAAGCTGCTGCAGAGGCTGCTCAAGCTGCAGCGTCCGAACTTTCTAAAGGTGCTGAGGTTTCCGACTCCCAAAGTTCTTTGCAAGAGCGCCAGGAGGGAATTGCCGAAGCCTTACAAGATCTTGCGGAAGGTCGTGCTGGGGAAGCTCTTGCTTCCCTACAGGAAATGCAAAGCGAGCGGGCGGCGGATTTAGCTCAAGCGATCGATGATGTTGCAGCGGTTGAGGGTGACCCGTTAAGTCAGGCAAGCCAGATGGCAAACCAGGGGGCTCAGAATGCTAGCCAGGCTGCGCAAGCGCAGCAAGATGGGCAGGCCCAGCAAGCTTCTCAACAGCATCAACAGGCTGCTCAAAAATTTTCTCAAGCTCAGCAGTCACTTCAAAGCGCTTCGCAACAGTTAGCTCAGAAAGCTTCTCAGGCTGCAGAGCAAAGTGAGAATCCTAACCAAGCTCCAGCGCCAGGAGATGCAATGGCTGAGGCCTTGCAGCAGAGCTCACAAGCTGCAAATTCGGCACAATCCGGACAACAGCAACAGGCCGCAGCCCAAGCTCAGGCCGCAGCCGAGGCTTTAAAGCAGGCAGCGAGCGAAGCGATGTCCAATATGAAAAAAGGTGGTAAGCCGGGTGATCCAGCTCAGGCGAATCAACCTGGTGAACCCAGTGATCAAGCGGCGCCTCCTAGTGACGAAGCGAAGGAAGGAGTTCGTCAGGCGCAGGCTAACCAAGGTGTCCCTGCCGAGCTCGCCAAGCTAGGAATCAATGCTGCGGATTGGGAAAAGATCCAAGCTACTCTCAAGACAGATGTCAGTGGATCCCGCCGTGCAGTTATACCTGAAGACTACCGGGGCCTCGTCCAAAAATATTTTGAGCAAGTCTCTAAAAAGAAATGAAAAAGCTTTTCTCACTCATCCTAGGCGCCTTTCTCGTTGTAATCGCGTCAGGTCAGGAAGTCGTCCCAACTGTTTTCGCCAATTGGAAGGACAGGGTTGATCCATCGGTCGATCGGGGTCTGAATTATTTGGTCCGCTCTCAGCTGAACGACGGAAGTTACCCTGGGAGTTACGGGAATTCCTGTGGAATTCCAGCCCTCGCAGGAATGGCTTTTTTATCTCGTGGACATCTGCCTACGGAGGGGCCTTATGCGGACTCGTTAAATAAGATTATCGATTTCTTGATTGGAAGACAGAATCGGGAGGGACTCTACACTGGGGGGCAATACGGTAGCGGGCCCATGTATGGTCACAATATTGCCACACTTTTTTTATCCGAGGTTTCTGGGATGGTGGATCCGGACCGCCAAAAGAAAATTAATGGAAGTCTCCCTCGCGCGTTATCTTTAATTCTTCGTGCTCAGGCAGTTCAGAAGTCATCACGTCATAAAGGTGGCTGGCGTTACCATCCCAATTCGCGGGATTCAGATACTTCCTGCAGTGGTTGGGCTCTGATGGCGCTGCGTTCTGCGAAACTCAATGGGGCTGATGTACCAGACAAGGCTATCGCAGACGCGGTTGCTTATCTTTATGGAAATTTTTCGGAAAAGAATGGTCACTTTGGTTATTCCAGCCCTCATAATTCCAAGAATTCTCTGACCGGGATGGGACTTCTTTGTCTGGAGCTTTGCGGAGAACACGGCAAGCCGTCTACGATTAAAGCGGCCGATTACATTCTCGAGAGTTTTCGAGCGCTGGAAGGGGCTCAGTTTGAATTTTATGGCAACTACTACAACGCTCAGGCCATGTTTCAGCTCGGGGGGAAGTATTGGGAAACTTATGCTGACTGGATGTATGAGACATATCTGGAAAAGCAAAAAGACGATGGTTCATGGTATAGCCGAGAGGCGGGTCAGGTGTACGGAACTGCGATGATGACGCTTGCCTTTACTGTTCCTTATCGTCAGTTGCCGATTTACCAGCGTGACGAGACGGTGGATGAAGAGTAACTTCTTCGTATGTCCGAAATTGAGGAACTTTACGAAGTGCTCGAAGAAGCCCGTGAGGCAGACCAGGTTGCGAGCGCCTGTGTGATCTATG
This sequence comes from Akkermansiaceae bacterium UBA1518, assembly GCA_002323895.1. GTDB lineage: Bacteria > Verrucomicrobiota > Verrucomicrobiia > Verrucomicrobiales > Akkermansiaceae > SW10. The sequence goes on from DCQM01000007.1 coordinate 51,739, forward strand.
AAGAGATTCTCACTCAAGAGGATGTTGAGAATGTTATGTCCACCCTCTTGTATGCAACTGATCTGATTGATTTTGGAAATTTTTCGCAAGCAGAAGCGACGTTGCTTCGCGTGACAGATTTGTGTGATGAGGCGGAATCAAAGGAATTGCTCTTTTTTAATCTCGCGACGCTTCACGAGAAAAAAGGTGAATTAAAGGACGCTGAGAAGCACTATCGCCTCGCCCACGAGCAAAATACGACAAGGGGTGAATTACTCTTGATGGCAGCTAATATGGCCTTTCATCAAGGAGAGCCTGCCAAGGCCGAGTATTTGGTGCGGGAGGGATTAAAATATCAGTGCGAAAAGGCTGAAGCTTACTCTAGCCTTGGCTTTTATCTAGCCAGTCAGCGACGGTTTCCCGAGGCGAAGACAGCATTCCAAGAAGTCTTGAAAATTGATCCGGGAAACGAATACGCTATCGAATGGATTGAAGACTTTAATCCGCTACTTCCGGATTGAATTTTAGCCTACTTCGCTCTTGGATGCGCTGAGTTATAGGCTTCGCGAAGGCGTTCCTTTGTCACGTGAGTGTAAATTTGGGTAGTCGAAAGCGAGGCGTGGCCTAATAGGGATTGAACTGAACGGAGATCGGCACCATGGTCCAAGAGGTGGGTTGCGAAGGAATGTCTCAACTTATGAGGGGTGACGTTGAATTGGATGCTCGACTGTGCTAAATATTTCTTGAGAACCGAATTCACCGAACGAGTAGAGATGCGTTTGCGAAGTTTGGAAACGAATAGAGGGCCTTCGTGGATCCCAGCGACACTTCGGTATTTCTGCATCGCCTTCATGGCATGGGAACCAATCGGAACTAAGCGTTCTTTGGATCCTTTTCCAATGACTCGAACTGATTCGTTGATTGAATCGATGTCAATCACATCGAGCGAGGCGAGTTCGGCGAGACGAAGACCAGTTGAATAAAAGAGCTCTAGGATGGCGGCGTCACGCTCACGCATCCAAGATGGCGCCTGACCTTGAAGTTCTGATTTCATCGGAAGTTCAAGAAGTTCTTCGATTTGGGTTAAGGTCAGAACTACAGGTAGAGCTTTGTCAGCTTTCGGAAGTTCAACCTCGGCGACGGGGCTGTTTGGATAGCCGCGACGATGGACGAGGAATTTATAAAAGGAGCGGTAGGCTGCGAAGCGAAGGCGTACTGTGCTTCGAGCAAGGCCGTCTTTTTGGAGTTGAAAGAGATAGGAGCGAAAGTGGTCAGAGGTAAGATCTCGCCATTTTGAAAAGCGATCGCCCAGCCATGATTGAAGAAGTCGGATCGCAAGTGTGTAGTTCTCTAGAGTCTTGGGAGAAGAGTTTTTCTCGGTGGTCATGAATTCGATGAAGGCATCGACTTCGCTGTCAGTATGAGGGCTCACCGCGGGAGAATATACAGAATTCTAAATATTCGGGAAACCTAAATTCTAGGACGATAGGGGAGGAGCGATCAAACTAGGGAAAATCTTTTCTAAAAGTGCTGTATTCAAGGCATTGAGAGAACCGAATCAGCATTTCTTTTAGTGTAACAACCATCACTTCCTCAGTTGGTCGATTTTAAATTTAGAAGATTATTGGAAATCGATAGACCGAATCAGAGACTTCATCGACTGAATTGGGGATTGGCAAACTCGAAAATGGCGGCTAAGCGATGTGCTCGATGCCAAAGGTCTTTATTAAAACCTACGGGTGACAGATGAACGAGCGGGATTCCGAGCAGGTTGCTCAGACGTTTGCCGAGCGTGGTTACACCCTTACCCCCAAAGAACAGGATGCTGATGCGATCCTGGTTAATACCTGTAGTGTCCGCGATCAAGCGGAGCAAAAAGCTTTGGGAAAAATGGGGATGATGGGGAAATATCGCGAGAGCCGTGATCATGTTGTCTATGGCTTCATGGGGTGCATGGCGCAAAGTCGAGGATCAGAGCTTTTTGAACGGGTGCCTCACCTTGATTTAGTTGTAGGAACGCAAAAATATCACCGCGTTTTTGACTATGTGGATAGTATTTTAAATGGTCGCCTCCAGACACGTATGGACGAGGTCGGGGTGGAAATGGTCACGGGTCGAGTCGAGGATGAAATCATTAAGATTAATCAGGATCGAATTATCTCTGCGAGGATAGTGGATACTGAAGAGGAAGAAGGTAGCCAAAATACGATCAGGGATCATATCCCTCGAGAGGGTCAGCAAGCAACTTCCTTCGTCAGCATCATGCAGGGGTGTAATATGCGGTGTTCGTTCTGTATTGTGCCAGACACGCGAGGTAAGGAAAGAGGAAGGCCAATTTCCGATATCGTTAGCGAAGTGAAAGATCTTGTAGGAAAAGGTGTGAAAGAGGTCACTCTGCTCGGGCAAATTGTAAATCTTTATGGCCGGACCGAGTTCCCTAAAGTGGATGGGAAATCTCCATTCGTGCAGCTTTTGGAAGCGGTACACGAGATCGAGGGTCTCGAAAGGATCCGCTTTACCAGTCCACATCCCATTGGTTACCGCGATGATTTAGTAGAGGCTTTTACTTATCTGCCGAAGCTTTGTTCACATATCCACTTTCCGATGCAGAGCGGGAGCGACCGGATTCTCAAAAAGATGCGGCGACCTTACAAAAACGAGAAGTTTCTTACGATTTGTGAAAAGATGCAGGCTGCACGACCGGATCTTGCAATCACTACGGATATTATTGTGGGGTTTCCTGGTGAGACCGAGGAAGATTTTGAGGAGACGGTAGCGTGTATGAAACGAATTGGTTTTGATAACAGCTTCATCTTTCGATACTCGAAGCGTAAAGATACTCCGGCCGCCGAGATGGACGAGCAATTGAGCGATAAGGTGAAGGAGGAGCGCAATCAAATCCTCCTTCGAATTCAGGAACAATTGACGACCACGAAAAACGCAAAATTAATTGGGACCGTTCAACAAGTACTCTGCGAAGGTCCCAGTAAAACGAACAAAAAGCGCCTTAGCGGCCGAACGAGCCAGAACAAGATTGTCATCTTTGATGGTAAAGCTGAAAGAATGGCCGGACAATTGCTGGATGTCAGGATTGAAGACTCAACTGGCTATACCCTTTATGGGACTCCCGAGATTCATTAGGAAGTGCTGATTTAAGCCTTTACCGCTGGGTAGAGGAACCTAGTTTTGCGGCTCATGAAAGAAGGCCCCCATCCTTACCAAGAGATCTCGCTCGGAACAGCTGGCTTGATTCTCGGGATTATTTTGGTCGCAGTTTACGGTTTCATGTTTTTGAAAGCGGATGTCTCGAAAAAAATCGCCCAAAAGTTGCCACGTAATGCTGATCTTGGAACCTACTTTATGGGTTTTGGAATGGTGTGGTTTTGGTTGCTAGTTGCACCGCCTGATAAAGGGATTTTTTCAGCGTTGAGCATGGATCTGGGTGAGTTTAACAAGGTGAAAACATATCTGATGATTGGGGTTCCTTTGTTCTGTGTCGGGATGATAGTTTATGTGCGCGAGTTCCTCTTCGTGCGTGGCCTAGGCCTCTGCCTCCTGATGGCTTCGGCTCCACTTCTGTATGCTTCAGATTTTGAGGATGCTCCGGTACAATTCTTAATGCCGGCAGTTTGCTATCTCATGATTATCAAGGGGCTGTATTTTGTGGGGATGCCTTACCTCTTTAGGGATGGGGTGAATTGGGTTACGGCTTCAGATACCCGTTGGCGGGGACTTGCACTCGGAGGGTTAGCTCTCGGCCTTGTATTTATGACTCTTGGACTGACCGCTTGGCGTGGCTATTGAACGAATTATGAAGCAGTCCTGGTTTGTGCTGGGACATCGAAATCCTGATGCAGATGCTATTTGCGCTGCGATCGGCCACGCATCTTATTTACGTGCAACAGGCGATTTAGAGGCGATTGCAGCTCGCTGTGGTGAAGTTCCCCCACGGGTCAAAATCGTTCTCGAACAGGCTGGATTAGAGCCTCCGGTGTTGGTTGATGATGTTCGGCCGACAGCTGGCTCGATTTGCCGTAAAACGGTGGTCGCGGTAAGGCAGGACGATACCTTTCTCATGGCCTACCGTCTAATGGTAGATCATGGGGTCCGAGCCGTGCCGGTCTTGAATAATGGCGGAGAAGTGAGGGGGCTTTTGCACTTTCTTGACTTATTACAGCTTCTCCTACCTCCGGCAACCGATGGCCGGAATGTGAAACTCCTTCATGCGAGTCTTGAAAATATTGGAGCGACTTTGGGCGCTTCCGATGATTGTGGGGATACACCACCTTCTGACGAGGAGGGCTTGATCATGATGGTGGGGGCTTCCAGCCAAGATACGGTTGGTCGTCGGCTTGAGGCTGCCAGGGAAGAGGGGGTGGTCAGTAAGTATCTTGTAATCTGTGGTGATCGTCCCTTCGTTCATAAACAAGCCCTTGATTATGGCACGAGGGCTTTGATTGTAACCGGTGGTTACAAGCCGGATGAGAAGATTGCATCCCAAGCAAAGGAAAAGGGGATGATTATTCTATGTAGCCCCCACGATACAGCAACGACGGTTAAGCTAGCTCTCTGCGCAAGGAAGGTGCGAAATATTATCAGCGATGATTTCATGTCGCTGGCATCCAATGAAGTAGTGAGCCGGTTCAGTGGAAAGGTCGCCGCATCTTCTCAGGATCTTTTTCCGGTTGTCGAAGTTGGAACTCGTAGGTTGATGGGTGTTTTTTCAAAATCGGATCTGGTTGATCCTCCAAGAACCTTACTTTCGTTGGTTGACCACAACGAGTTCTCGCAGGCTGTTAATGGGGTTGAAGAAGCTAAAGTTGTCGAGATTCTTGATCACCATCGGCTCTCGGGTGATCTCGTTACTCGAGACCCCGTTCGCTTCATTAATGAACCGGTTGGCAGTTCTTCCACGATTGTGGCAAGAAGATTTCGTGAAAAAGGTCTGCAGCCCGAAGCTGCTGTTGCTCTCTGTCTTTGCGCAGGTTTAGTTTCTGATACTCTTAACCTAACCTCGCCTACAACGACGGATGTTGACCGTGATATGCTTGTTTGGCTCTCCGAGCTAGCTGGAGTCGACGCGGACGAATTTGCGGAAGCTTTTTTTGCTTCTGGTTCCTTGCTTCTGCATGCAGATGCACAGGCGATCGTGGGGACTGATCGTAAGGAATTTAATGAAGATGGAGTGCTCCTCAGTCTATCGCAGGTAGAGGAAACAAGTTTCAAAGGGCTTTCCAAACGCCAGGAAGAACTTGTCGAAGAACTTGAGAGGTTGCGTCACGAATACCGTTATGAACTTTGTGCAATCTTGGTAACTGACATTCGTCGACACGACAGTGTTTTGCTTGCGGTTGGGCTGGAAGAGTTGCTAAGTAAACTTCCCTTCACACGTAGCGGAGTAAATGAATTTTCTGCTCCGGGTGTTGTCTCTCGTAAAAAACAACTGTTTCCGGCAGTGTGCGAGGCGATTAGGCTTCGCTCTGATTAGTCTAGCGAGGCGCCTGGACGACACCAATCATTTAACGGGTTCGGCTTTCTTGTTCACCTCGCTGTCTTTCTTATCTTTTGCTTCTAATACAGATTTGGATTCTTCTTCCTTGGCCTTTTTAGCAGCTGCTTTTTTCTTTTTCTCCGCTGCCTTTTTTTTGTCTTCCGCTGCTTTTTTTTCCCGGGCGCGTTTCATGTCGTTGTTAAAGCTTTTGTTTTTCCGTTCGAGCGTAAAGGACTCCTCCTTGATCTGGGGCGGCCAAACATTGTTTTCTTGATTAGCGTCAGCAGTTTGCTCGGTTGGGTCGATTAGAACCCTCTCCACGGGGTAGCGAGTTACGAATAGCTTGCTGACAGCCTCGTGATTTTTCTTCCAGATTTCGGCGGGGATTTTGTGAGACTCCTTTTTTCCGTTTCTGAAGTGGAGTTGAACCAGGATTGGCATGATCGCTCCGCCTTTATTCTCAAAATTTACTACCGTAAGATGCTTGTTTGTCCTTAGAAGCTTCTTTTCTTGCGGCTTCAAATCTACCAGCATTTTTTTGTATTTTTCACGATCGCTTTCTGAAACTTTAGGCTCCTTCTTTTTGTCGTAAAAATCTTTTAGTCCTTCGTTTTCGTTTACGTATTTCGGAATGTCACGGTTGCGCTCGGCAACAATATTCTTTTTATCACTTTCCTTTTTCTCTTTCTCTCTATCTTCCATTTTTTCATCTGGATCTTGGAGGTCAAGTGTGTGTCGAGTGAACCCGGTCACGCTTATGTCCACATGCTCCGTGGTGTAAAACCAAGACCGCCAAAACCAATCGAGATCGATTCCAGCAGCGTCTTCCATTGTCCGAAAAAAGTCGGCTGGCTCAGGGCTTTTGAACATCCAGCGTGTACTAAATTCCTTGAAGGCATCATCAAAGATCTCTCGGCCAAGGATCGTTTCACGGAGAATAGAAAGACCGGTGGCTGGTTTACTGTATGCGTTGGGTCCAAACTGGAGGATAGATTCCGAATTGGTCATAATGGGCCGCTGCTTGTCGCTGGTCATATAGCGGATAATTTTTCGCGGGGTGGGGCTTGAGGGGTAATTATGTCTCCATTCCTGCTCCGCGAGCATTTGGATAAAGGAATTAAGCCCTTCATCCATCCAGCTCCATTGGCGCTCATCCGAATTTACAATCATGGGGAACCAGTTGTGTCCTACTTCGTGAATCACCACTGAAATGAGTCCGTTTTTGGTGCCTTCTGGATAAGTGCCGTCCTCTTCGGGCCGAGGACCATTGAAGCAGATCATGGGATATTCCATTCCATAAACTGGGCCATTCACGGATATTGCAACGGGGTAGGGGTAGTCGAAGGTGTATTTTGAATAAAAATTCAGAGTATGAATAATTGAGTGGGTCGAATAGGTGCTCCAAAGAGGCTCGGCCTCATTGGGGTAGTAGGACATTGCCCAAACAGGCTTCTGACTGGTGGTTAGCTTGTGTTGGACGGCATCCCAGATAAACTTTTTGGAGGATGCCCATGCGAAATCTCGAACGTCCTTAGCTTCGAAAATCCACGTTTTAGTTCCCCTGGATTTTGATTTTTCGTTTTTAGCCGCTTCCTCGGGAGTAACGATAAACATCGGAGCTTTGACGGATTTTGCCTTTTTGAGGCGTTTCTGCCAAACTGGTTTTAAAACTTTGTCTCCATTCTTGAGTTCGCCAGTTGATGCCACAACATGGTTGTCTGGAGCGGTGATTTCGACCCGGTAGTCTCCAAACTCGAGCGCGAATTCTCCTCGCCCAAGAAAAGCTTTGTTTTGCCATCCTCGGACATCGGTATAAGCGCAAACTCGTGGATACCATTGAGCAATTTCGAAGATTTTCCCACCCTTCTCAAATTTCTCCATATTACTGCGTCCCCCACTCGTTCGGGAGTCGGTGATGGTGTAGTGCCAATCGATACGATAGGTAAATTTCTCGCCGGGCTTGAGGGGCTCGGGCAGATCAACCCTCATCATGGTGTCGACGACCCGGTGCGCTAGTTGTGTTCCACGATCGTCTGTTAACTTGGTGATTTTAAATCCCCCGTCGAAGGTTTCCCTCAGAAGTAGAGCCTCAAACGAATCGTATTGCATCTTGCCTAGGCGCGGGGCTTCGCTGCTCTGGTGGCCCATGGATCCTGGAGTGAATTTGTTCCGGTCAAGCTGCATCCAGATATACTTTAGGGTGTGGGGTGACTGATTGTGATAGACAATCCGTCCATTACCGGTGAGGAGATTCTTTTTTTCAGTAAGTGTGACCTTGAGGTCATAATCGGCTCGTTGCTGCCAGTATTTGGGGCCGGGAGCTCCAGATGCTATTCTCGACTCTGTTGGGGTTGGCCATACTTCCTCCAATTGGCGGAATGGATCCTTGTGGAATTCAACAGGATGGCAAAAGCATGCGGATACAAGTCCAATAAAAATTACGACAAATTTCATGTGTAGAAGTAAACTTAGATGAAGGTATGATGGAAAAGCTCGATTGCCAGTCTCAATCCTGGTAGTCTTTATCCAAATTTTGCGCGCTCGTTCTAGTGATGGTGAAGGCGAAAAGGGCCGTGACAAAAGCGCTTAAGCCAAGAAATAAAACAGCTTTCATACCTATTTCCTAGTGAGTGTGGGCAGGCGAGATGGCTTCTACTAACCGAAAATCGAATCTTTAAAATTTGATAAATGGTTTTGATCCGGAAAATTTACTATGATTTGGTTGAGCTCCTGATTTGACGGCAGGGTAAGTGGCCGCTTGACTGAAGCGTGCCTGAAACGGAAAAGAAATCTCGCCGCATTGATTGGAAGAAGACTTTTGGTCTCTATAGTTATTTAGGGAAGTATCGTAAGATCTTTATTCCTTCGGTGGTCGCACTATTTGTGACAGGTGGACTTTCGCTAGCTTTCCCATATTTTTTGGGAAGTTTGATTGGATCTCCGCAGGAGGCGATGCAAGAGGGGGCTGATCCCTCTGAAGTGGGCGAAAAGATCAACAAGGTCGTATCGACGCTCCTTGTTATCTTATGTGTTCAAGCGTTTGTTGCTTATTGGCGGGTTCGTGGCTTCATTAAAGCTGGCGAAAGTGCGCTCTGCGATTTGCGACAGGATGTGTTTGCTAGGTTGGTGCGACTGCCGATGCCTTGGTTCATGGAGCGGCGTACTGGGGAAGTGGGGTCACGTTTCTCAGCCGACCTTGCCATTCTTCAAGAGACCCTGATTACGACAGTCCCTCAAATGGTTCGCCAGTCAGTTACTTTTTTTGGAGGTTTGATTTTCATCTTCATCGCCTCGGTGAAGTTGTCACTTTTTATGTTAGCGATGATTCCAATAGTTGTGATCGTCGTTGCAATTGTGGGTAGAAAAATTCGCCGGTGGTCCAAGGATGCGCAGGATCAATTGGCGCAGAGTAATATTGTTGCAGAAGAAGCCGTGCAAGGGATTGCCGACGTTAAAGCGTATTCAAATGAGGAGTTTGAAGAGGATCGGTATCGAAGTGCTCTAGACCTTTTCCTTGGAACCGTGATCAGGGGGTCCAAAGCTCGAGCGATGTTTGTAAGCTTTATCATCTTCATTCTCTTTGGCACCATTTCGGTCGTTGTCTGGTTTGGAGCGGGCATGATGTCAGAGGGGCAGATCACGAGTGAAGAATTCACGCATTTCATTTTATTTAGTATATTCGTGGGTGCTTCCTTGGGATCTCTCCCCGACATCATGAGTCAGCTTCAGAAAACTCAGGGGGCGACCGACCGAATTCGAGAAATCCTCAATCATGAAATCGAAGATCATCGCGGGGAAAGTGGAGAAACTTTGACGGGCGCTATTTCAGCTAAAGATCTTGTGTTTGCCTATCCTTCTCGGAAGGAAACTCAGGTTTTGAATGGTGTGGATTTCGAGGTGAATGCGGGCGAGCGGATTGCGATTGTTGGCCCCAGCGGCGCAGGAAAGTCGACTGTCTTCTCGCTCTTACTTGGGTTTTATGAAGGGGACGAGGGTAGTCTCTCGTTTGATGGGAAGGATTCCGGGGATATTCCTGTTTCGACGCGTCGTGCGGCCATGGCGGTGGTGCCTCAAGAGGTTCTTTTGTTTGGCGGGACAATTCGTGAAAATATTGAGTATGGACGTCCCGGGGCAAGCGAGGAAGAAGTCATGGAGGCGGCTCAGAAAGCTAACGCTCATAAATTTATCGATGAATTTCCTGAGGGCTACGATGCCATCGTGGGACCTCGAGGTGTAAAATTGAGCGGGGGCCAGCGCCAACGTATCGCGATTGCTCGAGCTGTCTTGGCTGATCCTAAAATTCTCTTGCTTGACGAAGCTACGAGTGCCCTGGATTCCGAAAGCGAGCGCCTCGTACAGGAGGCTCTGAATGAGTTAATGAAGGGACGAACTAGCTTAATTATAGCGCATCGCCTTGGCACCGTGAAGAGTGCAGACAAGATTCTGGTTTTAAAGGACGGAAAGTTCGTCGAAGACGGCAGTCATTCGGAGCTCATGGCTAAGGACGGAACTTACCGTCTTTTGGCTGAAACCCAGCTGTTAAACTGATCATCTCAACTCGGTCGATCAATTTGTTAATCGGTAAAATTTACAGATGGATTTTTAAATCGATGAATGTGACCCTATTAGCACGATGATTGATATGTTGGTGCGGCTTTATGATTTGCCGGAAAGTCAGGACCTTTACACAAAACTCATGGGAAACGGGGTGGTGTTGCGTCGGCCAGGTGCTTACGAACTTCACCTTGTTCAGGAATTCGTGCGGGCTCACTTCTCCCCGAAGTGGGTGAGTGAGGTGCAGGTCGCTTTTTCGCGACAGCCAGTGGCTTGCTTTATAGCGACTCAGGGTAAAGAGATCCTTGGTTTTTCCTGTTATGAAACAACGGCGAAGGGATATTTTGGACCAACAGGAGTGGTTGAGTCTGCGCGGGGACTTGGGCTAGGGAAGGCTTTGTTGTTTAAAGCTCTCGAGGCTCAACGGGAGGCAGGTTACGCTTATGCATTTATAGGTGGCGTGGGTCCTAAAGAATTTTATGCTAAAACAGTGGGGGCGATTGAGATTCCCGGTAGCGATCCTGGGATTTACGTCGATATTCTCCCCGAGCCACCGGCTGAAGATTATTCATGAGCGGACAAGACCCTAAATTCGTCAAAGGAGCGTTTGCTAAGATCGCAGATCGCTATGTCCTTACTAACCATGTTCTTAGTATCGGGACTGATATCCTCTGGCGGAGGAAAGTGGGGCGAATCGTGAGTCGCTGGAACCCGGAGCACGTGCTTGATGTTGCGACAGGAACTGGAGATCTTGCCCTCGAAATTCAGAAAAGGTGTCCCGGGGCCAAGGTTTTGGGGACGGACTTTTGTCCTGAAATGTTGGCTCATGCGACAGAAGGAGGTGTGCAAGAGACCCAAGTTGAGGATGCGATGAATCTTTCCTTTAAGGATGGCACTTTCGATGTCGTGACGGCGGCTTTTGGTCTTCGCAATATGGAGAATTGGCAGGAGGCTCTTCGTGAAATGGGCCGGGTTATTAAGCCGGGTGGGCACCTCCTAGTTCTCGATTTCTCGCAACCGCGCGGGATTCTTAAGAAGCCCTATGGGCTTTATTTAAACAAAATTCTTCCGAAGGTGGCTGGGTTGCTGACAGGTCAAGGGGGCGCCTATCAATATCTTGCAGGTTCCATCGGAGAGTTCCCCTATGGTGAGAACATGGTTAAGCTCTTTGAAAATGCTGATTTTCAGGATTGTGAGTGTCGTCCACTGAGTGGTGGGATTGCTTCAATTTACACGGGAGTGAAGACTTAACTGGGCTTGTTTTCAATCGGGCTTGCGGTGAAGAGGAAGTCCGCTATTTTCCCGCTATGAGTGTTTTGGGTTATGGGAATCAGTGGGTTTGCGATTTGGTCCCTTATGAGCCGGGGAAGCCGATCGAGGAGACAGCACGTGAGTTGGGCTTGGAGCCGGATGAGATCGTAAAGCTTGCCAGTAACGAAAATCCGCTGGGGCCTTCTCCTAAAGCGAAACTTGCGATGGCTGAGGTAATCGAAAATGCCCATATATATCCTGATGGCGGGGGGTATCGCTTGAGAACCGCGCTTGCAGAGAAGCACGGAGTTGCTTTCGAGAATATCGTTCTTGGTAATGGTTCTAATGAAATCATTGAGTTGCTGTGCCATTCCTTTTTAAAACCGGGAGTTGGGCTGATTGCCGCAGAGCACGCCTTCGTGGTTTACAAATTAATGGCGACGCTTTTCGGGGCTGATTATATTGAGGTTCCGGATCCTGGCTTTGTCCACGATCTTGATGCAATGCTCAATGCAATTACTCCGGAGACGCGGCTCGTTTTCATCGCTAATCCGAATAACCCGACTGGCACACTGGTGGGGCAGGAGGAGATTGATCGTTTTATGGCTGGATTGCCGGATCACGTAATCGCGGTCTTTGATGAAGCATATCACGAGTTTCTCGAAGAGGCGCCAGATGCTATCCGTTATGTGAAAGAAGGTCGTAACGTCTGCGTGATGAGGACTTTTTCGAAGGCACAGGGGCTATCGGCTTTGAGGATTGGTTATGGGATAACAAATTCAGAAGTCGCTGGTTTACTCAACCGCTCACGTCAACCTTTCAATGCTAATGCGATTGCCCAGGCTGCTGCTCTTGCTTCGATTCAGGATGAGGAGCACATATCTGCGACGGTAAGTAATAATGCAATTGGTCGGAGTTATTTTGAGTCTTCCTTTGCGGAGCGAGGCTGGAAATTTGTCCCAAGTCATGCAAACTTCGTACTTGTGAACGTGGGTGACGGAGATCGTGTCTTCGCTGAGCTTCTAAAGAAAGGTGTGATCGTCCGGGCTATGCGCGGCTACAAGCTGCCCGAGTGGGTTCGGATTTCGATCGGAACACCTGAGCAAAATAAACGGTGCCTTGAAGAGTTGGATAAGATCCTTTTCGTCTAATTCTGATGTCCGAAACGATTGTCGCTATTGCAAGCCCCCCCGGAATGGGCGCGGTCTCAGTGATCCGGCTTTCTGGTTCGCGTGCGTTTGAAATCGCAGCCTCGGTCATGGTGGGCAAAAGTTTGCCCGAGCCAAGGAGGGTAGCTTTGCGTTCGATTTACGATGATGCAGGTCGGGTGATCGATGAGGGATTGTTAATCATATTTAAGGGGCCGGGGAGTTACACTGGTGAGAATGTCGTTGAGTTCACAGGGCACGGTGGAATCATGGTGACACGGCGTATTTTAGAGCGGTTGGTGGAAGTAGGTGCGGCTCCAGCTGGTCCGGGTGAATTTACTCAGAGGGCCTTTATGAATGGGCGGATGGATTTGACTCAAGCCGAGGCAGTCATGGATCTCATTTCGGCCCAGACTTCGTTGGCTCTGCGTTCTGCAAATGAACAATTAGATGGGAGACTCGGGAGAACTTGTGAGAAGATTCGTGCAAAGTTGCTTGGGGCGACGGCCCATTTAGAGGCCTTTATTGATTTTCCCGAAGAAGATATCGACCCGAAAGTTGGAGAGGGGCTTTGCAAGGCACTGCGAGAACAGTCAACGTTGATTGCTGGCTTGCTGGCAACTGCGGATCAGGGTCGGATTTTACGGGAAGGCGTTCGGACGGTGATTTTTGGTAAACCCAATGTTGGTAAATCTAGCTTACTGAATCGTTTGTTGGGATATCAGCGCGCGATTGTGAGTTCCCGGGAAGGGACGACTCGAGACACGATTGAAGAAGTTGTGAATTTACGGGGTATTCCCCTCAGATTAATCGATACGGCTGGAGTCAGGGAATCTAGCGACGAAGTCGAACAAGAGGGAATAGCGATGACGCACGGTCAGGTGGCCCGGGCTGATCTAGTTTTGGTGATCCGGGACCTGAGTGAATCTTTGGCGGAAACGGCTGAGGTCGATATTCCTGATGGAGCTCGAAGGCTTGATATCTTAAATAAATCAGATCTTGAGGATGCTAGTTGGGCTCAGGTCAAAGGGTTAAGGATTTCTTGTGAATCGGGTGATGGATTTGAAGATCTAGAGATTGCGATTGCTGAATTGTTATCGCTTGATGAAGCCCACTGGGGGGATCATTCCGTTGCGGTTAATGCAAGGCATCAGGCGTGCTTGACCCGCGCCCAATCTTCTTTGGGTAGGGCAATTGGCTCTTTGCAGGCGGGTGACGAGCCTGAATTGACGGCTCTTGATCTAAGGGAAGCTCTTACCGCTGTTGGTGAAATTGCCGGTATGGTTGATGCTGAGGAGATTTTGGGTGAGATTTTTAATAATTTTTGTATCGGAAAATGAAAAAGCGTCAACTGTCAGCAACTTGGGGCCTTTTGGCATCTGCCGGGATTTTCTTCATCTTTGGAAGGTTCATTGCTCCTGAATATGAGTCCAAGTTGTTGGAGTTCGGGGTTTTTGATGAGGTTTTTCCTGTTTCGAAGTATTCCCTAATGCTGTCGGGTGTTCTGGTGGGAATCCTTGTAATTTTTATTCTGATCCGGCTGATTCGTGGTCGTGGTTAGTCCGATCACCACGAGTGGATGAACTTCTCGGATGAATTCTTGCGTGGTTGAGAAAAAATAGCACCTTTGTAATATCCAACTATGATGAGTAAGGTTTTGATGCTTCTAGGGGCGCTTTTTGCGTTGAGCTTTTCTGCATCGGCTGCGGGGATCACTCCCGATCAGAAAAAGAGGTGGCGCGAGGCACTTGGCTCTCAGGACTACGGGGTTCGAGTGGAGGCAATGAACGAGATCTGGGAGACCGGGGAAAAGGCTCTTTCTTTGCTACAAGAGCTTTCTGAAAACGAAGATCCAGAAATTTCGGCCAGAGCATCCGTGTTGACTCAGAAGCTCCTTCTCGGAATCACGCCGGATACTTCAGGAAAGGTTTTAGCATTAATTGATCGGTATTTGGAGTCTTCACCGCGTGGTCGGGTTGCGGTTCTGGAGCAATTACGCTCCCTCGAGGAATTTGACTTAATTTTAAGACTCCGCCGTGTCGAGAAGAGTGATCGAGTGGTCTCGAGAATGGATGCTATGATCGCTCAATATATACCTCGAATTGTTCGGGGGTATTTGAATGATGAGAAATATGATGAGGCTAAGGAAATTTTGAGCCTGAGCGATAAGTACGACCATATCATTCGTCTCGGGCATCTCCTCGATGTGACCGGGGGGCTGGAGCAGGAGTTGGAGCGGCTTCGGAAGGGTGATCCAGCAGAAAATTCTCGGCGTTATCTAGGATATCTCCGGGTCAAGGGTGATGCTGCATTACTTCGGAAAGAAGCGATTCGGTTGGGTGATCGTTCAGCAGAGGTAATCGCGGCGCTAGTTGAAGGTGACTTCGAGCCTTTCTTTGAATATCTGCTGGAAATCGGGAAGCTCGGGCTACCAGTGCAGAACTACATCAAGTGGACTCTCGCTGATCATCGAGGGGATGCTGGGGCTAAGGAAAAGGCCTACGAGTCTATTCTTTATTTCAGTAAGCAGGAGGGCGAGGAGCGCGAGGCCCGAATGAATTTGTTTCGTATGGGGCGAGGCAAGGAGGTTGTTGAGCGGCTGGGAGATGGCTATTTGGCAGCAAAGATCAGTTACTTTTTGATGCAAGAGGAATATCTTAATGCCCAAAATCTGATTGGAGTTCCAGAATCATTTGAGCTGGAAGATTGGATTGCCTCACTTTCTTTGAAGGTTGAAGAGGAGTTGCAGAATGAGGGACGTGGGATTGAGACCGATCGTATGATTTCCGCAGTTGAATTTTTAGAAGGGCGCGGAAGGGTCAAAGGTGCAAAAGATGTGGCCTTAGCTTTGTTTGACGCTGCTCGAGGAAAGCCCGAAATAAGTCATTCAGCATTAGCTCGCGAAATTTATTTCTCAGCGCCCCTCTCGGTCGTGAATGCCGTTGCGCGTGAGATCGAGGAGCATGATGCAACCGCCTCGGTCTTTTTAGGTGAGATGCTTTACAGTGATGAAGAGCATATTTGGGTCTTTAATCTTCTTGGGGAAATGATGCCGAAAATCTCGATGGACGAGCGACTAGCTTTAACGTGTTCGTTTTCCAATCGTCATTTGCTGGTTTCCCCAGAGAAGTTTGACGAAGTTTTTGAAAGGGTAGTTTTGAATGTCGTGAAATCCGAAGAGGCTCTGGATGGTTTGAAGAAATTATTTCAAGTTCTTCAATACCGTAATCGGGAGAGCGAGTTGGTTCGTATCTGTGAGGAGCAGTCAAAGCTAGGGTTTGACAGTAATTTTCTTCGCTACCTTATCGCGCTTGATGGGGGGCGAATTGATGACGCCATCAACAATCTCGAAAGGGTTGAATTTCAAGCTGAGACTGTGAGCTCAGTTTTCATGATGCAGAAAGGGTTGGTTTTTAAATTGGCAGGTAAAAAGGGGTGGAAGGAATTGATCGAACGCGCGCGAGTTCTTTCGTCGGGAACCGTGAAAGATCTCGAGGCGATCGCAGCTCAGCAACTTCAAGTCGGATTCATAGGCGAGAGTCATCAAAGTTTGCGAGGGGCACTTTTGAGGAGTGAGGTTGTTCCTCTCCCCGGAGATTATAGTGGGATTGACGACGTCATCGCAGGTCTCTCGGCTGGTGCTGCGACTCTGCGTAATTGGAGAGAAGCACTGGCTTACCGAGAAGTGGCAGCTTTGACCTCAAGTTACGCCGGAGTAACTGGTGGGATTTTCCTGATGAGAGACCGGTTTCAAATCTTGGTGGCTCAAGGTGCACTCGCAATGGAGGAGGGGAATATTACTGGGGCGGTCACAGCATTTTCAGAAGCCCACCGTATTCTTCCCCGTGACGGCTATCTCGCGAATGAACTTTTTCCGGTCCTCCGAGAGGTTGGATTAATCGAGTTGCACGACCAGCTCTTCGCCCAATCTGCAGAGTATGCCCGGGAAGTTATCCGGAGGTTTCCGAAGGATGACAATGCCTATAACAATTTCGCTTGGTTAGCATCCCGTGCTAATCGTTGTCTGGAAGAGGCTGAGGCGTATTTAATGAAGGCATTAAAAATGAAACCTCAATCAGCAGCCTACCTTGACACGATGGGTGAGATTTATTTTGCGAGGAAAGATCGGGAAAAAGCACTGAAGTGGAGTGCTCTTTCTATTAAAAATGAGGTTTTGGGCCGCGCCACGAGTAGGTGGGAGCTCCACCAACAGCGCCGCCGATTTCAATCGGGCGGGTTTCCGGTTCGTTAGCCTAATCATGTTCGAAAAACGAAAAACGAAAAACCCGCTCCGATAAGAGCGGGTTTTAGGATTACTGCCTAACCGTCCGTGGCGCATGAGCCGCATTCCCGAAGCCCAGTAGGTTGGGGGTTTCCATCAAATCGCAGTCTTCCAACGAAGGCATGACATTGATTCTCTGGGGCAACCCCCATTTTTAATAATATCGGGTCGGCCAATCAACCACTTCTGGCGTATCAGGCAGTGAATGATGCTACTCTGAAGGAACTAATCGCGCAAACGAAAATCACTTTGCTTGCGAAAAGTTCGAATTCATCAACATTGGGGCAGACAGATCTTTCCAACGCGAGCGTTTTATCAATACTTAGACAACAAATGACCGAGCTCCTTCTCAAGCCCGCCCGCCAAACCGGTTGCTCCGACCTCGCTGCTCTTCAAGAAGCAGTGGATGAGGCTAGCCATCGCCAAAGTTCGCCTCTCGATGACATCCTGGACAGTGGTCTGGTTGACGAGGAACCTTACATGCAGCAGCTCTCACAGGATCTCCACATGGAGTGGCTAGGTGAGATTGAGGGCTTTGAAAGTCCCTTGCTCCTTCGTGCTGCCTGTGGACCGCAGGTTGCGCTCAAATATCGGGTTCTTCCGCTTGAGATTGAAGGCGAGGGAGAGGGTGTGCGTTTGCATATGGCAACCTACGATCCCCTTAATTTAATGGCACGTCAGGCAGCTGCTCAGGCGATTGATATGCCAATCGTGTGGCACATGGCTTCGCGTCGCCGGGTGCATGAGGCTCTCCGGAAGCTCTACGGCGTTGGTGCTGATACGTTCGAGCAACTTCTCGAAGGGAGGGATCTCGATCTGGATAACCTCGAAATGAAGGATGAGGCTAGCGTCATTGACGAGGTTGAGGACGAAGAGGCTAGTGTTGTTAAATTCGTCAATCAAATCATTCGCGAAGCCCTCGATCAGAAGGCGACTGATATTCATGTTGAACCTTTAGCGGACAATCTTCGGATTCGTTATCGTGTTGATGGGAGCCTGATTGATATTGCCGTTCCTGATCAAATTAAATCGCTGCAATCTTCGGTTATTGCTCGTTTAAAAATTATGTCGAAGCTCGATATTGCTGAGCGGCGTCTTCCTCAGGATGGTCGAATCAATCTTCAATTTGAAGGGTCCTCAATCGATGTTCGTGTTGCTACCGTCCCAACGGTTGAGGGAGAGTCCGTGAGTTTGCGTCTTTTGAACCAAGAAAAGTTCAATGTGGAACTGCTTGGTATGGAGGATTTTGTTCTCAAGAAGATTGAAAGTATTCTAAGTCTTCCCAACGGGATTATTCTAATCACGGGGCCGACTGGTTCTGGTAAATCGACAAGTCTCTATTCGTTTCTCAGTGAATTAAATACTTCTGATACCCGGATTGTAACGATTGAGGATCCGGTAGAGAACAAGCTGGAGGGTGTGATGCAAATCGCGGTTAAAAGTGAGATTGGTCTGACTTTTGCAAGTGGGCTCCGTTCAATCCTGCGTGCCGACCCTAATATTGTTATGCTTGGTGAGATTCGTGATCTTGAGACTGCCGAGATTGCGATCCGAGCTTCTCTTACCGGGCACCTTGTGTTCTCGACCTTGCACACCAACGATGCTCTTGGAGGAATCAGCCGATTGGTAGATATGGGGGTTGAGCCTTTCCTTGTCGCCGCCTCAGTTCGAGCGTTTCTAGCTCAGCGATTGGTAAGGCGTCTATGCAATCATTGCAAAACTCCGGTAGATGTTCCTTCCGATCAGCGCGCCCGCCTTGAAATTCCGGATTATGTGACGGGGCAAGCCTATGAGCCGGTTGGTTGTGATAAGTGTCGCAATACTGGTTTCTCAGGGCGTTTAGCGATTTACGAAGTGATTCTCATTGGTAATGAAATGGAGGAACTTGTGGCAAAAAACTCAGACTCTCCTACCCTGAAAGCACAAGCTGTTAAGGACGGGTTTATTCCCATGCGGGAGTATGGCTGGTGTAAGGTGATGAAGGGAGTTACCACGATTGAGGAAGTTGTCTCGGTGACTGCAACCGATTTAGCATCGGGCCACTAAGAATTTTACGATTTAAAAAGGTGTCTAGTTTTACTTACAAAGCGCTCAATGGAGGTGGTTCGGTGGTGTCGGGGTCTCTCGATGCGGTGGATCGAGGTGAAGCGCTTCGCCAACTTGGCAGAAAGGGACTGCAACCGGTCTCGATGAGCGAGAGTGCGAGTAGCGAGGTTTCATCTAAAAAAGTCAAAGGGAAGAGTGTTCCAGCAGCTGCAGGAGCGGCGAAAGTCAAGGAAGAGGAGGCTATTCCCGAGGGGCCAATTAAACTCAAGCGGGGTGAAATTGTCCTCTTCACCGAGGAGCTCTCGGATATGCTGGCCGCTGGGTTACAGCTTGAGCCTGCTCTCAAAGCGATGGAAAACCGTCAAGAGCTTGGTAATCTCAAAGTGGTTTCCTCTAAGATTCGCCAACTGGTGCGAGATGGTAACAGCTTTTCGTCGGCCTTGAAACGAGTGAGTCCAAGCTTTGGCTCTCTTTACTGTAATCTTGCTGCTGCAGGTGAGGCAAGCGGTGCGCTCGATACAATTTTGGAGCGCCAAGCCCATTACCTCAAAACCTTGCAAGAACTCCAAGGTAAGGTTGTTCTCGCGCTGATTTATCCCTGTTTTTTGGTTTTGGCTGGAGTCGGAGTGGGAATTGTTTTTGTGACTCAGCTTATTCCTCAGCTAACCGGCCTGATCGAAAGTAGTGCCGGTGGTCAGATTCCACTCGGTGCTAAGCTCCTCATGGGGACTTCCGATTTCTTTATGAAATGGTGGGCCGTCATCCTTTTAGTGATCGCAGCGAGCTTGGTCCTTTTCAAGGCATGGAAAGAAAACGAGGCTAACCGGCCAACTTGGGACCGGGTGAAACTCAAACTTCCTCTTTTCGGGAGAGTCATTGAACATCGTTTTTACGTTCAATTTTTGGAGACAATGGCAAACCTCGTGGGTAATGGACTCCCACTTTTAAGGGCTCTTGAGCTCACAAAAGATGCAACTCCGAATCTCTATTTGCAGAAGCATCTGGGCGAAATGCTCGAATGGGTTGGTGATGGTCGATCGCTTTCGGCTTCGCTCAGCCGGACCGGTGCTTTTGCTCCGCTTTTGATTGATATGGTCTCGGTTGGTGAGCAAACTGGTAAAATCGACAAATCGCTTAGAAAAGCTGCTGATCGCTTTGATAAGGAGCTTAATAATTCCCTACAGGCAATCATGGCTTTGATTATGCCGGCCGTTTTGTTGGTCATGGCGGTGCTGATTGGCTCGATGGCCTATCTCATGATTACCGCAATCTTCCAAACCATCGAGAGTATTGGTAGCCGATGATTGAGGCTGATCAGGTCTATCGTTCGTATACTCTGGCTAAGAAGAAGATCGAGGTTCTTCGGGGGGTCAATTTGAAGATTGAGTCTGGAGAGAAGGTTTTTCTTTGCGGTCCAAGTGGGGCTGGAAAAACGACTTTAATGTATACCTTGGCGGGGTTGGAGAATCCTCACGAGGGGCGCGTGCTCATTGATGGAACGGATTTTTATCAATTGTCATCAAGCAATCAGGCAAGCCTACGGAACGAAAAAATTGGTTATATTTTTCAAAATTACTTTCTATTGCCAGAGCTGACTGCGATTGAAAATGTAATGGTGCCTGGATTGATTGGGCTCAAAGCAGATCGAGAGTTAGCGAAGTCGGCCTTGTGTCGAGTTGGTCTTTCAGAGCGGTTTGATCACTTGCCGGCAGAACTTTCAGGTGGTGAGCAACAACGCGTTGCTATTGCTCGAGCGCTTGTTAATTCTCCGTCAATTATCTTCGCCGACGAACCGACCGGGAATCTCGATTCTGCGAATGGCGAAGAGATTATGAATATTTTGATGGAAGTCGTGGAAGAGCGAGAAGCTACTCTGGTTGTAGTCACTCATGATACCAGTCTTTCAACCTTGGGGGATCGTGTTTTAACGATTAAGGATGGAATCGTGGTGGATGATTAGCCGATCGGGTCGCGGGTAATATGTCGCGAAGTGTCGTCCTATGCTAACTGCGAGCCAGTGGTGTTCGTCTTTACGGCTTGCGAGGTAGGGAGATGATAAGTGAACTTCTTGGTTCCAATCTGCAATTATGTTACCCTCTGCTTTATGGACAGCTTGATAGATCATCTAAACGAAGGGGAGGAATTAACGTCTCGGCAAATTGCTGCTGCGGCCGATTTTCTTTTGGATGAATCAGGTGATGTTGCTAAAAAAGCCCACTTTTTGAAAGCGATGGCGGAAAAGGGGGAGAGTGCAGCAGAAATTGCGGGGTTTGTTTCAGTCTTCCTTGAGAAAGCCGAAAGACCTTCTTTTTATGATCATTGCTTCAATGGTCCGACCATTGATGTTTGTGGCACTGGAGGAGATAAGCTCGATCTCTTTAATGTCTCAACGACAAGTATGTTTTTGGTTGCCGCTGCAGGAGGCGTAGTTGTTAAGCATGGGAACCGGGGTATCACATCGAAGAGCGGCGGTGCAGATGTTTTGGAAGCTTTGGGTGTTTCGATTGACCTGCCATCCGAGAAAGTCGGCACGTGCCTTGAGAAATCGGGTGTGGGTTTTCTTTTCGCTCCAAAATATCATCCGGCCTTCAAGGCCGTTGTTCCAGTTCGGAAAATGCTTGCTAAGGAGGGGTGTAAAACAATCTTTAATCTTATAGGTCCTCTCCTGAATCCCGCGAATCCCGAGTGCCAGTTAGTTGGGGTTTTTGATCATGATCTGTGCCCGGTGTTTGCTGAGATTCTACAGCGATTGGGGCGCGATAGTGCTTGGGTGGTAAACGGGGCAACTATGGATGGTCGCTCGGTTGATGAAATGAGCCTGATGGGGCCAACTCGAATTTGTAGATCGGGGCGTAATCAGGAGCAAGTTGACGAGGAGGTGAAGCCTTCCGACTTCGGTCTTGATATCGCAGAGGTGAAAGATTTGCAGGGTGGCGATGCGGTTGCGAATGCCAAGATCTTAGAGGACATTCTTGCTGGTCGCGAGAAAGGGGTGAAGTGTGACATGGTTCTTTTGAATGCCGCTGCGGCAATGGCCTGTGCTGGGCTCGCCAACAACTTAGAAGATGGGTTGGTAAAGGGCCGAGAGGTGATCGCTGATGGAAGTGCGTTCGAACGACTTCGGTTACTCAAGGAAAGCGCAAAATAGTTTACGATCGAATAAGAAAAGCCAGAGAGTTTTTACCCTCTGGCTTTCTTGGGAATGAGACTATTCGATATCAGTTAGGCTGCTCCTCCCCCGGAGTTAGCGAGAGCCTTATCTTCTTCGGGGAGGTATGGGGCAAAGCGACCTTTCTCGATCGATTTCATGTAGGCTTCCTGTGGGGAGATCATGCCAGATTCAAGCTTTTCAAAAATGGCATCGTCCATGAATTGCATCCCGAGGGCTTTTCCGCCGATAATGACATCATAGAGTTTCTGTGTAGCACCTTCGCGAATAATTGCAGCGACTGCTGGAGTTGCGAAAAGGATTTCATTCACGGCGACTCGACCTGGTTTGTCGATGCGTTTGCAGAGCAGCTGAGCAACGACACCTCGGAGCGAAGCTGCGAGCATGGTTCGAACCTGCGATTGTTGATCGGAAGGAAAAACGTCAATGATACGGTCAACCGTCTTTCGAGCGTTGTTGGTGTGCAGGGTTCCAAAAACCAAAAGACCGGTCTCTGCTGCAGTCAGAGCGAGGGAAATCGTTTCGAGGTCACGCATCTCACCAACCAGAACGATGTCAGCATCTTCTCGGAGACAGGCACGTAAGCCGTCGGAGAATTCTGGGGTTTGGATGGGCACTTCACGCTGTGTGATAATAGAGCTTTTGCTGCTATGAACGAACTCAATCGGTTCCTCAATTGTAATGATGTGACGATTAAAATTACTGTTGATATAGTCGATCAGTGCGGCGAGTGAGGTTGATTTTCCAGATCCGGTTGGCCCAGTCACTAGCACGAGACCGGATCGCATATGGCCAAATTCCTTGATAACAGGAGGAAGGTTTAGGTCCTCGATTGAGGCAATCTCGGTAGGGATAAGACGAAAAACGGCAGCGAGTCCGTTCTGTTGTTTCATGTAGTTGCAACGAAAGCGGGATTGTTCATCCATTTCATAGGCGAAGTCGAGATCCCCACATTCGAGGTATTGCGCAAAAGGGCCTGGTTCGCAAATCTCAGACAGGAGCTCTTTGAAATCCTCGCCATCAAGAATGGGCTCTTCGGGGATTACGGAGACTCCGCCGTGAACGCGAACTTTTGGAGGGGCACCTTCTGAAAGGTGGAGATCGGACCCGCCTGAAGAGACGAGGTATTGGAAAAGACGGTCAATTTTAGCCATGCCAAAAAGTGTGGTATTTATGAGGTGAAATTAGGATTGGAAGAAGAGTTTCATCTGCTGCTTATCTTCGCAGCGGAACATGATTTCCTCTTGGGAGACGAGCCCCTGAGTGTAGAGATTCCGGAGTGATTCATCCATGATGATCATGCCGACGTTTTTGCCGGTCTGCATGATGCCTGGGAGCATGAAGGTTTTCCCATCACGGATCGTTGCCGCGACGGCAGCGGTGTTGACGAGTAACTCGAGCGCCAGGGCGCGTCCGCTACCATCAGCCTTTGGGACAAGCTGCTGGGAAAGAACGCCGCGCAATGATTCAGAGACCATAATGCGAATTTGATCTCGCTGCTCAACCGGAAAAACGTCGAGAACTCGATCAAGGGTTCGAGGTGCGTTGCCAGTATGCAGGGTGGCTAAAACGAGGTGACCGGTCTCCGCCGCAGTAAGTGCAAGCTGGATTGTTTCCAGATTACGCATCTCTCCGACCATGATGATGTCGGGATCCTCTCGGAGTGCTCCGCGCAAGGCACGTGGGAATGATTCGGTATGCGCTCCAACCTCACGTTGATTAACGTGGCAACCCTGTGATTCAAAAACATATTCAATAGGGTCCTCAAGAGTAAGGATATGGTCTTCGCGGTCTTTATTAATGAAGTCAACTAGGGCCGCCATGGTTGTAGACTTACCCGAACCCACCGAGCCAGTGATGAGGATCAAACCATTCTGATAACGGGTGAGTGGCTTGATGTGCTCAATGGGAAGGCCGAGGTCTTCCATCGTTCGGATTGTAGTGGAGATGATTCGGAAAACGATTTCGTATCCAAGACGTTGCTTCACGACTGAGGCACGGAAACGGCCAGCGGTGTTTTGATAAGCAAAATCTACATCGCCGATTTCCTGAAGGTGTGACCATCTTTTGTCATCTAGGAATGAACGTGCGAGACGTTCTGTGTCTGCAGCCGTGAGAGGCGCATGGGTATCCCAGATGGGAGACAGAGTTCCGAATCGCCGCCAAGCAGGAGGATAGCCGGTCGGAAGGTGGATATCGGAGCAATCGTATTCGATTCCGATCTGGAGATACTCGTCAACGTGAGCGAGGACTTCGTGTTCTGACATAGATGGTGTGTGTGATTAAAGGAAGGAAAGTAGGAAATTGACCACGAAGAGAAATCACTTTTGTGGCGGGCCGCCAAGCATCGAATTCTCTTGTTCCGGGTGCAAATGCGCCTCAGCGTATTTACGGGCGTAATTTAGGGCTATCGTCGTGAGTGTTGGGCGGGCGAGATTAAAGACGAGTTTCCCCGTGCGAAAAAGAAGGCTACGGTTTTTCCGCTGGTCTTCGTAAATCACTTTCTTACTGCGGAGGAGTCTCATCCCAAGAAAGGTCACTCCGGCTGCTGCTGCTGCCCAGCGTTTCGGATGCTTTTTGACTGATAAACGAAGTTGATGCGCTAGGTCTAATTCCACTCGAAGCCCGTGATAGCAATTAGAAAGGCCCTCCCGCTGTTGATCAAGTTCTCTGATTAGGGCTTCTTTTTCTGCCTTGTCCATTTCTGGTCTTTTTTAAGTTCGTTTCGAGTGTATTCGAAGATTGGCGCGTCTTTGCTGACTTTCTTACTCTTTTTGATTAAAACTGCTCCAATAATCAGATGGAGAAGCGCTACGCCGAGCGTTACACCGGCCCAATTCTTCAATGAAAACGAAGATCCATCTAGGAAGAAACCAATTAAACCGATTACTCCGACCAAGAATGAAGAATATCCGATCGTAAATGACACCGCTCCTATAACATAGAAGTAAAACCTACGCCCATAGACTTCTGCCGCCTCCTTGGCCTCAATCATGAAAAGCTCGGCGCGCACACGAGTGTGGGCTGAGGCCTTATCAACAAAAGCTCCAAGCTCCTCCTTCAATCCTGACGAACGGTCGTTAGATGAAGAGTTTTTTTGGCCAAACCCCATATTTTTCCTTTAGCGGCGGATCAGGAGCCCGAGAACAAATCCTGCCCCTGCTGCGGCTAGAACTGCTTTGGTTGGGTTTTCCCGAACATAATCTTCCATGGTAACGTGGAGCTCGCGTGCCTTTTCGCGAGTATCCTCCCACTGATCGGTCGCTGCTCCTCTGAGTTGAGCGGCAGTTTCGCCGGCTCCTTCACGAATTGCTTCGATTTTTTCGCTCGCTACCGATTTAAGGTCGTTGGCTTTGTCTCCAGCTAGTTCACGGAATTGGGCTGCCTTCTGTGCCGCAGCTTGTTTCAGGGCGAGGGCGTTTTGCTCGGTTTTAGATGGTTTATGTTCGGGGGTTTTGCCTTCGGCGGCGGCGCGGAGATCGTCGGCAGCCGAACCGGCATCAGGGGTGTCTGCAAATGCGTCAGTCATGATGACAAGAATCTTCGCTCTAATATCTTGGCATGACAAGAGATTCCTCGGTAATCAGAGGTCGAGATATTCTAAGATTTTTCCGTGAACCTCGGTTGGGGATTGCTCGGCATCAATACGGCGGACAAATTCGTCTGTTAGGGAGGCGAAAACATCGTGGCATTTTTGCAGAGCATCGCGTTGTTCAAATTCATTTGCCTGACCGTCTCTGACACCAATTCGGGAAAGCGCGATGTCGAGATTGAGTTCGAGAATGAAGACAAGATCAGGAAGCGGCGCGAATTTTTCGTTGATTCTACGAATTTTGCTTGGATCGAAACCGCGAATGCCTTGGTAGGCCATTGTTGAAAAATAGTAGCGGTCAAGTAGGACTACGGCGCCTCGTGCCAAGGCTGGATTGATAAGGGTTTCGACGTGCTCGCGGCGGTCAAGATGGAAAAGATCAAGCTCTTCCTGAGCGGAGAGTCGCCCGGTCTCTGCTGATTGCCGGAGGCGAGTCCCGTGTGGACCATCGGTTGGTTCCTTTGATACAATAACTTCACTTCCTTTCGCCCTAAATGCCTCGGCGAGCAGCTTGACCTGGGTGGACTTGCCGGTTCCGTCGATCCCCTCAAAAACAATAAACATGGAAGAAAAAAAGTGGCACGCCCAGCAGGACTCGAACCTGCAACCCCCGCATTAGAAGTGCGATGCTCTAT
>DCQM01000200.1 GCA_002323895.1 Akkermansiaceae bacterium UBA1518
GGCAATTTGGCGGCTTTCGGATTGGTTGAGCTGGAGGTTGGGCGTGGTGAGTTCGAGATGATCGAGGGTGAAACGTCCTCCGAGGGTGAGTCGAAGATGGGGAGTGGGTAAGAGGGCGCGCGGAGTGATGGAGACGAGAGCAGCTCCAGAATCGCGGGCCTGGATTTTGAGCCGATGCCAGAGGGTATTGGGGATTTGCCGGAGCTCGCGTTCGGAGACGAGGTGAAGATCGAGAAGGATAAGTGGAAGATTACCGTCACTTAAGAGGAGGTCGGTACACTTGAGAGCTTGCTCAGTTTTTGAGCAGCGGAGCCATATGAGATGGCGACATTTGTCGTTTCCATAAGAGGCTGGATCAAAGGTGTCACGGCTATCGACGAGAGCGATTGGGAGATCACGCTTTTGATCGAGGAGTTCGCAAATGATCAAAGAGGCTCCAGCTGATTCGTACGGCGAGATAATTTCGCTGAGATGACCGGCTGAGAATTCTAGGCTCGTGGCTTGCGAACTTGGTTCTTCGGGGATGTGATCTCGGTGAGCGGCAGGGAACTTCTCACGAAGTTGACGACGGATTTGATCAATTTGCAGGACGCTCAAAACATGTTCAAAAGAACACCATTAGATAATTAGGTCAAGAAGATGATGATCTAACATTAAATGAGCCGACAAGAGGTTGTCTTTACTGCTATGAACGATTATTTCTCACTGGGATGGCTCTGGAGATTGTTGAATTGGCGTTGACTCCGGAGGAGGCTGCGGATGAGGGAATTTGGTCGTTAAAGATTTCGCGGAAGCTGAGGGTGAAGCCGGAGCAGGTGAAGGGCTATCGATTGTTAAAACGGTCGCTGGATGCTCGGAAGCGGCCGGTGAAGTTTCGATTGCGGCTGGAGGTTGGGGTTGATGAGGAATTGCTGGAGGAGCCGAGGGCGACTTGGGAGGTGCGTGAGCTGGCGAAGGAACCGGAGGAGTTAGTGATTGTGGGCTGTGGTCCGGCGGGAATGTTTGCGGCGCTGCGGTGTTTGGAGTTGGGCTACAAGCCGGTGGTTTTGGAGCGGGGGAAGGATGCCTCGTCGCGGCGCTTTGATTTAGGGCCAATTTTGAAGGAGGGGCGGGTGATTGAGGAATCGAATTACTGTTTTGGTGAAGGCGGAGCTGGGACGTTTTCGGATGGGAAACTTTATACGCGGGCGACAAAGCGCGGTCCGGTGGCGGAGGTTTATCGGACGCTGGTGGCACATGGGGCACCGGAGGAAATTCTGGTGGAGGCGCATCCGCATATTGGCTCGAACTTGTTACCGAAGGTGGTGATGGCGATGCGGGAGTCGGTGCGGGAAGCGGGTGGTGAGGTTCACTTTGGGGCGAAGGTGGTGGAGTTTTTGAAATCGGGGGAGCGGCTGGTAGGAGTGGCGACGAAGGATGGTCGGGAGTTTCGCGGGAAAGCGGTGATCCTGGCGACAGGGCATTCGGCGCGGGATATTTATGAGCTGCTGAACGAGCAGGAGATTTTGATGGAAGCGAAGCCGTTCGCGGTGGGAGTGAGAATCGAGCATCCGCAGCCGTTGATTGATCGGGTGCAGTATCATCTTCGGGAAGATGAAGAGCGGGGGCAAAATTTGCCGGCTTCGCGGTATCGTTTAGCGACGCAGATCAAGGGACGCAGTGTGCATTCTTTTTGTATGTGTCCGGGAGGGTTTGTGGTTCCGGCAGCGACGGAGAATGACGAGGTGGTGGTGAATGGAATGAGCCTTTCTCGTCGTGATTCACCTTTTGCGAATAGTGGAATGGTGGTGGGTGTGGAGCCGGAAGATGTGCGGGGATTTGGGGGCGATGATGTGCTGGCAGGAATTCGGTATCAGAAGCATATTGAACAGCTATCAAAAAAAGCGGGCGGTGATGGTCAGGTCGCTCCTGGGCAGAAGGTGACGGACTTTTTGGCAGGGAAGGTTTCGAAGAATCTTCCCAAGACGAGTTATTTCCCGGGCTTAAATTCGGTGAAACTGGATGAGGTTCTACCGCGTGAGATTGGAATACGTTTAGCTGGAGGATTACGGAAGTTTGGTCGAATGATCACGGGATACACTGGCCCGAATGCTTTGTTGATTGGCTTTGAGACGCGGACGAGTTCGCCGGTCCGGATTCCACGTGGGCAGGATTTGCAACACCCTGAGGTGAAGGGGCTTTATCCGTGTGGCGAGGGCGCGGGTTATGCCGGCGGGATAGTTTCGGCCGCGTTAGACGGCCGGCGATGTGCGGAAGCTGTCATTAAGGAAGGACGATAAATCATGGAGATACGAAATCGCGAGGAGCAGAAGCCGTTTACGACGAAGGATGGTTCGACGATTCGGAGCTTACTGGATCTAACCAATTCGCCGGCGAAGGAGCAAAGTTTGGCGGAGGCGACGTTACCGGAAGGTGGGTCGACGGAGCGGCATTACCACAAGGTGAGCGAGGAGATTTATTACCTATTAGAAGGGCGGGGCGTGATGGAAATCGATGGCCAGACGCAAGAGGTCGGGCCGGGAGATGCGATTTTGATTCCGGCGGGAGCTTGGCATGAAATCAAGGCGACTAAGGCGATGAGGTTCCTCTGTTGTTGTGCGCCACCTTATGCGCACGAAGACACTTACTTTACGTGAGATTTTGCTGTGGAGAATGCGGATCCTTGCATCGGTGAAGATGCAAGGTCGCTGGATTTAGCTACTTGCCGATGAAGTCGAAGACGAAGACGTCATCGAGGATGGGCTTGAGAATTTTGACGAAAGCCTGATGGTCAGCGTGAGGAAGGTAAACGTCGAGACCGGCGCGGTTCTTGAAGGTTACGATAAAACAATGCGTGAAACCTTTGGCTCGGTCTTCGGGGCTGACGTTTGTGCCCCACTCTAGGTCGACGATGGTTTTAATCTTTCCCTTGAGTGCGGCAAATTCCCTCTCGATATTTTTGATCTGCTTGGGTTTGGCTTCTTCTTTGAATTTGAAGCAGACGACGTGACGGAAGAGAGCGGCTGCTTCTTTTTTGGCGGACGGGGCTTCTTTGTGGTGATCGGCCATAGCGAGAGCTGGAATGAGGGCGGCAAAGATAATGATGATTTTCTTCATGGGGCAACAGTGTGACGGGAATGAAGTGATCCCTCTAGGAAAAAGGTGTGAAGAGTTTGATCTGAAATGAGCTTTTGAGGTCAGTCTGAATCGGGTGATCCATTTTGCTCTTTTTTGAGACTTGGCTCTAAGAAGAATGGAGCAAAGGGAATCAGTGAGCAGATAAAGACGAGGGCGGCGCGGGTAATAGGCCAATTTTTCTTTTCCATCGTGAAGTAGAGGAGGATTAGAAAAATTGTAAATATGAAGCCATGAATCATACCCGGGATTCGAACAGCAGTGTCGTCCCCAAGGATACGTTTTTCGTAGATCGCAAAATAGAGGAGGATGATAAAGGAGAGGCCATCAAGGAGCGAGGAGAGACGAAGGAGGCCGAGTGGGAATTGGAGCATGACTTAGGAGGGGCGTTTTTGAGTGAGCATGAATTCATTTCCTTCTGTGTCGAAGCAGAAGGCGAGGTGGACGAAGCCATCTTCTTCCTCAGGTTCGCGGACGAGCCCTCCGCCATTTTCCTTAACGAGTTCAATTCCAGCGAGGATCTCATCGCACTGGAAACTGAGGCCAGTCCAGGTGCGTTTCCCCTCACCGCCACCATGAATTCCTATGGTGGAGCCGCAAAGGGTAAGCTCGCTCCAGACTTCCATTTCGAAAGAGAGCTCTGCGCCGAAGGTTTTTTGGTAAAAATTAATGGCACGGAGGTGGTCGGCTGCCCAAATGGCATATTTCACTTTTTGAACCTGCATAGGCATCCTTAACACCGCTTCGGCGGGTGGACAAGGGACACTGCGTATGTTAAAGATCAACCCGATGAAATTGGCTCCTTTCCCAACCCCGCCTAATTTAATTCGTCAGTGGCAGGAGGGTAAAATTAAACGCGAAGAGATGCAGCGTCTAATGGGTGAGCATCAAAAGGAGTTACTAATGGAAGCTGATTACTTTCATGCCAATCCGATATTGGGATATATCGAAGGGTTGCGGAATAAAAGAGCGGCTCGGCGTTTGGTGGATGAGCATGGCGAGGCTCAGGTTCGCGAGTTATTCCAAGCGCTTTCTTGGCTTCATGATTTTGAGCCAGCAGCGTTTCTTTGGAATGCTGATCATTGGGATGTCGCGCTTTATGCGTTTCTTCGTACAAGCACCGAGCCGGTTTTTCGGGTGCGTGAAATGGTGGTGAAAAGTAGCCGGGCAGTAATGTTGGTAGAGCACGGTTCCTCTAAAAAATCTGAGACTCGTCGAGAGCGCTTAACTTTCAAGCGCCACTGGAAAGGCGAAATGGAGGTTGTGAAGCGTGAGGATGTATAGCTGGTGAGTGTTTCGGGTTTGGTGGCATTCTTCGTAATTGGGTCAGATCAATTGAGTCGTGCGAGAGTTTGAGATGAAACTTTGGCATTTGAAAATGCTGGGAGACCGTTAGTTTCCGATTCAGCAAGTTAAACTACTATGGGAAGAGCATTTGAATATCGGAAAGCTTCAAAGGAAGCGCGTTGGGGAAAGATGTCACGTATCTTTCCAAAGCTGGCTAAATCTATCACGATGGCCGCTAAAGATGGGGGTCCGGATCCGGATTCTAACGCGAAGCTTCGCACGGCGATCATGAACGCCAAGGCGGAGAATATGCCAAAAGATAATATTGATAAGGCGATCAAACGGGCTTCCGGGAAGGATCTTGGAGATATTACCGAGATTAATTATGAGGGGAAAGGGCCTCACGGGAGTCTTTTTTATGTGGAATGTGCAACTGAGAATACCAACCGCTCAGTTACTAATGTTCGGACACTTTTTAATAAGAATGGTGGTGAGATGCAGAATTCAGGTTCGCTTGAATTTCTCTTTGATCGCAAGAGTGTCATCGAGTTTAAACCTGAAGGAACTAATCTGGAGGAGCTGGAGCTAGAGCTCATGGATGCTGGGTTAGAGGAGATGGAGGTGGAGGGAGATATGGGCCTTGTGTATGGTGAATACACCGCTTTTGGAAAGCTTACGGAAGTCTTCGAACGTCTTGGTGTTGAAGTTGTAAAGGCAAGCCTAGAAAGAGTCTCCAACAACCCTCAACAGTTTAGTGAAGAGCAGCTTGTTGAGATTGATGCTCTCGTTGATAAGTTAGAGGATGATGAGGACGTTCAAGCCGTCTTCACAAATGTCGATCGCTAAGCCAAACTTGAGGCGGTAAAATTATTATTACTCATTATCTATCTTCTGAGTAATGCTGGAATAAAGGCCTTGAAACCTTCAGCAAGTAGAGTTGGTCCATATGGATTCCCTCTAAACAAAAAATGAAGGTAAATCTGGGTTGCAATTTAACCCTGCTGGGCCGGTTGACCGGGCCAAAGGGAGACCTAAAGATGAGAAGAATCTCTCAAGAAGAGTCATCCCAGGTCGCAAATCAAAAAAGTAGCGTTGGCAGAATAATTGCGAT
This sequence comes from Akkermansiaceae bacterium UBA1518, assembly GCA_002323895.1. Lineage (GTDB taxonomy): Bacteria > Verrucomicrobiota > Verrucomicrobiia > Verrucomicrobiales > Akkermansiaceae > SW10. The sequence continues at coordinate 5,513 of DCQM01000200.1, forward strand.
CTCTTCCCTGCGCCGTAAAGGGGCTTATTTGCCTCCAAAGAATCCCATCATCTGCATCACGTCGACTGCCCAGTAGACGAAAAAAGTGGAGTGGAGGAGAATGTAAAGCTTGGCACCAAGTTCAATGTGCTTGCGGGTTAACATGGGCGGAAGATGCAAACGGCGGGCGTTTAGGTCAAGGATTCAGTGATTGAAATCGGCAGATTCCTAGGTGTTTTTAGCGATTTCTCTTCTCGTGACCGTCTAGTAGTTTGAATGTCCTGATTTTCGATTCTTGATCGGTTGATAAAGTGCCTAGGCAGAAAGGTGGCTTGAGTCTTTTCGAGATCTGGAAAAGAACAGGGGCGTGATCGATAGCACTACCGGATGGTTTCTTGTCTCTTTTGCTGCGATGTGTGTGGGGCTTGGTAAGGCAGGGTTTTCGGGGCTTGGATTAATCGCGGTATTCATCATGGCCGAGCTCTTTGGTAAGGCTTCGGTAGGCGTTTTGCTTCCCATGCTTATCGTGGCGGATGTCAGTGTTTATCCTATGTTTCGCAAGCATGCCTCGTGGGCTCCGGTTTGGAGGTTGGTCCCTCCGGCCTTGGTTGGAATGGTGATTGGTTTTTTTCTGCTCGATTGGATGCCAGAGCAGTGGGCTAAGCCAGTGATCGGAGGTATTATCCTCTTTATGGTGGCACTCCAATTGATCCGCCAGGGTGCGTCTGAATTTTTTGATAAGCTTGCACACTCCAATGGATTTGGCGCGGCAGCGGGAAGTTTTGCGGGGATTGCGACGACGATTGCTAATGCTGCTGGGCCCGTCTTCCAGCTCTACTTTCTGGCAAGACGACTTCCGAAAATGGAGTTAATTGGAATTGGGGCGCGTTTCTTTCTCCTCATCAATTTGATTAAGTTACCTTTCATGGGAGGATTGAACTTCACCACGCCAGAAAGCCTCCTGCTGAATGTCAAGTTGGTCCCGTTGATTCTAATTGGGATTTTTCTCGGACGACATCTCCTCCAGTTGATCTCTCAGCGAGTCTTTGAATGGATGATTATCGGATTTGCGATCCTTGCAGGGGTTCGACTGATCTGGGTTGGTTAGCGGGAATGGCTTTTTAGGTGTTCAAGACGTTTGTAGTTTTGAAAGGCTAAATACCCGAACAAGATAGCGATAAATATCCGATCTAGAAATAAGAGAGCCGCAACTGCAACAAGCGCACCTGTAACCATTCCTACGGTCCAGACCTTCTTAGTCGATCTTTCGATAGACGCATAAATTTGTCCGCCATCTAGGGGGAATACCGGAAGAAGATTTATAAGGCTCCACCAGAAATTGACCCATAAAAGCCTATCCAGCATAAATAAAACAGGTTTGTTCATTTCGGCGAGCACTGTGAATGTCTCACGATTGATTCCACTAGTCGGAAAAAGGAGAAACATGGCAAGGTCGGTCCCGACAGCGAATCC
>DCQM01000162.1 GCA_002323895.1 Akkermansiaceae bacterium UBA1518
GCAAGTTTTGTGCCCCAAATGAAGATCAGAGATGATTCGCGTTCTTACTCCTCTCGTTGCCTTACAGCTTCATATAAACAAACACCTGCTGAAACACTGACATTCAGGCAGTCCACCGTTCCTTTCATTGGAAAATTCACCAAAAAGTCACACTCCTTCTCAGTCAGTTGCCGCATCCCTTCTCCCTCGCGCCCCATCACAATTGCGACTGCCCCCTTTAAATCCGTCTCATAAAGGGATTGTGTTGCTCGGTCAGACGTTCCTACAAGCCAGACGCCCCGTTCTTTCAGCTCCCTCATTGTTCGAGCCAGATTCGTAACCTTAACAAAGGGCACACTTTCGGCAGCCCCTACTGCGACACGTCTAACAGTATCGGTCAAACCGACCGCTTTATCTTTTGGGGCTATGACAGCATCTACGCCAGCGCCATCGGCCGTTCGTAAAATTGCGCCCAAATTATTGGGGTCCTGAACACAATCAAGTATCAGTATAAGAGGTTTCTCTCTATTTTCGAGAATCTCGAACAAGTCACCTTCTCCCCTCGGTCTCGCTTCCCTTTCACCGCGTGGACGGGAATGACGATTATCACGCGCTTCCCCTGCTCGTTTTCTCATGGCGAAGTCTTACGTCCAGCTTCTTGAAATTCAAAGTTCAATTCCCACTCTGATCTGTATAGTTTCAAACTCATGAAGCTGATTTTATCAATTCTGACAATGGTGATGTTGGTCGCTCAGGCTGATCGTAAGCCAAATATCGTTTTTATACTCGCAGATGATCTCGGCTACGGTGAACTGGGTTGCTACGGCCAGAAGAAGATCAGAACTCCAAATATCGATCAGCTAGCAAGCCAAGGAATAAAATTCACCCACCACTATACGGGAGCGCCCGTGTGTGCACCTGCTCGGTGCGTTTTGTTAACAGGGCTCCATCTAGGGCATGCTGAAATCCGCAACAATGGCGATTCGAAAAACGGTCGAGAATTTCCAGGTCAGTGGCCTATTACCGGTGGCGCTATTACAATTGCTGAGGCACTTAAGGAAGGCGGCTACGTTAGCGGAGGTTTTGGAAAATGGGGATTAGGACCAACAGATAGCTCCGGGTCCCCAATCAAACAAGGATTCGACCGTTTTTACGGATATAACTGCCAGCGAAATGCACACTCATTTTTCCCCCCGTTTCTCGATGACGACGAAGGAGAGGAAATCATCAACAAAAAACCCATCCCAGGGCACCTGCGAAGACCAAAGGAGGAAATTAAGGCGGACGACTACCGGAACGAAACCTATGCACCCGATCGAATTTTAGAAGAAGCCTTAGAATTCCTTGATAAAAATAAAGATACCCCTTTCTTTCTCTATCTTCCCTTCGTGGAACCTCACGTCGCGATGCATCCGCCACAAGAATGGATTGATCGGTATCCCAAAGAATGGGATCAAGAAAAAGGGCCCTACCGCGGACAGAACGGCTATCTCCCCCACCCTCGCCCCCGGGCCGGATATGCTGCCATGATCTCAGATCTCGACGAACACGTTGGCACGATACTTCAACGCCTCAAAAAGTATGGTCTCGACGAAAACACGATAGTTGTATTCACCTCTGATAACGGAACAACTCACCCTTCCCGTGATCCTAAATTTCATGTGGGTGGGGTAGACGCCCCCTTCTTTAACTCTACCGCTGGGCTTCGGGGATGGAAAGGTTCAGTGAATGAGGGTGGAATCCGAGTCCCCGCTATCGTTCGTTGGCCAGGGAAAATCGAGGCCGGTTCCACGACCTCTGCCCCATCCTACTTTCCTGACTGGTTTCCAACTCTATGCAAGGCTGCCGGAGTCAAGATTCCCAAAAAACTTGATGGATCTGACCTCACGCCTGCTTTGACCAAAAAATCTTTTGAACGAAGTAAACCAATGATCTGGGAATTCCACGGTTACGGAGGACAACTCGCTGTTATCGATTTCCCTTGGAAGACAGTCCGCCAAAAGGCCAAAAGCAAAAAACCGGGAAAATGGCAACTCTACAACATTAAAAAAGATCCGGCTGAAGGTAACGATCTCGCCAAACAACATCCCAAAATTGTGAATCGTCTCGAGGAGGCTTTCAAAAAAGACCGCAGTCCGAACGCCCGCGCAAAGCTGCCGCTTTACGACTAGAAAATAGGTGAAGCCACTAACCTCCAAAGATTTTCAGATATCTCGCTAGGATCCGTCATTATTGAATGTCGGGGCAAAACATCTCTTCCCCTATCTATCATATCCATTAACCTCACCCAGATGAGCAAGGATTTTGACTCAAGCGACAAATTACCAACTCAGCAGATCATCAATCCACCCTCATTTTGAGCAGAGATTATTAATCTACGCTGATAATTCCTTGACTGCCTCGCTTCAAATCCCTATTTCCCGCGCTCCCGAGAACCCTTTCCCGTTAAACCCATGGCCCAGACTGAAGTAATCCTCCGCGAAAAAATCGACAACCTTGGCGCTGAAGCTGATGTCGTCAAAGTGAAAGCTGGCTTTGCCCGCAATTTCCTCATCCCCGCAGGCAAGGCCTATGAGGCGACTCAAGGCAATTTACGCCAGATCGAAAACCTTCAGGCTGCTCGTGCCAAGCGCGAGACCGAGGAGCTCAACGAGGCCCAAGAGCTTGCAAGTAAAATTTCCCGGATCAAAGCCAAGTTTACTCTCGATGTAGGCAAGAATGGCAAGGCTTTTGGATCCGTTACAACCATCGACATCCAGAAAGCGCTTGAGGACAAGGGCGTTTCTATCGACCGAACATCAATCCAGCTCAATAAGCCTATCAAATCAACTGGGAATCGCGATGTTGAGATCAAGCTTCATGCCGAGGTGACAACCTCTCTTACGGTTAGCGTCGAAGCAACTGAGGCGCCCGCGACCTAAGGTAAAACGTCGATCTTATTTTTTCAAAAGCTCGGTCGTATAACCGAGCTTTTTTGTCGTTTCCACTCAGAGGTTTAAGCGACAGACTGCATGGAGTGATTGGTATCCTTGATTCCGGTGTTGGCGGCTTATCCGTTATGCGGGAAATTCGTGCTCAGCTCCCAGAACAATCTCTCACTTACATCGGCGACAACGCTTGGTGTCCTTATGGGAATAAGAATTTTTCTGAGATTCGGAACCGCACTTTCGCTCTGAGCGATTTCCTGATCAGCAAAGGAGCAGAGCTCATAGTGATCGCCTGTAATTCAGCCACAATCGTAGCAATCGAAGCACTTCGATCCAGACATTGCATTCCTTTTGTTGGAATGGAGCCGGGCGTCAAACCAGCTTCTGACCTAACCCAAACAGGCACCATTGGGGTCCTTGCTACTGAAGCCTCTCTCGCAGGCGAAAAATTCCACAGTCTCGTTGCTACCCATGCTCAAGATCTCCGAGTCATCACACAACCCTGTCCCAAGTTCGTCGAATTCGTGGAACGAGGGATTCTAGAAGGAGACGAAGTTAATCAAGCGATCGATGAATACACCTCAAGCCTATTAGCAGTAAATGCAGATGTCTTCATTCTTGGATGTAGCCACTATCCATTTTTACTTCCCGCCCTTGAGGCTCGCCTTCCCAATCACATAAAGTTTATTGATACAGGAAGCGCCATTGCGCGCAGAGTCCGTCAACAATCCTTGACCACTCCCGAGCAAAATGAGGTTAATGTATTAACGACAGGTGATCCAAAAGAATTCTCAAGGCTGTGTGAAATCCTAATTCCAGAACTCCCTTCCGCCTGCCAACATTTCCTCGTGCCATGAAAATCCTCCCTCTTATCGTAATTCTAATCACCATCTCCGGCTTCACTTATTGGGCGCTTAACAAGAAGGACTCGCCTTCCGGAAATGACCGAAAGATTGGGATGAAGAACAATATCGAGGATAATTCGGAATATTGGGAATCAGTCACTACCGCCAACCAGACTCCTGCAAACTACCAGCCACCCCATCCTGAACACGATTTTTATTCCGACGGACCTCAAACTCGGGATGGCACTGGTAAGTATTATCAAGGACGTGAGATTGCTTACGTAATGGGCCATCCTGCTATCAACTGGCTAGAGAGACGGACACGGGAACAGGAAGAAGCACCCAAAAAGGCTCTCGATTTAATCAAGCTCGCTCCAGGCGAGGTTCTAGCTGATATCGGAGCTGGGTCAGGTTACTACAGCCTTCGGATTGCCATGAATCACCTTAAATCAAGAGTGGTTTCGGTCGACATCCAGCCAGAGATGATTGATTTTCTAAAAGGGCGAGCCGAGCAGTTAGACATTAATAATGTTTCCCCTCACCTCGGTAAAATCGATGATATTGGTCTTCCTGAGGAATCCATCAATGCAGCTCTAATGGTCGATGCCTATCATGAATTTTCGCACCCTTACGAAATGATGACATCCATTGCTTACGCACTTAAACCAGGTGGGCGCGTTTACCTTCTAGAATACCGGGAAGAAGACCCCAATGTCCCAATCAAACCACTTCACAAAATGAGCCAAGAACAAGCCAAGAAAGAAATGGCACTCGCTGGCCTTGTGTGGGATGAAACAATTGATGATTTGCCATGGCAACACTTCATGGTATTTCGAAAGCCATGATTCCGCCCCCAAAATGGCTGGATCCAGAAAGGCCTTACCTCCTTGGTATTTCCGGCGGTAGAGATTCTATCGCATTACATCACTGGCTCGTCGAAAATGGTTTTAAAAAAATCATTTACTGCCATCTAAATCACGAACTTCGCAAAGATGAGTCCAACGATGACGAGCGATTTCTTCGCAAACTTTTGGGCGTAGATCTCATGGTTGGTAGAGTCAACGTTACTGAACTGGCTGAAAGTAAAAGCCTCTCTATCGAAACTGCAGCCCGAGACGCGCGGCACCGTTTCTTCGAGGAATGTGCGAGCCAAACGGGAATCAATCATATCCTCCTCGCGCATCACGCCGATGATCAGGCAGAAACCATCCTTTTCAATCTCCTTAGAGGTGCTGCAGGCCTCAAAGGAATGAAGGCAAAGCAAGAGCTAGGAGCCTTAACATTTCTCAGACCTTTTTTGGAAATTCGTAGGGAAGCTATTGATCGATATATCGTAAGCCTCGACCATTCCTTCCGCAACGATTCATCAAACCTCGAGCCTTTTGCAACCCGCAATCGACTCAGGAATGAAGTAATTCCGCTACTTTCTGAAATTATGAAGCGGGATATCACCTCGAATATCCTACGTGCTTCTCATCATCATCGGGAGCTTGAAGATGCTGCTGACATCTATCTATCCGATATCGAACTTCTCGATCCCCAGGGAAGAATCCACCTACCTACTCTTCGGAGTCTTCCACAAGCCCTTCAAAAACGATCAATTCACCAATTTCTCTCATCTCATCAAATCCCCAATCTCACCTCGGCACATGTGGATCAAGCTCTAACAATAGCGAACCCAGATGCCTCTCCTTCCATGAACCTACCTGGGGGTCAACGTTTGCGCCGGAAGGAAGCACGCCTTTTTATCAGCTTATGAAATCCCTTTTTTTCATTTCTTTATTACTCGTATCCTGCGGTAGCGAGACCCCATCAGACGCAGTTAAGGAAGTCCAAAGTATCGAAGGTCCAGATCAAATAATTGTTGGTCGTATCGCTTCGGTCTCCAAGCGCGGTAAATTTGTCCTCATTCAAAAATTAGGAACAGGAACCCTACCAAAGGGCATCATTTACCAATCAAGAGGTCCCGATGGCCGCACAGCATCCCTTCGTCCCTCTGGCGAACGAGTCCGAGATTTTTTCGCAGCCGATTTATTAAGTGGAGAAACAGAGAAAGGATTTGCGGTCATAGCCTATCAAAACCCCGACAGAAAGCAGACTGCTACGAAGACAAAGGACGAGATCGAGGGTGGCACAAAAGAAAATTCAAACAAAAATGATCTTAGTGAAGACGATCAAGACCCCCAAACTATCAGGGATTAGAGCTAATTACCCTCCCTTTATTGTGAGTTAAACCCACTTTATTTAAAAAAATTTATCTTTATCACTTGAATGTACTCCATTTTTCTTGGTAATACTCCTCCCGAAGTAACTAGGGCATCCTAAATATCTAAATAATTCAAAAAAGTTGATACACCATGAAAGCAAGCACACTCAACACCTCAGGCCAACGTAAAGTGGATCCAAACCGATTGGCTGACTTTGTGATGATGACCCAGCGATCATGCATCTTGAATCTTTCAAGTGAACTGAATCGCGGAAACATTTCTTTTCCTCAGTTTTTCCTCCTCACCTACCTTTCTAGTGAGGACTACCTTACCATGTCGGCTATCGCCAAAAAAATGGGGCACTCTACGGCAGCCGCTACTGGACTCGTTGACCGCCTTGAAAAACTTGGTTTCGTAGAGCGCGTTCACGCAGCCGAAGACCGTCGCAAAATTATGGTTCGCATCACTAGCAGCGGATCCGAAATCGTTTCAACCATGCGCCAACACATCGCTTCCGAGTTAGCTAACATCATGGAAGACCTCGATGAAGTCGATGCATCTTCAGTCGCTGCGGCCAATCAAGCGATCGAAGGAAAAAATCTGGAATCATAGCAACTTCCAAACCAAATGTTCGTGAAGGAAACTTTGCGAATTTGAAACGCTTCCTCTACGCTTTCGAGCGTGCAGGAAGCGTCTTTCTTTTTGTCTCCAATTATTCAGTCAAGGAACCATTGTGCCGCTTTCGTCGAGCGCATTCCTGAGGCCCAAACCTCTACTGATAAGGAAGAGACATTAGCCCACCTTACCAACTATCACACCGCCGCTGCTAAATCGTTGGGTTTTAGCCGAACTTTTCATGCCGAACAAATTCACGGATCCAAAATCACCGTGATCACGAAAGAATCTCCACTCATATCCCCGGGAGTCGATGGCCTAATAACTTTAGAGAATACCCTTCTTGGAATCCATGTCGCTGATTGCGGCGCACTTTACCTCCTCGATCAAAAAACTGGAGCAATTGGACTTCTTCATTCTGGGAAAAAAGGGACGGAGCTCAATATCACTAAAAATGCGATTCAAGCGATGAATCTAAATTTCCAAACTCACCCTAAGGATCTTGTGGCAGTCTTAGCACCCTGCATCCGACCTCCGTATTATGAAGTTGATTTCGCCCAAACAATCCGAGATCAGGCAATAAGATCGGGAGTCTTACCCGGAAACTTCCACGATTGTGGCCTTTGCACTGCCTCTGATCTCAAAAGATTCTACTCTTATCGTCGTGAAGAAGGAAACACCGGACGACACCTCGCTTTACTTGGACATTATGCCTTATGAGCTCACTCACAGTCTATCCTCCCGCCAAAATCAACCTCTCGTTGAAAATCAACCGTAAGCGTGAAGATGGTTTCCACGAGCTGGAAACTTTAGTTCTACCTATGCCTGGGCTGACCGATGAACTTCGATTTGAAGCAGCAGACGAATTCACCTTACATTGCGAAACTCCAGGCGTTCCCACCGATCAATCCAACTTGGTCTCTCGCGCCCTCCGGCTCTTTGAAGAGAACACCGGGAAAAAAGCGAGCTATCGAATCACCCTAAAAAAACGAATTCCACACGGCGCCGGACTTGGAGGTGGCAGCTCAGATGCCGCATCCACTTTTCTAGCGCTCAACCAACTCACAGGAACTTCTGTTCCGCTTTCAAAGCTTGCAGAATGGGCTGGGGAGCTTGGCTCTGACATCCCTCTTTTTCTCTATGAATCAGCGAGTTGGTGTCGAGGAAAGGGGGAAATCGTAGAACCTCTTGATCTACCATGGAGCGATCCCATCCTCCTCTTTAAACCAAGCTTCTCGATCTCGACTCCTTGGGCCTATTCCCGCTGGAGCAAGTCCCTAGAGATTCACGGTATTTCCTACGCTCCAAATAAGGTGAGCGGAATCGATCTTCATAATGACCTAGAACGCCCGGTTTTTGAAAAACATCGTTTCTTGGCTGAGCTCAAGCAATTTCTTCTCGAACAACCAGAAACTCAAACTTCCATGATGTCAGGTTCAGGATCTACTATTTTTGCCGTTCTAAGCGATCAGAAGGACGCGGCCCCACTCATAGAGCGAACGCTCAAAGAATTGGATCCAACTCTCTGGACACACCTTTCGATCTTTGAATAAATCACGCGACACCACTCGCTCAAAGTGCTAAACTGACCACAGGAAATCCCGCTAACTCCTATTATTCATGGCCCGCGCAAATAACCTAACTATGTGCTCCTTCTGTGGCAAAAGCCACTCGGAAGTCAAGAAGCTCATCGCTGGACCTGGCGTCTACATTTGCAACGAGTGTATTGACGTCTGCTCCACTATTCTTCGCAAAGAACTTGCCGGTCAGTCAGAACCCACGAAGGAGGTTTCGACGCTCCTAGAAGACGGGGTTCCTACGCCCTCGGAGCTTTTACAGCACCTCAACGAATTTGTGATTGGGCAGGAAGACGCCAAAAAAGTCCTTTCGGTTGCCGTTTACAATCACTACCAACGACTACGGCAACATGAGCATGCCGATAAAAGGTATGCCGACGTCGAGATCGAGAAATCAAACATCCTTCTCCTTGGACCTACTGGATCTGGCAAGACTCTCCTTGCCAAAACTCTTGCTCGCCTCCTCGACGTTCCCTTCTGCATCGTTGATGCAACCACTCTTACCGAAGCTGGCTACGTCGGAGAAGACGTTGAAAACATCATTCTACGACTCCTGCAATCAGCTGACTTCGATGTCGAGCGTGCAGAGCGCGGTATCATCTATGTCGATGAGATCGATAAAATCGGACGCAAGACTGAGAACGTCTCCATCACCCGTGATGTGTCCGGTGAGGGAGTCCAGCAGGCCCTCTTAAAAATTCTTGAAGGTTCAGTCTGCAATGTTCCACCTCAAGGAGGGCGAAAGCACCCACAGCAGGAATACATTCAACTCAACACTGAGAAAATCCTCTTTATCTGTGGTGGAGCTTTTGTGGGGATGGAAGATATTGTCCGTCGACGACTCGGAAAACGGGTGCTTGGATTCAATTCAGTTAAAACGGAGGAGACTGAAGAGGCCGAAGAGATTTCTCTCCTCAAACAAGCCCGAGCAGAGGACCTCCTTCACTTTGGTCTGATCCCGGAATTCATCGGTCGCCTGCCCGTCCTAACTTCCCTTCGTAAACTGACCGAAAAAGAATTGGTCCAAATCGTCACCGAGCCCAAGAATGCTCTGGTGAAGCAATATCAAAAGCAGCTTTCGATGAACAAAGTTCAGCTGAAAGTCACCAAAGATGGGCTTTCTGAAATGGCGAAACAAGCAATTGAACGAGGAACCGGAGCACGGGCCCTACGCTCTATTTTCGAGGGCCTAATGCTCGACGTGATGTTTGAAGTGCCCTCACGTGAGGACATCGAATCCGTGACAGTTAATGCGGCAGTTGTGAAAGGTGACAAGGCACCAACCATGAAGAAACGGCGCTCGAATGCGGCTTAAAATACATGGGTTTTAGTTTTACGCTCTTGCACATAGCGGGTCTTTAAAGCGGATCAGCAAGTTCTTGTTCCAAGAGGAAGCGGACACAAGGACGCAGAGGGGTAGCTTACGCAAAAAACATCAATTGATGGTAACAAGATGCTAATCCACCCATTGAGCTATTTCATGATCTAGAATTATTCAATGCCCCTCCCTCTCTTGATGGATGGCTACAAAACGTGGTAGTGGATTACCCCGATAAAAAAAGCCGCTTCGGTTTCCCGAAGCGACTTTGAATCTTTTCTTTCCGGTCTTGGATTAGTCCTCCTCGGACGGGCTCCACTCTTCAGACTCGTCGTTGGTGGTCGCAAGGTTAAACGCTTGCTCCAGACCAACGAGATCACTGGAAGGACGGAGGGTTTCGAAGGACTGGCTTTCTTTCTGAAGCTGATCCTCAGAGTAAGAAACCGCCTTGATGGAGAGACCGATGCGACGCTCAATCTTATCGACCTTGATAACACGAGCTTCTACATCGTCGCTGACCTTAAGGACATCCTTGACCCTCTCCACATGCTCCTCGCTAAGCTGCGAGATGTGAATCAGACCATCAATATCCCCATCCAGACTGACGAAGGCTCCAAAGGAAGCGATCTTGGCAACCGTTCCAGAGACCTTGTCTCCCACCTTAAATTTGCTGTCGATGTCAGACCAAGGGTCATTATCAAGCTGCTTAATTCCGAGGGAAACTCGCTGATTTTCCTTATCGATACTGAGAACAACGGCTTCGACCTCGTCGTTCTTCTTGAGCATTTCGGAAGGATGATTGATCTTCCGAGTCCAAGAAAGGTCGGAGACGTGAATCATACCATCGATACCCTCTTCGAGGCCGACGAATGCACCATAAGCGGTGAGGTTGCGCACCTCTCCCTTGATTTCCTTGCCGATCGGGTAACGAGCCTCGATCTCGGACCATGGATTCTCCTCGAGCTGGCGAACCCCAAGAGAGATCTTCTGCTCTTCGGTAGAAATCCCAAGAACAACCGCCTTGATCTCCTGATCAAGCTCAAGCACATCGCTCGGTCGCGTAATACGCTTGACCCAAGAAAGCTCGGAAACGTGAACAAGCCCCTCAACCCCTTTCTCAATTTCGATAAAGGCACCGTAAGGAAGAAGTTTAGTGATCTTCCCGGAAACTTCAGCTCCAATTGGGAAGCGAGCTTCAATATCAGCCCATGGGTTGTCAGTCATTTGCTTGAGACCAAGCGAGACGCGCTCCTTGTCACGATCAACATCGAGGATCTGAACCTCGATTTCTTGGCTTATGCGAAGCATTTCCGATGGGTGCGCAATGCGCCCCCAACTCATATCGGTGATATGGAGAAGTCCATCCATACCCTGAAGGTCGACGAAAGCGCCGAAGTCCGTGATATTTTTAACCTGACCGATAACCTTATCTCCCACGATAACGGTCTGAAGGAACTTCTGGCGAAGCTCAGCGCGCTCGGCCTCAATGACCTCACGGCGACTTAACACCAAATTCTTGCGATCATCGTTCACCTTTACGATCTTGAACTCGTAAACGTTGCCAACATATTCCTGAAGGTCGCGAGGAGGAATGATATCCACTTGCGAGCCAGGAAGGAAAGCTTCCACGCCAACGTTCACGATCAAGCCACCTTTGACGGCCCCCTTCACTTTTCCTTTCACGAGGCCACCATCCTCGTAAACTTTCATGATCTTCTCCCAATTCTGCTTATGGGCCGCCTTCTCTTTGGAAAGGACAATTAGCCCTTCGTCATCTTCAAGGCGCTCTAGGAGAACTTCAACTTCATCGCCGACTTCGATATCTTCATCTTCGAACTCGGAAACTGGAATAGCTCCCTCTGATTTGTATCCAATGTCGACAACGACGACTTGGGGGCGGATATCAAGAATCGTGCCATTGACAATCGATCCTTCTTTAAATTCGCGGAAATGCTCATCAATGAGAGCCAAAAGCTCTGCATTTTCGGGCTCCGCCACTTCGGTTTCACTCATAACTGTAGGTTAGGATTTGGGTTAGTTTGGTTAATCGTCCAGACGACAGGTACCCCACTGGAGAAAACAAATATTACGGGGTTCCAACTTATTTGTTTCCGACGAACGACTGAACTTTAATAAGAACAAGCCATCGGCCTCATTTACAAACTATCTGAGTAGCCTGTAAATGAGGCGAATGGCACGCTCGTAGGGAGTCGAACCCCAAACCTCCTGATCCGTAGTCAGGCGCTCTATCCAATTGAGCTACGAGCGCTAATTCGCGTGGCGGGACTCTAGGAAGAAAAGAAGATGCGTCAACCCTTTAAGGAGAGAAATCAGTGATTTATTTGGCTAAATTTAAAGGATTCGCTTAGCCCAGCGCCAAGCGAGGAAAAGGCTCAATAAAATTATGGTCGGTAGTAAAATTCGATTTCCCCACCCCTCTAAAGCACCTTTCTTTCTGGGCTTTTTCTCGGGCTCACTCGACTCTGACTGCTTCTCAACTGGCGGCGCCTGCACTTTCATCTCCTGCAGTGCAAGTTCAGCTTCAACCTCGCTATTCTCTGAGCCAGCGGACGCTTCATCATTATCCCTTGTCCGCACCGAACGAGCCTTCGCTCTCGCTCCTAGCTCAATTTTTTTATTTTCGTTACTGCTCCTTGTGGCCTCCAGCCCAGTTTCCTGCTTTTGGACATAAGACAATTTCTCGGATGGCAATCCTTCCCCTGTAGCATCCCCATTTTCCGGTCCGAACATTTCACCTGTTAGTGAACTATTAGATTTCTTTAACTTGGCAGGCTCTTCAATCATGTCCCGCTGCATGCTGAGACGATTTCTTGGGGAACCTTCCAAAACCACTGAAGCCGGTGAAATAGGAGATTGAGAAGCTAATCCGATCCCTAAGTTTTCTTCTTCCAAGCCAGGTTGTGATTCAGCCACTATTGAAGATCGCTCTGATTCTAAACTACGTGGTTGATTCAACACAACAATCACCAAGGTCAGGAAAAGACAGGCTGCAAGCGTGTAAATCAGCCTCCGTTGTGCGATGATGGAGATACGTTTCCTCCTTTTCTCAACCATTTCCTCGCGGTTTTTTTCATTGATTTTTACCAGAATTTTCCCGCGACACTCATCAGATAACTTCCATTCCAAGTTGTCCTGAACCTCATGAGCCTCCCCCAAAAGCTCGTGGGTTTTTTCGAGGCCAATCTGATACCTCTTAAGCTCGGGTCTTTCTGACATCAGCCTCTCTAATTCTCCTGCCTCAAAAGCTGAGGCTTCCCCTAAAACCAATGCGCAAATGCGTGCTTCCAGCTCGGGTTCAATGTAAGATTGCAGATATTCGTTCATATAAATCTGAGGTTAGAAATGACTGATCCCCGACTTACGAAGCCGTTCCCCGAGATCTTTGAGTAAGTGATGAAGCCGGTAACCGACATTCCCGACACTCATTTCGAGTTTGTCGGCAATTTCTTGATATTTTAGATCCTGAAAATATTTCATTCGGACCATGGACTGATCCCGCTCGTCCATTTCAGAAATAAGCATTTGAATCATTCCAACCGCTTCGAGGCGCCCCAATTCGTGATCCGGGCCCTCGAGATCTGAATCACGCTTCTCCGGAGTTTCTTCAAGTGTCTCGCGCTTATTTTTCCGAAGAATATTGAATGAGAAATTCCGCACACATCGGAAAAGCCAGGCGCGGGGTATTTCGACCTCATCCCAGTGCTCGTGAAGCTTGAGGAAGGCATCTTGGACCACTTCCTCGGCAAGCTCACGTCGCCCTAACAAACCAAAGGCATACCGCAGGAGCGGACTCTCCTCAGCAAGAAAGACCTCTTCAAGCGACAGCTGAGCCACTGGCGAGGTTCTTTTACGAGGTAGGCGCATGATTGACGGCCGAGAGACTTGCTGTGAACTTCTTTGAGACACGGATAAACATTCTTTTCATTAGGAATGACATCTCAAGAGCCGCATCCTTGGAAAAAAACGAGGTTTTTTATAAAATTAAGCTAACCCGGTGGGTTCCCTTGTCGACAATTGTCACCCGATCTTTACCCAGCCTCAATTTGCCGTGTGATTTCGAGAGCAATAGCGAGGGCATCAGCACCTTGTTTTCCAGTAACTGCAGGAGTTTTACCCTCTTGGACACTTTCCACAAAGGCCGTAAGCTCAAGCTTGAGTGGCTCGTCCTTTTCAACTTCAACCGTGGCTTTCTGGATCGCGCCTCCTTCTTTCCAAAACATTTCGCCGGATTGCTCCTGATAATCTAGCGAAAGATAACCATCGTCTTGAAAAACCCTGATCTTCCGCAACCTTTCAGGACTAATCCGGCTCGCGGTCACATTAGCAACACAACCATTTTCGAATCGGAGCCGCGCATTGGCAATATCCTCACTTTTCATCAAAACTGGGACACCTACGGCATCGATGCTCGCAACTGGCGACTTCACAAGATGCAAAATGATTTCGAGATCGTGGATCATGAGATCTAGGACAACTCCAATGTCAATACTGCGGTTGGGAAAGGGAGAGAGGCGATGTGATTCAATGAACTTTGGGTGATTTAGTTTCGCTTCCAGCTCCCGCATCACTGGATTGAAACGCTCAATATGTCCAATTTGAAGGATTCGGTCGCGTTCTTCGGCCAACTCAACAAGCTGCTTAGCCTCTTCAACGCTAGGAGCAATGGGCTTCTCCATGAGGACATGCAGTCCACGCCTCATCAATTCACCACCCACCTCAAGGTGAGCGATTGTCGGCACCGCAACACTGGCCAGATCACAGGCTTCAGCAAGAGCTTCCAACGAATCCACTGCTTTTGCCCCGAATTCTTCAGCAACGGCCTGTGCTCGCTTCAAATCAGCATCATAAACAGCAGCCAACTCGACTTCCTGTATGAGGGAGTAACACCTAGCGTGATTTCGCCCCATTGATCCTGACCCTGCTACTCCGGCTCGCAATTTCATAAAGAAATACCTCGCAGACCGTTTGAAAATTACCAGCGAACTTTCCGCTTGAAAAAATTCCTCTTCCATTAAAATTTCAAAACAAGTTAGGGCAGTTCGACGCTCCCTACGTGTATCAAACGTATTTTATCATCCTATGATTGAAGTTACCGGTCTCACAAAACGTTTCGGCCCCAAAGCGGCCGTAGACGATCTTTCGTTCTCAGTCAAAAAGGGCGAGGTCCTTGGGTTCCTCGGTCCTAACGGCGCCGGAAAATCCACAACCATGCGTATGGTAACCGGATTTCTTCCCGCTACCGCCGGCGAAATTAGCATCTGTGATATCTCAATGATAAAGAATCCCGAGGAGGCTAAGCGTAAAATCGGCTACCTTCCCGAATCGGCACCTCTTTATAACGATATGTCCGTGCAGGGCTTCCTGAAGTTTTGCGCCTCAATGCGAGGTCTTGCGGGATCGAAACGTCGCGAAGCAGTCGCAAGATCTATTGAGACTTGCTTTCTCGAAAGCGTGGCCCGTCAGTCGATCGGAACACTCTCCAAAGGATACCGCCACCGGACTTGTCTTGCGCAATCCCTCCTTCACGACCCCGAGGTTCTGGTTCTCGACGAACCGACCGACGGTCTCGACCCCAACCAAAAACTTGAAGTCCGAAAGCTCATCAAGAACCTTGGCAAGGAGAAGGCTATTCTCTTCTCGACCCATATTTTGGAAGAGGTCACAGCGGCCTGCACCCGCGCAGTCATCGTTGATCAAGGAATCATCGTAGCCGACGGAACTCCGAAAGAGCTAGAAGCTCAAGGCGGGGGTTCACTTTACGACCTTTTCCACAAAGTGACGACCTTTGAAACTCCGGCTGCCTAAACCTAAAACTGAAAGATCTTTCACAATGAACATGCTCACTATTTTCAAGCGCGAGTTGACTAGCTATTTCACACAGCCAACCGCTTACGCCATCGTTATCGTCTTTGGCTTTCTCTCATCGCTCCTAGCATTTACCTTGGGGCAATTCTGGAACGTCGCTGATGCTAGCTTGAACGGTTCGTTCTTCGTCTACCACCCTCTCCTCCTGATGATCCTCGTTCCTGCCGTCAGCATGCGTCAGTGGGCTGACGAACATTACACCGGAACAATCGAATTACTTGGCACCTTTCCGATTAAACTAAGAAGCGCTATCATTGGGAAATTCCTTGCAAGCGCTGTAGTGTGGGCGCTGGCTCTGGCCTTAACCTTCCCGATGATCTTGACGGTTAACTACCTTGGGAATCCTGATCCATGGACGATTTTTTCAGGCTACCTCGGGAGCTTCCTCGTCTGCCTTACCTTCCTTGCAATCACGACACTTGTCTCCTCGTTCACACGCGACCAAGTAGTGGCCCTGATCGTCTCAGTCGCGATATGCTGCCTTCTAACGATGATTGGTTGGGAACCTGTGATCAATGAGGTCCGTCGGACCGGTCCTGAGGCTAAGGGAGCTGTCGAATTAATGACAAGGATCGGAATCTTCAGCCACTTCTTCGATGCCACACTTGGCCGGATTTCCTACGCCAGCTTAATTTATCTCGGCGGCGTCATCTCAGTTTGCCTTTTCGGCACAAATCTTGCGCTCAAGTCGCAGCGCGCCTAATTTACAATTTCTCTTCAACTATCCTGAAAACCTCATGAATGTTTCAAAAGCTTTCGCCATCGGAATTACTACCATTGGCTTCATCCTTTTCGTTCTCTCTCAATTCCGGTGGCAACATCCTTTTTTAGACTCTCTAAGTCTACATACGTGGTATTTTGCGATCGGAAGTTTTATTGCCTTATCGTTCGTTCCCAATAGTCGCCTCATTCGAGTCGGGTTCGCAGCGGTCGCCTTACCCATCTTTGTTTTCTTCTTCACCGATTTTGTTTCTAGGACTGATATTGGCAATAAGTCCATCGATCTTACTGAAGATGATCGTTACACCCTGACCAAAGGAACCCGCGCCATCCTGACCGAACTCAAGGATCCAGTGACGATTAACTACTACGTAACTCGTGATGTTGATGGCACCCCCTCAGCTTATAAGAGGCACATTCCTCGGGTAGACAGCTTCCTTCGACAGCTCGAAGGGCTTGCGAATGATAAGAAAATTACCCTCAACTTCATTGACCCCGAGCCGAATACTGATGAAGAAGACGCTGCTCTACTCGATCAAGTTCAGCAAATTCCAGTTACCCAGGACGATAAGTTCCTCTTCGGAGCTTCTATCAGCTCCTTGGATAAGAAGACTGTCATTCCATTCTTCGCACCGAGCCAGGAGACCCAGCTAGAATACCAACTCATCAGTGCCATCGCAGAAGTGAGTCGGCGTGAAACACCGGTTGTTGGTTTGATTTCGGCCCACAACTTAGCCTCGGGCGGACAGACAAATCAGGGCTGGCTCTTTTACCAACTCCTTCAACGTTCTTATGATGTTGCGAATCTGGGTATGATGCCAATTGAAAGTCTCGGAACAGAATATCAAAAAAGAAAGTGGGGAAATGCTCCAAACTTTCTCGATCCCGAGAAAATTAAAGTCATCCTTGTAGTCCATCCGGCAGGGATCACTCCTGATACCGAGTTTGTTTTAGACCAATACATTCTCCGGGGTGGAACTGTCATCGCTTGTGTCGATCCTCTTTCTCTCGTAGCACAGCAATCTGGTGGCCGGCCACAAATCCCCGGGATGCCACCACAGGGCGGGACTCCACCCTCATCATCACTCCCGAAACTTTTCAAAAAGCACAACATTGGTTTTAAAGAATCCCAAGTTGTCATCGACCGGAAGTACGCTCCCTCGAATAACCCGCGCATTCTCTTGCTTAACGAAGAGTCCATGACCGCAAAGGATGATATTTCACTTTCTAAAATCAAAAACCTGGCGTTTCTAATGTCGGGAGGATTCACGGGAGAGAATGGCAAGGCCATGGGACCCGGTCTTGAAGTCCGCAAATTGGTCGAGTCTTCCTATGAGTACACTTTCGTCACCGATCAAACACTCAACAGCCCTGACGCTGCTAATCAGCTTCGATTCGCCTTGGGAAGCCGGCGTGAAGGGGATGAAAAACAAACCTACGTTGCGCTCCTTAGCGGAACATTCACGACAGCTTTTCCTGAAGGTGACCCTTCTGCAAAGGAAGGCCCCGACGAGAACGAAGGCGAAAAAGAAGAGAAGACCACCGAAGAAGCTCTCACTACCGGAATTAAAGTTGGCAATCTCTATTTATTCAGTGACTCAGACTTCCTTTACGACGGAATGGCATACAATGCTCGCCGGATGTTCAACACCCAAGTCGTTGAACCGATCACCAACAACGGAGCATTTATGTTCAATATTCTCGATCAGGCCGCAGGTTCCGAACATTTGGTCGGAGCACGAGCCCGTGGCGAAGTTTACCGCCCTTTCACCGTCCTAAGAGAACTCGAAGCTGTTTCCGAAAGGAAATCGAAAGAAAATCTCGATAAACTCCAGGCCAAAGAGCAACGGATCGAAAAGGAATTTCAACAGATCAGATCACAAATGTCATCTGCTCAAGAGGCCCAGATGTCACCTGAGCTTCAGGCAAAACGTGATGAATACATCAAAAATAAGGTCCAAATTCAGAAGGACCGCCGAGAGGAGAAAAAAGCGCATCAAAGAGATGTCGATCTTCTAAAAGCCAATATCTTTTGGAGTAACATTCTCTACATGCCATTGGGTGTCATCGTCATCGGCCTCTTTGTCTTCATTTGGCGAAAGCAACAAACGAAAGCTCGATAATTTCTAAGTTTACTACATCAACCTCGAACCTGACCAAGAAAACATGTCACGCCTTCAACTTCTGATTCTTTGGATCCTCGCCCTCGGCGCAGGCTTCTACTACTTCAACAGCAAGGATGTCCCAGATTCCATCAGCAATAAAACGGAACTTGAGGTTGGATCTCAAATCGTTCCTTCTGATCTTATCGAAACGGTCGATAGCCTCACCCTGATTTCGGGTGAGGATAAGGCTTCACTCAAAAAAATCGACGGGCGATGGGTCGTATCCGAAAAGGGAGACTTTCCGGCCAATTATGACTCTATCAATCAAGTCATCGGCGCCTTACGAGAAGCCAAGGTAGCTCAAAGCGTTGTTGCAACAGACGAATATTACGACCGCTTCAAGTTAGATCCCACTAGTGAAGAAGAGGGCGAACAACCAGACACCATCTCATTACAAAAGGATGGCAAAGAGTCTTCCACTATTTTCCTGGGTAAAACTCGTGAATCAACCGGTGGCTCGGGTGGTCGAGCTGGTCGCTTTGTTCGCCTTTCGAATGATAAAACCGGGGTTTATGTAATCCAAGAAAGCTTTAGCTTTTTGAACGCTGATCCTAACAATTGGATCAATAAATCCCTTACACCTCTAAAAGAAGGCGCGATCAAAATGGAGGTGACGGCTCCAAATGATGAAAGCTTCAAATCCTGGTCTATTTCCCGTGAAACAGTACGTGATAATTTTATTGTCGAAGGTCTCGGCGAAAAGGAAGAGACCAAGAGCAATGAAACAGCAGTTTTGAAAAATCTATTGGCAGGAGCAACCTTCACAGAACTCATTACCAGTGAGGACTACAAAGAGCGCGCTAACGAAAAGGCGGCTCGCCAACTAAAAGCGACTGATTCCACCGGGACAATCTTCTCAATCACGATTACCCCTGAAAAGAAAACAGAGGAAAAGGAAGAGAAAAAGGACGACCCGGCTAACCCAACACCACCACCAGCGGTCGATTACTTCGTCTCAATTGAGATTCTAAATGGTCCAACTAAGCCAGAACCCGTTGGAGACGATGCAAGTGTTCAGGAAAAAGCGGTTTATGCGGAGCGCGTTAACAATCTTGCAAACGTGTCTGCGGGCGTAAACCAAATGCGAAGCACTTACGGAGGGCGCTACTTCTTGGTAAGTGAGACCACAATCGGAGCTCTCAACAAAAATCGCGGAGAACTCATTCAGCCTAAAAAGGAGGAGAAGAAGCCTGTCACAGTGGCCACTCCTCCAATTCGTGTTCCGAATCCGGGAGATAAGGCTATCGTCCCTCCACCCCTTCCCACAGTAAATGCGCCCCCACCCTCGATCGCCCGCCCTAAAGAGGGTCAAGGTAAACCGAAGATTGAGGCCGTCACTCCACCAATTCAAGTTCCACCGATTCCAAATCAACCTAAAATCGAGGAAACTGCTCCCGGATCGGTTAAGGAAACAGAACTGGAAGGGAAGAAAACTGGCGAATAAAATCTGCGCTCCTTTCAGGTTCTTACGCTTTTTAAGATGTGTCTTTCTATTGTCCGTTCTTACTCTCGGAACGCTGAATGAACGGGCTTGACTCTCTTCGTAACTATCGCAAATTATTTGCAGATTTATGAAGGGATTGTTTTTTTTTATTGCGTTTACACTCTGCGCCCACGGTCTTGATGTTGCTTCACTTCATCCGCTCATTACCGATGCCGTTAAACAAGTTGGTGGTGAGCGGATCAATGTCGTGGAGATCGTAAAACCCGGGGCAAATGTCCACAAATTCCAGCCACGAGGCTCGGACATCAAAAAGATGAACCGCGCCCGAATCATTTTCGCATCGGGGAAGAAACTCGAACCCTATCTAGCTGATCTGAAGGACAATTTAAGCGCCAACCAGATCATCATTGAGGTAGGGCGAACCATTCCTTCCCAAAAAGTCTCAAAAGAGGACCAAATCTACACCTGCTGCCCAAATCACGCTGTCGGAGGAATTGATCCACATTGGTGGCACAACGTCCGTAATATGGAGCGTGCCATTCGGGTGATCGAGAAGGAACTCAGCCGCATAGATCCCGCAGGAAAAGCAATTTACGCCGTAAACTCAAAGGCCGCTCGGACCCGCCTTACCCAGCTTGACCGATGGGTAAAAGGTCAAGTCGCAACTATTCCCCGGGGAAGGCGTCACCTTGTGACTGCCCATGCTGCCTTCGGGTATTTTTGTAAGGGCTATGGATTCAAGGCGAGTTTTGTGCAGGGGCTAAGTGCTCAGGGGGAGCTTTCTTCGAGCCATCTTGCCGGAGCCATTAAACAACTCCGCAAAGAGGCCATTCCAATGGTGTTTCCTGAACAAACCGCAAATCCCAAGGTTCTTCAACAAATTGCGAAGCAGACTGGCGCCAAGGTTGGTAACCCTCTCATCGCAGACGGATCCACTCCGAGCTATCAAGCAATGATTATGGCTAACGTAGAGAGTATTGTCGCTGGATTAAAATAAAGATCATGACCCGATCTCCTCTCACGGCCACCCTTCTAACTCTGGCCCCTCTTGCAGCCCTAGGTTGGCCGCTCGCTAAGGTGATTAATCATGAACCTTATCAGCAAGCAAAAGTTGAAGAGGACAGTTCCGGGCCCCTTCTCCAAGCAGATTTAGAGATAAAAGCGGCGCACCCGTTCAAGACGCTTGAAGTATCGGCCGCTGATACCACTTGGACTTTTACTGCAGATGAAGATATCAAAACGATCTCCTTTCCAAAAGACCTTGATATTATTTTCACTGTCACTGCGACATGGCCGGAGGGCACCCCTGAATCAGCAATCCTTCTAACCTTAAAACCTGACGGCCGCCCCGACCGCAATCATACTCTTTGGGGCTTCCTTGAGCTCACCGAAGAAATAAAATTCACCTGGGACCGCTAGTTATGAGCCACGAACACCATCAACTCGACCTCACTGGTGTTGGCTTTTGTTACGGAAATAAAGAGGCGCTACGCGAGGTCAATTTCTCTATCCACTGCGGCCAGCGGCTTGCTTTATTGGGTCCGAATGGAGCTGGGAAAAGCACCTTAATCAGGCTTCTTGCCGGATTACTTCCGTTACAATCTGGAATTATTCAGTGGCGAGAAAACCCTATCACCAAGGCCCGCCGCGAGATCGCATATCTCCCACAGGTCGATCAACACCAACGTAATTTCCCAATTCGAGTCAAAGACGTCGTCGCAATGGGACGGTTTCCACACCTAGGCCATCTTCATCGATTTCGGAAAATTGATCGTGAAAAAATCAATGAAGCCATCGACCTTATGAAGCTTGGTGACATTGCCCATCGCCAAATCGACCAGCTTTCAGGTGGGCAACAACAGCGGACTTTTATCGCCAGAGCTCTTGCTCAAGAAGCACATGTCCTACTCCTCGATGAGCCATTTAACGGACTAGATATTGAAAGCCGGTGTCACTTATCAGATTCACTCATTGAACTCACTAAGAGTGGCCATCTCATCATTGCCTCCCATCATCAACTCGAAAGCGTCACCCAGATTTTCACTCATGCTCTCGTCCTCAATCAACAACAAGTTGATTTTGGAGAAGCCACCAAGATCATGGAAAGCGAGTCTGTGAAACAGATCCTTCACTCTTGCCACCCGCACGCGCATGAACGAGCTCTTTGATATCCCTCTCTACCAGAGGGCGATTCTTGCGACCCTCATTATCGGTTTCGTTAACGGATACGCCAGCGCTTTTGTCCTTCTTCACCGAAGCCCTCTCAAACTGACGGCCCTGAGTCATAGCCTTCTTCCCGGCGTCGCGCTTGCTGCCTATTTCGTTGGACTAGGAGTTCTTAGTGCTTTTTTCGGAGCTGTCATTGCGGCAGTCATTATTGGGGTGCTTACAGTTCTCTTGTCCCGCGTCACAAAAATCAGTGATGATACCGTTCTCGCCGTTCTTTATACAGGTGCATTTGCTGTAGGAATCATGGTCTTACTGAAACTTGGATCGAATCAAGACCTTGAGAATTGGCTTCTCGGAAACATCCTCGGGCTTTCTGATTTTGATTTATGGATGAGCTTTGTTGTCGGCATCATTGCTGTGGCCTTACTTTCCCTCTTTCGACGGGCGATCGTCATCAAGCTATACGACCCTGAAGTCGCAACTAGCCTTGGCATCCGAACCCGCCTACTCGAGTATACCTCGTTTGCCATTCTTATTCTTGTCCTCGTCACAACACTGCAAGCCGTCGGCTGTATTCTTGCAATCGGAATGATTGTCACACCAGCTGCCATCGTGCGCCCTTACATTTCAAGCCCTGAGACCCTTTTTCCTTTAAGCGGTCTAGTAGGGGCCGCCGGATCAGCACTGGGATTTTACCTCAATATTCACTTCGATCTCCCTGGTGCTGGCGCAAGTATCGCAGCTACTCTAGCAGCAATGTTCCTCATCTCTGTGATCCTACGTTCTATTTTCACGAAGTAGATTCCCATCGTTGCATCAGCAAACAATTCGACAAAAAACCTCACTTGTATCGAGCTCCACCAGGAGACGATTAACTCTTGCCAAATTTGCGATCAAGTTCCTGAAATGAAATCTGCACAAGGGTCGGGCGCCCCGCTGGATCGCAGTAGGGTAAATCACATTTAAAAAGATCATCAAGCAAAGCCGATAACGATGATTCACTCCAACCATCTTGTCGTGCCAACACATAAGAAACTTTGGAAGCAAACCCCTCATAGGCCAATCTCTTCACCCGAGAAGAACCCTCCCGGTCGATTACCAAGTCCACCAAATCAATCAGTGCGCGTTTTATATCTTTCCGATTTAGAAAAGACGGTGCTGCAGAAATTGTGACTGTTTGCCCCCCAAACGATTCCAAAGTAAACCCCGCCTGGTCAAAGTGTTCGCGAAATCTCATTAACAAATCAACATCTCGAACGTCCAATTCCAAAAGAACTGGAACCAGTAATCCTTGCGATTCAATCTCCCCCTGATCGCTGATAAGTCGCTCATAAAAAATCCGCTCACGAGCGGCCTGAGGTTCAAGTAAGACTAACCCCTCTTCTCCTTCCAGTAAGGCGTAGCGCTTCGAAAGAGCCCCCACGATTCGAAACTCCGGTGTCTTTGACGTTTTTTCTGGCGTGACTTCCAGCTCCTTCTGTTCTTCATGATGCCAAGCGATTGTGTCGACAATTGATGAAGATTGAACTGGGTCGTCTTCATCCTCACGAATCATTTCTTTTGATTTTTCATCCTCGCCCAACTGAAGAGGACGGATTTGCTCCACCAAATTTTCTGAAGCTCCCCCTTCCTTTGGTCGGAGCGCCTCCTCAATCGCATCAAGAATTGCAATCCGAACCTGCGCAGGTTCAACAAAGCGAACCTCGCGCTTTGCCGGATGCACATTGACATCGACCAATGCCGGGTCCATCTGAATCCACAACCATGCTGCCGGCTGGAGACCCTCCTGAATCCCACCCTTAAACGCCTCTCGAATAGCCCTTGAGATGGTATGATCCTCCACAGGGCGACCATTCAAAAAAACAAATTGATGTTTCCGACCGCGACGCGCGAAAGCTACTGGCAGTATTGCTCCTTCAATCACCATTCCACGATACTCGTGGCGGGGAACTTCTATGAGGGCTTTTCCTGATTCTCCACCACTCATCGCCTCGATGCGAACCCTGCGATCCGAGGTCGCCGGTAAATCTAAGGCCACCCGACCATCCTTACGAAGCAGCCAACCAATCCCTGGACTACACAGAGCATGGAGACGAATCTGATGCTCAATGTGTGCTGCTTCAGTTGATTCCGCCTTCAGGAACTTCTTCCGGGCAGGAACATTATAAAAAAGATCTCTTACTTCGATACTTGTTCCCACCGAACATCCGCTTGCTCGGACTTCACCCATTTTGCCACCATCCACCCTAATTTCAGTTCCCTCAGCCGAGTCTACCTCCCGACTCCTCATCGTGAAGCGTGAAACACTAGCAATACTCGGCAAAGCCTCTCCCCGGAATCCCAAGGTAGCTATACCATTCAAGTCATCGGAACTACGAAGTTTGCTTGTGGCATGGCGCTCTAATGATTTCGCCGTATCTTGCTGACTCATTCCGCAGCCATCGTCCCTAACCCGAAGCATTGCAATCCCTCCTCGCTGGACCTCGACCTCTATCTTTCTAGCCCCGGCATCAATAGCATTTTCGACAAGTTCCTTAATAACGCTAGCGGGCCGTTCGATGACCTCTCCCGCCGCCACTTGGCTAGCAAGAGTTTCTGGCATCACCTCGATAGTCGGCATAGCCTTAGCCTACTCAATGTCTCCTAGGGGTCAGCTCCAAAACGCAGAAATTAATGGGCCAAAAATCTCACCTATAACTCTAAAAACGGTTATCCTCCGCTATAGAAATTAATAACGATCCTAAATTGGGAGCTTAGAAAAAATAAGAGCGAGTCAAAGTTTCTCCAAACCCCACAGTGCAGCCGAAATATATGCCTAGGTATTTACATATGAAAAGAAGGATCGGATCCAGCAAGCTGCTTTACGAAGTGGATATCTCCCCCTAACTTCTTCTCTGTGACCTCGCGGACAGGGATTCTTTTAATGGTTTCGGGCCCATCAGGTTCCGGAAAAACGACTCTTTGCCGTCGTTTAGCAGATGAAAAGGAGGCTCATTACTCGATTTCCTGTACCACGAGACTTCCTCGAGACGGGGAGATTAACGGTAAGGATTACCATTTTCTCACTACCAAAGATTTTCAATCACGTATCGATGCCAACGAGTTTCTGGAATATGCAAAAGTTCATGAGAATTATTACGGAACGCTCAAAACCGAAGTAGTCAATCAACTCGCTGTCGGAATCGATGTTGTTATGGATATCGATGTTCAGGGGGCTAATCAGGTACGCTCTTGCTCTGACGCTCAAATCCAGGCAGCCTTGATCGACCTTTTTGTCATGCCCCCTAGCGAAGAAGAACTTCGCAGCCGTCTTACCGGACGCGGAACTGATGCCGAGGAAGTTATTGCTCTCAGGATGAGAAATGCTCTCGAAGAAATGGAGCACTGGCCCAAATATTCCTACCGTCTCATTTCCGCAACCCGTGAAGAGGACTATCTTAACTTCAAATCGCTCATGGTCGCTGAGCGACTACGCGTCTCCCGACTTAAATGAATATCGTACTTGGAATAACCGGCTCTATCGCTGCCTACAAATCCGCAGATTTAACAAGCCAGCTCACGAAGTTAGGGCACGAGGTTCATGTTGTTATGACCAAGGCTGCCACTGAATTCATCACACCTTTAACCTTGCAAGTTATTTCGAGACACCCCGTCCTGATCTCGCTTGAAGACGAGAAGAACTCTTGGAAGCCTGGACATATCGAACTCGCGGACAATGCCGATCTTTTCCTAATTGCACCCGCTTCTGCGGACATCCTTGGGCAACTTGCAAATGGTCTCGCGCCAGACCCACTGTCGGCAATTTATCTCGCTCTTCCTTCCAAGACTATGAAATTCATTGCGCCAGCTATGAATGGGAAAATGTGGCACCATCCAGCAACCCAACGGAACCTTCTACAGCTTAAGAACGATGGTGTTACCGTCATTGACCCAGCCGAGGGGGAACTCGCGTGCGGTTATCAAGGAATCGGACGGCTTGCTGAAGTTGAAGAGATCCTAAAAGCAATTCTCGGAGAGAACCCTCCAAGTTAAGCGAAAGCTCGGGTTTTCATTACCCAAATTCGCCCGCGCTTATTTTTAGAGTTTTTCAGGGGCCTGAAGAAGAGTTCCAATTCTCTGGAGAAGAAGTCCAGCTCCACCGCCATCGACAACGCGATGATCAAAAGTAAGACATATCTCAGTTTCGGTCACTGGAACGAATGCTCCCACCTCTTCACTCCACCGCGGCTGCTTAATTCCAGCAGCAAGCCCCAGAATTAGAGTCTCATTGGGAAGCGGAATTGGGGTCCCCCATTTCAGACCAAAGGTTCCAAAATTTGTTACCGTTGCAATCCCGCCTTGAGCCTGTTCGGGAGTCAATTTTCGGTTGCGAGCCTTCCTAACCAATTGTCCATATTCTTCAGCTAACTCAGGAACTCGAAGTTGATCCACGTTACGTAAGACTGGAACGACTACCCCGTCTTCGACCTGAACCGCAATCCCAATATCGTAAGCTCGAGGGTGGACAACTTTCTCACCGATCAGAAATCCTGCGGTTGCCGGTTGTTCCGAAAGTGCGATCGCAAAAGCGCGAAGAACATAAAGAGTAAGGCCCGGCTTAGGGTTTTGCCGTGAACGATGTTCTAGAACTGGATCAAGGACGACAGGAAGCCCAACGGAGGCCAGGGGGCGCGACCAACTTCGCCGCATAGCATCAGCAACCGCAAGACGCATTGGAGAGGCCGCACTATCCGGCCAATCGGAGATATATTCCAAAAACTGCTCGAGATCCTCCACCGTTACACGCCCACCTGCGCCACTTCCCGCGATTGCCGAAATATCAGCTTCGCGCAAGCCAAGTTCGTCCATACGAGCCCTCATTCGAGGGGAAATGTAGTGGGCCCCTTTCATTCCAGCCGGAACCGGAAGACCACGGACGCTCGGCTCAACTAACTTGGGCTCTTCATAACTCTGCTCGGTTTGCCGGAAGTGCAAATTCCCCTCCTCACCTTCCTCACCCTCGTCCAAAAGTTCCGGTTCCGCTTGTTCTCCTATCGTGGGAGCGCCAGTCCGGGAAATCTCTTCCTCGGTCGCCTCTAAGATTCCCAACAGGCTTCCCACCGCATATTCCACCCCTTCTTCTGCTCGAATCTCGGTAACAGTGCCCCCACAAAGAGTAGTGACCCCCATCATCGCTTTGTTGGTTTCAACCTCGATAATTTCTTGATCTGCAACGACTGAATCACCCATCGCAATATTCAACCTGATAATTTTAGCCTCGGCGATCGATTCGCCAAGCTGAGGCATGATGATAGGAACCTGCGGCATGATTGTTAGAGATTAAGAAGTTCACGAAGTTTTTCCAAGATCGATTCAGGAGTAGGCCGATGTGCCGCCCAGAGATCAGGGTGATAAGGAATCGGAGTATCCTTAGAATTCAGGCGAAGTGGCGGAGCATCGAGGAGATGAAAACCTTCCGCCACAACTCTTGAGACGACTTCGGCCGTGACGCCCCCCCAAGGGAAACCCTCACCCAGCGCTAAAAGACGACCCGTTCTCGCCACTGACGCAATCACAGTATCCATGTCGAGAGGTTTCACGGAACGCAAGTCAACCACTTCAATCTCCCAACCCTCTTTTGCAAGTCGATCAGCAGCTCTCACAGCTTCGTGCACCATTGCGCTATAAGTGACCACCGTGGCATGTTTACCTGGGCGAGTGATACGGGCCATCCCAAGCGGGAGCGGCTCCGGATCTATCTCTGAAGTTTTCAGCCATCGATAGAGAAATTTATGTTCACAGAAAACGACGGGATCATCGATTTCGACAGACTCTTTGAGCAAATGGTAGGCATCGGAGACGGTCGCCGGGGTGGCAACGATAATCCCAGGATAGTGAGCATAGAGAGTTTCCACCATCTGGCTGTGAAACGGCCCAGATCCGGGAGTGCCTCCACAGGGTAGCCTAACCGTAATGGGCACGGGGATTCCGGTCCGGTAGTAATGAGTTCCAGCGTGATTCGCGATTTGGTTAAACGCAATCGAAGAAAAGTCGGCAAATTGCATTTCGACGATAGGTCGCATGCCACTGATGGCGGCACCGATTGCCATCCCTACCATAGCATCTTCACTAATTGGAGAATCCATGACCCTCCCTGGAAATTCTTCTAGAAGTCCCTTGGTTGCCTTGAATGCGCCACCGAACCCACCAATGTCCTGACCATACAAAAAAACATCATCCCTCTCAGCAAGCAACTCTCGCTGAGCCTGATGAATCGCATCGATATAAGTGGCACTCATGAGTTGATTCCTTTCGATGAAAATGCCTGCCAGTCGTCTTGATATGGATCAGGGGCCGGGTCGGTTTGAGCATTGGCGACAGCCTCTTGCACCTCTTCAGCGGCCTCGCTTTTCCAAAGATCAACTTCATCAGAAGTCGCTAGCCCCTCATCCACCACCTGCTGAATCCCTATCTCCAAACAATCACGTCCAAGCTTAGAATCCTTCAGTTCCGGTGCCACATAAGAGGCGTCATCGTGCTCTCCATGTCCGCACAACCGAAGAAGCTTTCCTACGACCATCTGCGGACCTTCACCAGCACGAGCCGCTTTAACGGCCTCATGGACAACTGCGAGACACTCAAAAAGATTCGTTGCATCGACCTCTCTCCCGGTAACGCCGTACCCCCGGGCACGATCGACAAGATTTTCACATGCAAATTGTCTCTCTCGAGGAGTGGAATAGGCAAATTGATTATCAGCGACTAACACCACTATTGGAAGTTTCTCTACCGCTGCCAAATTGAGGCCTTCATGGAAGGCTCCAGTAGAAGTCGCGCCATCGCCAACGCAAGTCGCACCAACCACCTCCGCGAGTTCCCCTTTCATACGGCGGGCGATCAGCATGCCAGCTACCAGAGATACCGAAGTTCCAAGATGACTAATCATTGCTGGTCGACGTTCAGCAGGACGCCCACGGTGAATGTTACCATCGCGACCACGCATTGGACCAAGGGCAGATCCAAGATAAGTGCGGGTCGCCTCAATGAGCGGCTCGCCGAAACCGGTTCGTCCAGCTTGATCACGAATGAGGGGCGCGAATATATCCTTCTCCTGATTAAGACAACAACCAAGCGAAGCTGAAAAGGCCTCCTGCCCTGTCCCCAGATAAACACCACCTACAATCTTACCTGCTTTATAGAGACTCGAAAGCTTGGCCTCGAGTGTTCTAGAGATAATCATGACCCTGAGGGTCCGCCGAATCAAATCAGTATCAAGTCTACCTGATATAATTGGAGCTGATGCTGCTGAAGATTCCATGGTATAAAGTTTAGAGCTCTTGGTCGACCGCCTTGAGCTCCAAGAAAAGATCGTTCCACCGTTCCTTCCGCGGCTCAAGAAGAAGCTTTTGGTCAGCGATCCGCCTTCGAACGATCTCGAAAAGCCCCCCATATTCAAGATAGAATTCGCGAACACCGTCTTTGTAGTCGCTTTCAAGGGAATCAGCGAACGTGTGTCGCAAGTCCTTAAACCCTTCCATAAAGTCGCGGCAAAGCGCTTTCCGCGAAAGTTTCGAGTAAATTGCAGCAAGCCCAAGAACTCCCGTCGCCATCATCATAAATACCCAGGGCCAAGTCGCGATGCCGAAACCACCTAAAATCCCAGCAATGGTATACAAAATTAACAAAAGAGTCGTGTAACGACGCAGGACCGTTCGGCGGCTCTCTATCTTGAGATCTATCGTCCCTCTGATTTTGAGTTGTGTAACAGCTTGCTTTGCCGAACGTCCCAAGCGGCGCATAAAACGCTTGCGAGTCCCCGAAAGGGATTCTGTTTCCTGCTCAAAGTCAGGAGGACTGATCCCAAGATTCTCCCGAATTCGCGGCTCTACGGTTTTCCAATGGTTCCGACAGTTTTTCACCAATTCAATGCCATCGGTCTCTGCCTGCTTTTCGACAGCTTCCTTGACCCTAGTGATTAAATCTCCTTCGATTTGGGATGGAAGTTTCTCCTGTTGAAAAAGTGAGATCAGGCTCCGAGTGATAGACATCCTCCGACCTAAATCACGGGTCGCAATTTGACCTTGCCTAAAAAAGACGTCACCCATTCCACTCAAACGTTCTAGCAACGAAATCGCCTGCCCTTCGCGACGAAGATCCACCTCATCTTCCAACTCTGCCAAAAAACGCTGATCGCTATCAAGGGTATCACTTCGTTCTTCGATTCGCGCCTCAATCTTCTTTAAAACTTCCTGTGCTGAGATGCTCACCTCTTGGAGAATTTTGCGCCGATCTGGATCATGAGCAACCTTCGAGGAAATAAATTCATTAAGCGTCGTTAATCCACTTTTCCTCAGCATATGAGATAGTGGTGGATCATTCGCCTTCGCCTCCATTGCCAACTTCGCAGAAACCGGGAAAATTTCGGGGACCTTTCCAGTCTTCTGCTCCCCCAAAGTTTTCATATGACCCAAAATTACTTTGAGATCCTCTTCATTTCTTAATTCGCTTTGCTGTAAAACAAAACCCACCTTGCCTAACTGCTCCTCTGGAAGTCGTGCAACCAATTGCCACGTGTCAGCACACCAAGGATTTCCGACAGGAAAAACGAATAACAAAAGATCCGCGACCGGGAGAAAACGTTCGATCTCCTCCCTGTTCCCTTCGATTGAGCTATTGGAACCTGGAGTATCAACCACTTCGAAATCACGAAGAAAGCCCAGAGGGCGGAGTTCTTGTACAAGCATCGACCTCTTCTCCGTTGAGGCCACTTTCTCTCCGTACTGGTACCAGTGAAGCTGTTTTGTCTTTGGAAGAGCATCAACCTCGCAAATTTCCTTACCAAAAAGCGCATTAATCAGGGCCGATTTCCCAGCGTTAACTTCACCACAGACAACAAAGAGAAAAGGCTTTCGAAGATCTTCCCCCCCCACTTCATCCCTAACAGGATCAAGAATTTCGCCGCCACATTTACGAGCAAGCTGCCCAACCCCTAACACCACCTCAGCAAGGCGCTCCCTGATCGCAAAGTAGCGTTTGCCAAACATGGATGAAGATTATGAAGGAATCAATCAGCAACCAGCCCCTAAGCTTGTCCTTTTAGGGCAAGGAGTTGTGAAACAGTTATAAATTTATAGCCCTTAGATAAGAGGTCATCAAAAGTGCCGGGCATGGCATCAATTGTCGGAGCATGAAGATCATGCGCCAAAATAATTGCACCATTATGAGCCCCTCTCAAGATTCGCGAGCGCACCACTGATGGTCCGGGGCGTTTCCAATCGTTTGGGTCGACTGACCACATGATTGTGGGATAGGTGAAATCAGAAAAAACCAAACTTCGCTGACGTTCAAAGAGTGCACCATAAGGCGGGCGCATCGTCCGGGGTTTAACCGCAGCGGCGCGGACAATTGCATCTTCAGTTCGGCGCATTTCCCTCAGTAATTCAGAGTTGCTGAGAGTAGTTAATTTACGGTGAGTGTATGTATGGTTCCCAATCTCATGCCCCTCGGCCACGATACGCCGAACAATGTGAGGGTAGCGGTCGACATTTCTTCCTATGACGTAAAACGTGGCCTTGATGTTGCGGGTTCGCAGAATATCAAGCAGGCGAGGAGTATTCTGAGGGTGAGGACCATCATCAAAGGTCATAGCCACATAAGGCTGATTGGATAAACCGCGAGAGTGCGTCACACTTTTACCACTGAATTGAGTCGGCAGATTAATATTAGGGTTTCTTAACCCTTTGTTCATGTATGCCGGAGGGCGATATTGCGTATTAGCCCCTAGCCTTACTGGCTGATTTTCGTTTCGGAACGAAGAAGCTCCATGTTTTCCAACTTTAGATCCCTTCTCACCCTTCTTACTTGAACAGGCAGGAAGCGCGATCAGGCTCCCTGAGCTTAGCTTAAGAATTTTTCGTCTCTTCATGCTTAATCCTTCTCAATTATTATTAAGGAATCATCAATTGTCACGCATTTCCTAACAATCTATCATTTGAAGCTAATACCTTTCAGTGGCGCATTGGTTACAGAATCTCATTTCCATTTTCAAAACCGCTCGACAGATCCCAATTCAGGGTCCAATTTCCAGCGCCATGCCCAAACCAAAGCTGTTTATTCCCGGTCCCGTGGATGTCGCCCCTGAAACTTATGCCGCAATGGCAGGCCCCGCAATCGGGCACCGCGGAAAAGACTTCGAAACGCTCTATTCGTCGATTCAGCCCGGAATTAAGCAAGTGGTCGGCACCACCCGCCCTGTCTTCTTCTCTACCTCTTCCGCTTGGGGAATCATGGAAGGCTGTATTCGTAATTTAGTCAAAAAAAAGGTCTTGAACCTCTGCTGCGGTGCTTTTTCGGACAAATGGTATGGCGTCTCCCAAAGTTGTGGTAAGAAAGCGGAGAAAATCCAAGTCGAATGGGGGCAACCAATTGACCCTGAAGCCGTTCGTGAAAAATTAGCAAGCGGGGATTTTGACACCGTGACTTTAGTTCACAACGAAACCTCAACCGGGGTCCTGAATCCTCTAAGAGAGATCTCTGATGTCGTTCAATCCTTCGACGATGTCCTCTTAGTCGTAGACACCGTCTCTTCCCTCTCTGCCCTGCCCATCAACTTCGACGAGCTTGGCATTGATGTTCTTCTAGCTGGGGTTCAAAAAGCAATCGCTCTTCCTCCCGGCTTGGCGGTTTTCGTCACCTCAGACGCCGCTTTAGAGCGCGCCGAAAGCATGGACGACCGCGGCTATTACTTCGATTTCTGTGAATTCGCTAAAAACGACGCGAAAGACAACACCCCCTCAACTCCATCCATCCCTCATCTTTATGCCCTCCGCGAAAGAGTCGGTGTAATGCTCAAAGAGGGGCTTGAAAATCGCTTTGAACGCCATCGTGCCAACAATGCAATGGTCCACAAATGGGGCGCAAAGCACAATTTTGAGCTTCTTCCTCCAGAAGGCTTCCGATCACGCTCCCTATCTTGCTTCATCACACCAGAGAATCTTGACCAAGCCGGCTGGATTAAATCAGTGATTACAGAGCATGGCTTTGCCATCAATGGAGGTTACGGTAAAATCAAAGGGAAAACCTTCCGAATTTCAAATATGGGAAACGAAACTCAGGAAACCATGCAAGACCTTCTTGATGCGCTTGATCTCGAGCTTCCCAAATTTCTCAGATAGTAGGTCCCATCCCTCAAAGGGATCGTCATTCGAAAAAATATTACATAAGGAAAAGTTTTGTTCGGCTCAAAGAATATTTGATACGTCGGTCCATCAGGATCCCTTAATAATCAATAGCCTAACAAGAGAAAGGGTTCGGACGGGTTAATAATCCAGAAAAACCTTCAGAAAATCCTTGGCAAATCGGCTAAGTTACTGCAGCTTCCGCGCCCACCACCAAAATTATGGTAGCACTCCGACTCACTCGCCAAGGTTCCAAGAATCGCCCTTACTACAAAATCGTTGCTGTCGATAGCCGCAAGCGTCGTGACGGTCGTTACATTGAGCAGCTTGGAACTTACAACCCTATGGTCGATGGTGAGAATTATACTCTCGACCTAGAAAAAGCTGACAAGTGGCTTGGAGTTGGCGCAAAACCCAGTGGCACTGTAGCCAGCATTATCAAGAAGGTACGCACCGCTAGTTAATCCTAGCCCTCTAGACCGGCGCTATTTTTAGGATCCCGTTGTCTCAGGACTTCGGGATTTTTCATTTTAGTTTTAAATCTACGAACTCAAGCTCAAACAGGACCCTATGACTTTCTCTGAATTCTACCAACTTTTGGAGTCTTACCCGGATCATTGCATCACTCTTACTCTGCCCGATCAAACTCAAGCTCCTTCACATTTTCATATTACGGAGGTTGCATCAATCTCCAAAGCATTCCTTGATTGCGGAGGGAGACAGCACTCGGAAAATTCATGTGTTTTACAAGTCTGGGTCGCTGACGATTTTAGTCACCGAATCAAAGCAGGGAAATTGGTCAAAATTCTCACCAAGGCCCGCTTACTTTTCGACTCCGAGGACATACCTGTGGAATTTGAACATGAAGCCCCAGTCCTAACTCGTCTCCCAATCGAATCCTATACCCTCGATAAAGAAGTAATCACCTTTACTCTCCATCTTAAGGAGGCCGATTGCCTCGCAAAAGATCTTTGCCTTCCCAAGCGTGACTTCAGCCTTCCGGATCTCCCCTCTCGCTCTTCTTTAGCGGCCAAGAGATAATTCTACACCCATCGATGAGAAGGCTTCCTAGTCCATCTTATGGATCGAAGGGGCCCGAAGCCTTATTAACACTCTTCCTCGTTCTCGATCGCAACATGATCGACTCATCGCGAATTCCTGTAATCGCACTATCCAAATCGACTTAATCTGAGCTTATGAAAAACTTTGTTTCCCTTCTCATCACTCTCCTTCCTTTTGCGATCTTAGGACATGAGGTGAAACCTCTCAGCAAAACCCTCTCCGAAGAATATGACCTCGATCCAAAATTCTATGCCAAAACGACAATGGTTCAGCAAATTCTCGTCGCGACATCAGATAATGTTTCCAACACCACTCATTTAGAAACGGCGTATCTTTTTGATCGTATGATGCGCGACCTAAAACCAGCAATTGCCCAGCGAATTAGAGAAGCCAAAGTTCTGTGCCTCCTCGTTGGACATGATGAACTCACCTCTGACCTTCCCCAGTTTAAATCAGATAAAACAGGTAAAGAACTCGATT
The DNA here is from genome assembly GCA_002323895.1 of Akkermansiaceae bacterium UBA1518. Taxonomy (GTDB): domain Bacteria; phylum Verrucomicrobiota; class Verrucomicrobiia; order Verrucomicrobiales; family Akkermansiaceae; genus SW10. The sequence goes on from DCQM01000162.1 coordinate 34,551, forward strand.
TTTACAACTGGCGGCAACGGGGCTTCCTTACCAAGAAGAAGGATCGTTTCGTCGTCCTTTTTGCCGAAGAAGACGTCATGGAATACGAGGGGGGGATGCAAATCGAAAGCATCCTTATCCATGAATTTGGACATGTGATTCATGGCGCAGGGTTCGATGAGGCATTGAAAAAACGTTGGACTATAGCTTTCGAAACTTCAAAAGCAAAAGGCCGTTGGAATGACGGACGAGCCGCGCAACGCTTTCGAAGGATCAAAGGCGAAAAACCCGTCCTACTGCTCGATGCTCTCGCTAATTCTTTTCCGAAACAACCACGCGAACTTCTTAAAAAATGCCTCAATGGCGGCGACATCCTTGTAAACGGAAAAAGCACTCAATCCAAGGTTATGGCAAATGAAAATGACAAAATCCTTATCATTTTTGGAGGAGATAAACCCTGCTATGCCGGGAAAAATCGCGGTGAATATTTTGCCGAAGGTGTCCAATGTTGGTATAATACAAATAGAACAATGGATCATGACCACAATCACATCCGGACGCGTGAACAACTCAAAGCATACGATCCAGCCCTTGCGAAACTCTGTGCTGATATTTTAGGTGAAAGTGAGTGGCGTTTTGTCTCACCACGGAAACGAGCCGGGAAGAATCACCTTAAGGATTACGACCCTGCCAAGGCACCAGTTGTAAAAGAACTTGAACACATCAAGACGGCGGATCTTGATTACTATGACACTTACTGGTCCGCCTACTGGGATAGACTTCACGATAAATATCCCGCCGCTGCGAATTAGAATAATTCACCGAACTGATTACAGTGGGCCCATGGCACCTTTAACCTAAATTCCTCTTCCACGGCAGCTTTTGACTAGCATAAATGAGCAACTCAAAACCCCATCAACGATAGTAACGTTCTGGATTTTTTTGAAAGCAACTCCTGGAACTGAATACAAATAAAAAAGCCGCTGACTCAGCCCGATCGAAGGGAGCCAAAGTGCTTCATACTGCTGAAAACACGGTGACTGCGATTGAAATATAACTTAAGACTATAACGGCGGCGCTTATCTCCATAGCAGTAAATGATCGTCAAAAGGCCGAACAGACAAAGGTCCGAAAGATTAGTGAAGCTGAAGCTAACGAAAGCCGCTCTTCGCAGCCATGAAAAGGGAACTTCAAGACCTTAAGCAAGACTGTAGATAAGATCAAAAAACAACGCGCTGAGAAGAAATAAAGCGAATCTTGAAGCATCACTCTATACTGAAATTCCCAACCCAAGCAGATTGAGAGTTTTTCTTATCCGGAGAAAGGGCCCCTCTAAAATAGAAGCCAGAAACGAGAGCAAAGAATGCCCCTCTAAGAGAGGCCACTCCCCTTTTACCACCTTTTTGTATAATGGATCAAAAGCCCCCTCACAATCAAGATGAAGTTGATATCGGCCCCCAGAACCTCACTTGCTCAACAAATCCACCATCGCTTTACCCATACCTTCACCCACATTCATATAGGTCTCGGGATTGCCACCGTAATGACCTCCGCTACCACCCCCTTTTGAGACAGGCTTCGAATAAAAAACCGCTGCTTCATCCTTGAACTCCGGGAGACCAGCGAAATCAAACATCTTTTTAGACAAAGCTGCATTCTTGTCATGTTCACCCAAAGTGGCGCAAACAAACTTGGCATTTGGTGCATTAAAATCTTTTTTCAGATCATTGAAGAGAAACGCCAGATTCTTGTCGTAAGTCTCCACGTTCCCCTTGCTTTTCTCAGCATTTCCCTGCCACCAAAAGAAACCTGCAACCTCGTATTCCTTGGCGCTAGGATAGTAGGTGGATAAATTCTTGAGAGCATCTTGAGCAGCACCTACATCTTGGTCATATTGGAGACCAGCATACCAACCATCTCTTTTTTCTTTCACTTTCCTATTCAAACTTTCGGAGTCCCCTTGGTATGACTGCCCACCACTTCCAGTACCTAATGCACTCGGCGGCAAGAGATCCCAGCCCAAAGCACGATTACCCACACATGACTTTAAGAGTAAGACAGGCGCATCAATAACTTCACCTAAATAATTCCCAATACCTATTTCTGGTCCGAAATTCCCACCACCATTTCCATTTTCGGCAGTTAACCAATCGTTGTGTTGTAATTTTGCCATACAGAAAAATGTGTTGCGAACATCATTCCGCACGTTCCACTCACCTCCATCATCAACAAGGTATGGATATTTATCAGCAGCAATTCCTTTAAGTTGAGCGGCTTTTCCAAAGCCAAGCATATTAGACTGTCCCATCATGATGAAAACCTGCACCGGCTTGCTCATATCCGCCTCCTGGCCATCAGGATCCGGAAGATCCTTGGGTAGCTCCCCGATTTTCAGCGAGCTTGCGAGAGAACGATTCCCATTCTTCTTGAGCCACATAACATCCTCACCCGAAAGTTTGTTCTGATTGAATGTCAATTTCCTCCGATTCTTCAAGACGACAGTGACCTTTCCACTCGTAGCATCATAGGAGTGTAATTCCCCCTCAAATGTTCGATCGCCATCGAAGCTGGTCCAGGTGCGAGCTTCGGCTACGGGAAAGACTAATCCCATTCCAAGAACGAGAGAAAGTAGAATAGGTTTCATGAATTTTTGGGATGCCATTTAAACGTTGTCTTTTAAAATTATGAGCCAATCTCTTTAGAAATTCATTCAACCGTTCTCCCTATGTAAAAGGTTATTCTCTTAGTATCGGGAAAGTATTCACCAAATCAACGATTCAATCTTCAGACACCTTCCCATTTCTGGGTAGGCGACACGATTCGCCTCACTCCCTCAACCTTTGGTTGGAAGTCCTCGATGGAATTCTAGGACCCAGCTTTTCGATCGACTTCATCAGCAACTTAAGTTCGGTAACTATTTTTGGGAATTTTTCTGCCAGGTTATTTTGTTCACCGAGATCACTTTCAAGGTCATAAAGTTCCTCAACTTTGGCACGGTCATTCTCCACGGCGTAACCATAAAAATGAGCATTGGCTTTAAGGTATTTCCACTTTCCTTTTCGAATTCCCGCTTCGTGGTAATAGAAATAATCACGCCCCACCTTGCGCCTACCTAAGAGAAGGTCGCTTTGATCAATTCCATCAATACGACGATCCTTAGGAACCTCAAAACCGCATAATTTCGCGAACGTCGGCATGAAATCGACGGACGCAAAAATCGCACCCGACTCGCGTCCGGCAGGAATCTTGCCCGGCCAACGGACGATACAGGGCAGACGGTAGCCGCCCTCGTAGCAGGATCCCTTTCCGTTTCGCAACGGTCCAGAATCACCCCAGAAGACCGACCCCTTGGGGTGACCTTTTTTGTTCTTAGTATATTTGTCCTGATTCCACGGCCCGTTGTCACTGGTGTAAATTACGAGCGTATTTTTGCTCAATCCCAATTCGTCAAGAGTATCGAGGAGCCGGCCAGTTTCAAAATCAAATTCTTCTACAACATCACCATAAAGTCCTCCCTTAGATTTTCCCCGAAAACGATCTGAGGCATCTATAATCGTGTGCATCATAGTGTGAGCAATATAGAGAACAAAGGGCTTCTCGGGATCTCGTTTCTCTTTGAGCCAAACAATCGATTTTTCGGTGTAAAGAGTGGTCAGTTCGCCCATCTCGCGACTTGTGCCGGCCGGCTCATTATTCTCATGGAATTTGACTCCGCCGCCATCGTTCGCCCCAAGTGGCCCGAAATAGTAATCAAAGCCCTGCGCGTTTGGCATACGTTCGATGATGGCCTTGCGACTCGAGACATCCCATTTACCGATGCATGCAGTTTGGTAGCCCACCTCACGCAGTAATTCTGCCCAAGTGATTTCCGAGGCCGGCATCCCCCATCCTTTACTGCGTAGCGGTTGGCGACCGGTCAAAAGTGCCGAGCGAGAGGGGCCGCAAACAGTCTGGGAATAGAAAGAGGTAAATTTTATTCCTTCCTTAGCGAGCTGATCAAGGCGCGGAGTCCTATTGTTTTTACTGCCATAACTAGCGAGGTCGCCGTATCCTTGATCGTCAGTAAAAAGGATTACGATATTCGGTTTCTCAGCAGCTTTGATGATTCCAAAAATTCCAAAAAACAGGAATATCTTTTCGATAAATGAAGGACGGAACACCATGAGCTCTGAGATTTATTTCGTCATTAAATCAACCATTGCATTAGCGAAGGAATCTCCAAGCCGAACAAAGAACGTTCCACTCCCGAGGTAGTGATACGGACGATCACTGCCGACGGAATCCCACTCGTGATAATGCTTGGGCCAGCCCTTACTGAAGATCTCATGGGAGAAGTTTGAATAGTCTTGGTAGCTCTCAACCGACACCACGTTACCTTTAAACTCGGGAGCCTTGGCAGCCTCCCGCTGGCCAAGCGATACCGCATTCTCACCCACCTTATCAGCAGTCCTTCCCGTTCCCAACACTCCAATCACAAATGGCATTTTGGGCACCTTGTATTCTTTACGAATATCCTTTATGAAAGAAATCATATTGTCTTTATAGTTGTCGCGAAATTCGGGTGAAAACTGATCGTTGTATCCCTGGAACCAAACAAAGCCCGCAATCTCGTAACCGGCATCAGCATCATAGGCTGGATGGTTTTCCTTGAGATTACTGAGAACGTTCCGGATCGACTCATTCATCATGCGATAATTGAGCCCCGCATTCTTTTTGATCTCATCGGACTTTCCTCCGGCCTTCTCCTTGTCATTTAGTTGGTAAGGACCAGCGGAGGGTGGACGGAAATTGTAGTTGATCGACTTGCCTCCCCATGACGTCTTGATGAGCAGAATAGGGCCACCGATCTTTTCAGCTATCGAAAGACCAAAACCATACTCAGGCCCTATCTTTTTGCCGCCTCCTCCGTAACCGATTCCCAATTTTCCCGCCTTCTTATTCCCATCCGCGATGGCATTAATGTAAACTCGATCTGAAACAACGCATAACGAACTCACCCTTTCCTTATAAGCCTCGTGCGCGTCCTTGAGCGTCTTCAGTTGAGCTTCCAGAGCCTTTTTTTCAGGCCCGTCTTCCATCTTCTTAACCTTGTCAAAGGAGATCCCCCCACTGAGTTCGTCAAGCTTCCTTGCCTGAGCCAGTTGTTCACCGAGCGCTTCTTTGGAAAGTCCGCTGCCTTCCTTGAACACCAGTCTGGCAAGTGCCTCGTCCCGGGCATTTCCCGACTGGTAGAGAGTCGCAACAGTATGGGGATTTGCGTGACCCACCGTGTTTGATTGGCCCGCAAGGATGAAGATTTTCAATTTCTCGGCCGCCCCAGCCGGACTGGCGACCGACACGATTGAGACAACCATTGTCAACATGATCCTTTTTTTGGCTAAGATATTTTTCATGATTCTTCTGAAATTGTTCAAGAAAGGATACTTGCCACCCCCGGCAATTTTAGCAAAAAAGTGAAGCTTCGGGAACTTTCCACCACGGGTATTATCAAATGCGAAGGAAGATCTTCTGACGATACATCCAGAAAAGGATCAACCGAAAGGTTGCGTGGAAGGCCATCAATTCGCACAGAAGAACCAATATCATATTACTAGAAACGGGCTGGCTTGACTCTCACGGGCAGACAAGGGAACCTCCGAACAGATGAAATTTGCACTCTGCAACGAGACATATGGAGGATGGGATTTCGACCGTAGCTGCGCTCATATCGCCGAAAGCGGCTACCACGGGATCGAAATTGCCCCATTTACCCTCAAGGAAGATCCGCGCACAATCAGTGAATCAGAGTCCACTGATTTTGGGAAGCGAGCCAGCGCCGCAGGACTTGAAGTAGTTGGTCTTCACTGGCTTCTGGTCAAGCCGGCTTGGCTCCACCTGACGACCGACGATCCACTGTTGCAGAAGGATACCATCGCATTCGGACGACATCTCGCCCGCACCTGCGCTGCCATGGGCGGTTCAATCATGGTCTGGGGTAGCCCAAAACAGCGCAACTTAGCAGAAGGTTGGGACTACGACGTAGCCGCTTCTAGAGCCGCCGAAACCCTACATAAAATCGCAGAAACTGCCGGACCGCTCGGAGTGACACTTGCCATGGAACCCCTCGCCCGAACAGAAACTAATTTCCTCAACACTGCCGCTGAAACAGTCCGCCTGATCGAACGTGTCGACCACCCCGCGTGCCGTCTGCACCTTGATGTCAAAGCGATGAGTGATGAGGAAAAGTCCATCCCAGAAATCATTACAGAGAGCAAAGCTCACACTGCTCACTTCCACGCCAACGATCCAAATCTGCGGGGGCCCGGAACCGGCGAGGTCCACTATCCGCCCATCGTCGAAGCTTTGCGAAAAACGGATTATGACGGCTACGTCTCCGTCGAAGTCTTTGACTACACTCCCGATCCCGAAACGATCGCCACCGAGAGTATCACCTTCCTCAAGAAGGTCTTCGGCGCGTAACCATCCCGTCACTACTTTCCAGACTCGGACTCACTTTCTTCGGTCTTAAGGTGGTATTCGATTTCCACTGTCCAAACCGCAGGCTTTCCCCGGCGCTGACGAGCCAGCCAGTTGAGACCGGCATGATGGATGATCTCATGCTTTCCTTCAAAAATGGTGACCCTAGTATCTTTCGACACCTTGCGAAACAGAACACTCTTTTTCCCATATAGAGGGTCCCTTTCCGGTTTCTCACTGCCTACAGGCAGTGCCTGCCGCCGGTAGAAAGCATTGATGAATCCGCGAGGGATTCGGTCTCTCTCAGGCACGACCCGATTAAAGGCATGAAGTGAATGGGTAAACGGAACGCTCCCACCCGCGTGACCGTCGGTCACCCCGGCGTTAATGTCCAAGTTAACCTTAACAGCCTTATCAAGATAGGTGAGTGGAGAACGTTTTACGCACTCGCGCATCGCGCTTTCCACTTCATCGGGCCGACCACCAACACTCTTTTCAATATGATCCGCATACTTTGAATGACTCCCCGTTCGTTTCTGCTCCCACCAGACCTGAACGTCGGATATCGGAACCCAAGCAGAAACCCCGGCCCACATATCAGGCACTCTTCCGGCCATCAAAAGTGAAGCATGCCCCCCACCCGAGGCACCAATCAGATAGATGCGATCGGTATCGACTTGGTGGTTCTTCTTCATGTAGGCAACCGCATCCACAATATCTTTAACCACCTTATCAGATCCGCAGGCGTCGGCGGTCCAATTCGGACCCCGGAAGTTTGGATGGATGAAATGCCAGTCCTTCTCGATGCACCATCGGGCGTAAACCACTTCTCCACCCGCTTGCCTATAGTCCCCACTCCAGCTGTGAAGACCAACAAGCAATGGACGTTTGGACTTATCGTTGGCAGCTCGCAGCAACATTGGCTGCAGGGTCTTATCAGAACTCGCCAGATACTTAACCTCTTTCACCTGCTCCGGCCATCCCTCAGTCTTTGTATCCTTCAGCTCTTTGGCAAGGCCTGATCCGGTCAAGGAGACCAGAATCGCGGCGGTTAAAGAAGAAAGCGCACTCGCATCTATTCTCGTGTTCATTTCTAAGTTTCTACTCCTCCCTATCCGGCAGCCCCGCTCGACCGAGTTCATCCAAATCAAAATCGATCGCGCAACCAAACCCCGATCCCGAAAGCATCCCCACATCGAGCCGGCCATCGCGGATTTGCAGTGAAGCATACCCCTCCTCCCGCATCGTATACAATCCTGGATAAACGGTCGCCACCTTCTCCTGAACGGAATGCGGAAACATCGACAAACCTTTAAAATAATGGTGCCCGTTGCGCTCGACATCGCCAATCCCCAAGGCTGCCATCACTTCGAGATCATTGAGCAACGCCACCGGCCCGACATTAGCGAGATCTTCACCACTCATCAACCATCGTTCCTCCGGGCGCTCGCGACGATACCATTCAACGAGACAGCGATTGGCCAACCCTTTGAAAACTCCTTTGCAATTCTTGTGGCTCGTCCCGCGATAGCCCAGCTCCAGAGCACGGCGCAGAGATGTTAGCTCGGCATCAGACTCGTCGATAATCATCGGCGGCGCTTCCGCCCACGAGTCGAACCCCTCTTTCACCGAGTCCTTCAAGGCATCATCACGATGCATAGGCTGCTCAACAAAGATCAGATGCTCAGGTGAGAGAAATTTACGCAGCGCGGGTCGCTCGAGATAAGCCTCCCAGTGCTCCCGGAATTGCGCTAGGCTGCGATACTGCTCATTGCCATCGAGAGTGAGCCGATAGCTAGGGACTTTTTCGGTAAAAATTTTGGCGAGGCGTTCGAGCCTTGGAACATCCACCTCGAGATTCCCACAGATTTTCACTTTGAAATGGGTCAAACCGTATGCGTCGATAGCGTCAACCAAGGCCTGAGGTAACGGGTCGTCAGCACGGTCTTCTTCTGGGATCTCCGGAGCAGTCAGGGGATCACCAAGACCAATGGTATGGCGAGCGATCACCGAGTTTTCTGGGTTCCCTAGCCAATCAGATGGCTCCGTTCCCGTTAGCTCGGAGTGGATTGTGCTCAGATCGATCCCAAAAACATTTGACTTCACCGCCTCGGCAAAACTGGAGCCCCCAAAACGGCAGACCGCATCGATCATAGCACGCTCAATGAGGCTTGTGCCAAGATGACTCAGTAAAGGCGGAACGCCATTTTCATCTGCCCAAGCGTCTTGCTTGCTATAGACTTTTTGCCACCAAGCAAAGAGCGAATCCTCCTCAACAACGCGCCCAAACTTCACAGCCTGCTCAATCGCCTGCAACATTTCAGGGAGGTCCTGCTCAAATGTAGTTTCTGGATTTTTAGTAAACCATTTCGGAGGCAAACCCTCAGAAGCAAGGCCCACGGTCTCCACCTCGTCGATCGTCACCTTAGCTGAGAGGAAGACATGAGGTAATCCTGTCATCGCAGCAATACCGTAGCGAAAAGGAAAGCGCGTTTTCATCCAGCGGGTGCAGAAGGTGACATCATTTAGGCAAATACGCATTCCTTTAGGTATTGGAGAGAAACTCAATAAGGAATCCGAAAGAAATATTTTCTTTTTAGAACTGCCCAAATCGAAACTTTAGATTTCCAGCCAATTAGAGACGACGATCTCACCTACTAACATCGATATCACAGCAATTCAAAACCCTCTGCAGTCCCTCTCCACCTTCACCGCTCTGATCCGATTCTCATTAGAGTAGGAGCGTTCCTTCTCTAACAAGCACTGATCAAGAAACCCCAATCGGGTCAAACCAGTAACTCCGTCAATGGTCCAATACTATCCGCAAACTTTTTGACAGGAACCTCAACACCATTGAGCATGGAAACGAACAACTTACTCGGTGGAACTTTCTTTCCCCAATGAATTCGTGCAAGTTCTCATGCTTGAACCCGACCCTAATTTGTGACTTCCTAAACAATCATTTCTGACTAAAAATTAAGGCCCTGGAAATGGCCTTCAGACCCTTGTACCTTAAATCTCCAACTACCATTTTTGCCGCATTGCTAGCACAGCTGAGCCCACTCACTGCTGATGTTGAGATTTTCAAGAAACACATCACCCCCTTTTTGGAGGCAAATTGCACCGACTGCCACGACGCGGAGACCCAGAAGGGAAAGGTCGAGCTCCACTCCATTGGAGACGACTTCTCGAATGGAGATAACGTCGTAATGTGGGAACGGGTACTCGAACAATTAGAGATTGGCGCCATGCCGCCCGAAAAAAAGCGACAACCAACCGCGTCCGAACGGCAAAAAATCGTCAACTGGATCAAAGACGGCCTCAAGAGCGCTGGAAAAGGCTTTGAAATCGAATCCCGCATGCTCCTGCCCGAGTTTGGTAACAGAGTAAACCACGAGCTCCTTTTCGATGGTTCAATAAGCACCCCACCCTTCACTCCATCGCGACTCTGGAAAATGAGCCCACACATCTATGGAGGTAAAAATTACCAGCCACATGTGACTGGGGGGATTGAAGCACAGCCCGTCAGTTACAAATCAAAGTCTGGCGGCCTTCGCGATTTTGCTGATCAAGAAATTATGGACGAGGCAGGATTCCTTGCACTTCAGCTTGCGCTCTCGGATATCATCGCCAACCAAATGCACGACCGTGAATTGGCCCCAATGAGCTACGGCCCCAACAAAGGCAAGCCGATTCATATCCCCGGAAAGGAGAGTTTTAAAGCGATCTCTGAAGCACAGGGAAAACCCCCACGCGAGGCACTCGAACGGGTGATTCGTGAAGAGTTTTCACGAGCCTGTGGCCGCCCCATCACAGAAGATGAGTTCCCCAAATATTTCACCTTTATGGAACGCAATCTTGCACAAGGTGGAAATGAAGCAGGACTCAAAACCACACTATTAGGCATCTATCTCTCTAGCGAGGCGGTCTACCGCATCGAGCTCGGTCGTGGACCGGCCGACGAGCACGGGAGGCATTTTCTCTCACCCCAAGAAATCGCATTCGCCCTCTCATACGCACTTACCGATGCTCCTCCAACAAAGAACCCCATCATCAAAAAAGCGTATGATTCTAAAAAACTCAGCAATAAAGCCGAGGTCGAAAAAGTAGTCCGCGCCATGATTGCGGCCGGCGCACCACCGATCCGTAAACATTTTCCCGCCAGCGCCTTTCATCGTATGATTCAGGAAGGTGAGCATGGCTTCGGTTACTACCCACGAATTGTTCGCTTCTTTGAAGAATTTTTTCTCTACCCAAGAGCTGAAGGGACTTTCAAAGACAGCCCCGGACCAGGAATGGGAGGCCGCGCTTTGATCGGCGCACCCCAAGGTCATATCGCCGCCATCATTAATGAGGACAAACAAGTCTTTGAAGAACTTTTAAGCTCGCCCCGCTTCAACAACAGCCGCACACAGCTTCTCAAAATGGTTGATCAACGCCATGCTAAAAAGCTCAAAACTCAGCCTAAAGAAAAGGCAGATGCATGGCGCGCTGACATGATTAAGAAATCCAATAAACTGACCGATGACACCTTCCGCGCAGGGATGTTACACGATCTCAGCTGGCTGATTACCCACTCAACAAATGATCAAAACGACCCTGTTCACCGAGGAATCTGGATTCGCACCCATCTGCTGGCCGGAAATGTTCCAGCACTACCGATAGGGGTCGATGCCAAGATTCCCGAAGATCATGACAAGCCCCTTCGTCAGCGATTCGAAGTCACTAAAGCTAAGGAATGCTGGAAGTGCCACAAACACTTTGAACCGCTTGGAATGCCCTTCGAAAGCTTCACCGATCGTGGCTGGGTCCGCACCGGCATGTATTATCATAAGAAGCAAAGGCGCTTCGAAACCATGCTCACACCAGATAAGATAAAGTCGGGCTTGGAAAAAGGAGAACTGATCGAACATCCCTTTGATACGAGCGGAAAAATCACCGGTACCGGAGAGGCTGGAATCGATGGGCCGGTTAAGGACGCCAACGAACTCGTCACCAAATTGGCAAAATCCACTCGCGTCCGTCAGTCAATCATTCGACACTGCTTTAGATACTGGATGGGCCGCAATGAAATGCTGAGTGACTCCAAAACCCTTATCGACGCAGAAAAATCCTACCTCGACAGCGGAGGCAAGTTTAGTGAATTATTAGTCTCGCTCCTCACCTCCGACTCCTTCCTCTACCGAAAATGATCTCCTCACGAAGAAAATTCACCAAGGGCATGATGCTCGGAGCAAGTAGTGCCGCACTCGCGCCTCTCCTCCGCCAAATGGAGGCGCATGCTGCGGGTAACGCGAAGGGGTTCCCAAAACGTTTTGTCTTCGTGATCAAATCCAGTGGAATTACCCCAAGCGCAATTCGGCCCGAAGGCATCGAAATCGGTAATGACGATCAAATCCTTGATCTCAAACTCAAAGATTATCAACTCCCGCCAACCTTACGATCGCTCGATCCCTTTAAAGAAGAGATGATGATTCTGGAAGGCTTGTCTGGAAGCAACTTCGGAGGGAACCACTCATCTTACTATGGTGCTCTCAGCTGCCATCACTCGCCCGAGAAACCTGCGGCAGCCACCCTCGATTGTCTACTAGGACAACTTAATCCTGCGCCTTTTAAAAATTACGGCTTTGCGCCTAACGGCCACAGCATTGGCAATAACTACGGCCCGATCGTTCAAGACACCGCTGTCTTCCCGAAAATCTCAGCCTATGGTCAGAACAGCCCGATGCCATATCAGGCAAGCGCCGAAAAAGCCTACCGCGAATTATTCGGCAGCGCTCTTGATTTAAAAAATGGAGGTAAAAACGAGTTCGCCTTACAGACCAACCTTCTTGATTTTCTTAGCGAAGACACCAAACGCCTCGCCAATCAAATTAGCCAAGAGGAACGCGAAAAACTCGACCACTACCTAAACGCATTCGAATCCGTTCGAGCTCGTAACGACCAACTCGTTTCAATGCAGGAGAAAATTCGTAAGAACGCACCCGAACTCACCAGCCAGTATGCCTCGACCGTTTTCACTGACCGGGTCTCTACCTTTTTCGACCTTACCGCCGCCTCATTAATTACAGGGTTGACCAACGTGATCTCAATTCGTGCTGATTGGCTCAGCGCCAAGTATGCCACCTTTGGATTCAAGAACACCAGCGTGCACGATATCGGTCATAACAAAATCACCGACAACGGGCTCAAATCTGCCGAAGCACGTGATGTTATTCGTAAATTTCAAATCGATCAGATCGCAAAGTTGGCAACTCAGCTCAAAGCGGTCCCTGAGGGTGACGGCACAATGCTCGATAACACGATGATCATCTACTTGTCTGATACCGGAGAAGCACACCATTCCCGCCGCAAGGAATGGCCATTCATCATTGTCGGCGGACGTGGCCACAAGATGAAAACTGCCGGTCGCTACCTACGCTATCCCAAATATGGTCAGTCCGGCCACAAGACCATCGGCAACTGGTACAATACAATCCTTCAAGCAAGCGGTTCACCGATCCGTGACCATTTTGGCCAACTCGATAATAAGCTCAAGGATCTTGATTTACGCGGCCCACTATCTGAGCTTAC
>DCQM01000181.1:0-14579 GCA_002323895.1 Akkermansiaceae bacterium UBA1518
TTTTTCTTGGCGGGCTTTTTAGCTACTTTCTTCTTGGCTACCTTTTTCTTGGTAGCCACGGGTTTTTTGGCGGCCTTTTTGGCGGCCTTCTTTTTTGTGGTCTTCTTTTTTGCAGCCATGGCTTTGTGCTGTTTAATTACGCGGATTACCGCGATTTTCTCTTCGGGCGTCATGACGCCAACTGAGATTAGGGAGAGGATCGCCTGTCCAAGGCTTCCTCCAAAACTATTTTGAACGAGTTCCTGCAAGCGGGGCTTGAGGATGCTTCCACGATCTACCTGAGCTTTGTAAACATGCGCCCGTCCCTGAGTATTCCGAACAGCAAGCCTCTTTTTCTCAAGGTTGCGCATGACGGCAAGGGCGGTGGTGTATGTGCGGTCACTACCATCGACATTCATTATTTCATGTACGAACCCTACTGTACTTGGACCCTCATTCCATAGAATGGCGAGGGCATGAAGCTCTTGAGGAGATGGTTCGTCGTAGGTGGACACTGTGGTCTAATCGATTGGTTTTAAGAAGAAAGCCGAATACAGCACCATAGTTCAAGTTTAATCTTACATGCTTGCAATCAAATATTTCTGGCCTTATTCGTCGTTTTTTGCACGCAAGGTGCTCTTTGGATCCGTTTTTAGAAGTACGGCATCTATCGTAGGTCCGGTGATTTCTGGATTAATAGCGGTCAGAATCCCCCAAAGACGGCGATTGGAAGGGTCTCCGTTAAAAAGGATTTCCCCTTTGTTTGATACTAAAACAACGGTAGGGAAAGACGAAACGCGCATCAACGAGCCCAACGAAGACTTTTTAGTATCGACGAGCCAGTGCGCTATATTTCCTTGTTTTCCCTTAGCGAGAAAATCATCTCCAGCTTGTCTGGCTTCATTTGTGGTAGTTAAAAGAAAGGAAACTACGGGAATATTATTTTTGATGAGAGAGTCGCTTACGGTTAGAAATTCATCCATTATTGCCATGGCTTGATTTGCCCAAGGGCTCCAGAAATGGATGAGGAATGCTGGGGAGCCCCCTGCGATGGTTTCTAAAGACTTTGATTCCCCCTGCAACTTTTGGTCTTCAAATTGCAGGCTGAGATCTAAGGTGATTTTTTTCATCGCCTCATTGATACGCATATCATCGATTAAGGGTGCAAATTGCGTGGCGTGAGAAGGGGCTAGCCAAAAAGCTTCGGTAATATGCTTTTTGAAAAGTTTTACGTCGTTGTCTTGAAGGGCAGCGAGAGCCTTGGTGTATTGCACGATGCTTGCGAAATCTTCTTTGACGGCAAAGAGCATCGTGTCATCGGAAGAAAATTTTGGGAGATGTGCTTCCAGATCCGTTGAGAGAGTAGCTAGCGCCGCACGATTATCTTCGTTTACAAGAAAGACGAAGCGAGCTTCAAGAAATAGTTGGTCCGGAAGTCCCGCTGCTTTACCGTCTTTGATTGCCTGATCTAGTGAAGCTTGATCAGGTGCGTTTAGGAGAGCTTCGAGAATCTTTTCTCTATCGTTTGGTAATTCTTGGTTGAGGGCGGGAAGAATGAGAGAGAGAAGGGCCGTCAGAAAGAGTTTCATTGGTACAAAAAAGGTGGGCCAAAGAATAGTCTGGCCCACCGATTAATGAAAGGATTCGTAATCTGATTGTTTATCGTCCGGGGATGATGAGACTACGACCTTCAATAATCGTGTCGTTCGTCATACCGTTTGTTTCCTTAACAGCCTTTACGGATGTTTCAAATTTACGTGCGATTCCCCAAAGAGAATCTCCAGCTTTGATCGTGTAAACGTTTCCGTTCAGATCGGGTGAGGGGGTTGGAGCTGGAGTAGCAGGTGGAGGGGTATAGGGGGCGATTGCAACAGGTGGAGTTCCGTAAGGGGCAGGCAACGGAGTTGCAGGAGGATTGATGGGGGCAATCGGCTGGTAGGGAGGGTTATAACTTCCGGGAGCGCCAGCATTTGGAACCCCATATTGATTGCCGGTGTTGGCTGCTGGAGCGACGGGTTTGCCTTTCTGGCTGCAGGAGGCAAGGAGTGAAACGAGGGCGAACAATATAAGTGTTGCTTTCATAGCATCAGCATACCTGAGAGATCGGGAAATGCGAAATAAAATTTTGAGTGAGGTGATGTGGTGCTTGCCGGGTAAGGAGAGGGGGGTTAATCCTCTTGGAAGTAATGGAAATTTGGAAGGCCATCATCGTGGGGATTGTGCAAGGATTGGCGGAGTTTCTTCCTGTGTCCTCTTCAGGACATATCGTGCTAACCCAGTATCTTCTGGGAATTCGCGATGTGGGAGCAGAGCATCGGCCGGATCTTTCTTTTGAAATCATTCTCCATCTAGGAACCCTAGTTAGCGTGCTAATCTTTTTTAAGAAGAGCCTGTGGAGATTGACCCTGTCACTTTTCAATAATGAGATGAGGGAGGAACGAATGATGATTATTTGGCTCGGGGTAGCTACCGTTCCGGCTGTGTTCGCAGCATTGCTTTTTAAGGATTTTTTTGACGCTGCGCCTGGAAAGCCGGTTTTTGTTTCAGGTCTTTTGATTGTGACGGGACTTATCCTATTTGTTCCAAGAATACTGAAAGGAAAAGCTGCCAAGCTGGGGCTTAAGAGTTCTCTCATTATGGGGATCGGACAGGCTTGTGCTATTCTGCCCGGGATTTCTCGCTCTGGCTCGACGATCGCGGCTGGCTTAGTAAGTGGTGTAAAGGCGGAGAAAGCTGCCGAGTTTTCCTTCTTAATGTCAATCCCGGCTATCGTTGGCGGATTTGTGCTGACTCTAAAGGACCAGATGGATCAGACAGGCTCTCTTACGAGAGCCCTCAATTCTTGTTTTAATGCGCCCTATGTTGCTGGGGCGATTACGGCAGCTTTGGTAGGCCTATTTGCAATTTACGTCGTTATGGGGGCGGTGAAGCGAGGAAAGTTGGAGTATTTTGCTTATTACTGTTTTGTAGTCGGAATAGCGGGAATGGTTTATTTTAGCCAAAGTTGACTATTCACTAAAGTAGCTGCGCTGTTTTTCGGAAATTGGAAGTCCAAGTTTGTCCATGATGGCCAGCATATCCTCCCAGACCTTGCGTTTTTCGCCGAGTCCGTCTTCTTGCCTTAGAAGATAGGAAGGGTGGTAGGTAACCCGGAGAGGGATTCCTTGGAATTGGTGCCAGGATTCGCGCAGTTGGCCAACTGGTTTATCAGAGGCAAGAAGGCCTTGAGCCGCGCTTCCTCCGAGCGCAACGATGACGCTTGGTTTTACGATATCAATCTCGGCTTTCACAAATGGAAGAGAGGTTGCCATTTCTTCACGAGAGGGCTTGCGGTTGTTGGTGGTTTGGTTCCGGGTGGCAGGCCGGAATTTGCAAACATTGGTAATATATACCTTTTCGCGTGCGAGCCCCATAGCCTTAAGGATTTGATTAAGTTTTTCTCCGGCTGGGCCTACGAAAGGTTCGCGTTTTTGTTCTTCCTGAAATCCAGGGGCTTCACCGACGAGCATGAAATCAGCTTCGGGATTGCCGGCGGAAAAAACCATAGTATCCCGAAGACTGCCAAGGGATCGTGCCGGTTGCCAGGTTTTGGCGATGTTGGCAAGAGAGGCTATTTTTTCGGCTGCGGTGTCACCTTGCGCGACGATTGAGTTCGGCTGTAACTGCCTATTAGTTCTAGCTATATTTGGTTTCGCAGGGCGGCGCGCACTTCCGCGGGTGTAGAGCTCGCGAAGAACTGACCGTGCGTGGTCGTCGATTTCTACATGGTCGATTCCCTGCTTTTCGAGCTGTTTTAGGTAATCAAGGAGAATCGGAGCTTCCACACAGCGAGAAAATCATACCTGAAAGGGGATTTCCAGTTCATCCTACTAAAAAATAGGAATGAAAAACCTTAAGGAATTTTCGGAAACGGCTTGACCCATTCTGAATTTCGCATATCTCACCCCTCCACCAATTTTCAAGATTTATGGCAAGAGTATGCAGCATCCGCGGTTCCAAAGTTCGTGTTGGACGTAAAATCCACCGTTCTGGTTTGGCCAAAAAGAAAGGCGGCATAGGCCGTCACGTGACCAAGACGGTGAAGCGCAAAGTTTCTCCTAATCTTCACACCAAGCGAGTTTGGGTTCCGGAGCTCGGTAAATATGTCCGTGTGAAGGCGAGCGCGAAGGCGCTGAAGACCATCAATAAGAATGGTGCATATGCGACTCTGAAAAAAGCTGGCCTGATCTAAGGCGCTTCCTAGATTCTATTCCTTCAAAAGCTGGGCGGAAACGGCCAGCTTTTTTCGTGTTAGCCTATGACATTTAGGCATTGAAGAAGTTTCCGAGTAGTTTGAGGCCGGCATGTTGGCTCTTTTCTGGGTGAAACTGCGTGGCAAACAGTTTTCCCTTCTCAATGGCTGCACAAAAGGTTTCGTCGCCGTAGTTACAAGTTGCTGAAACAATTTTAGGGTCCACGCCGTCTGGATAATACGAGTGGACGAAATAGAAGTAAGGTGGAGCATTAAAGCCGGTCCAGTAAGGAGAGTTCTCTTTCGTGTGGAGGGTGGCATTCCATCCCATGTGAGGAATTTTAACGTCCTTGCTGGTAAATCGTTTGACGGTTCCGGAGGCGACTCCTAGTCCAGCAGTGCCGGGAGATTCTTCGCTAGCCTCGAAAAGAAGCTGAAAACCAACACAAATCCCGAAGTAGGGCTTTCCCGACGCGATCCATTCCTGAAGAGGCGTGTCTAGTCCCAGCCGGCGCAGGCTTTCCATACAGTCTCCGAAAGATCCTTGGCCAGGGAAGATGAGATGGGTAAATTGTTCTAGCTCTTCGGGCTTGGTAATTAGGGTGGGGTCATGACCCAATGCTTTGCAGGCGTTGATGACACTTCGAAGATTGCCCCGACCGTAGTCGATCATTCCGAGTTTCATATCGATTTAGAGGACTTCCTTCGTGGATGGGATACCTTCGCGGCGTGGGTCATTCTCCGAAGCGATCCGAAGTGCGACGGCCATGGATTTAAAAACCGACTCGGCAACGTGGTGCCCGTCTCGGCCATAAAGAACCTCGATGTGAAGGTTGCAGCGAAGGTTTGAAGAGAGTGCGCGGCAGAATTCCTCCACGAGGGTAAAAGGGAAGTTCTGAGCATCTGCAGTTTGTTTAGGCGTCCGGAGTTCGAGTTGCGGGCGGTTGCTCAGATCGATCACGCTGCGGCAAAGGGTCTCGTCCATCGGCACGTAGGCGTGTCCGTAGCGTCGAATGCCATCTTTGTCTCCCATAGCGTTCTTGATGCATTCACCGAGGACAATACCAGTGTCCTCTACGGTGTGGTGGAAATCGACTTCAACATCACCATCGACTTCAACATTTAAGTCGATAAGCGAGTGACGAGAGAAGAGGGTTAACATGTGATCAAAGAATGGAATCCTAGTGGCAATTGAGGATTTACCGGAACCATCAAGATTGAGGCTGAGCTTGATCTTAGTTTCGGCGGTGTTGCGTGCCTGTGATGCGGTGCGGTTGCTCATGGAATAGAGTGAGATAATTTTTTTGGGACGGGAAGACACTCACTCGCCGGAGATGACTGAGTCAAGAAGTTCGGTAAGTTCCTCAATCGTAGATACCTGTCCGAGGGCTTTGCCGGCACGAGTGAGGACAACCGAAGCCGTTCCTTTAACTGGTGGGAGCCCGGTAAGCGGTGTGAGAAGCGGGCTGGCGGATTCCGGGCGAATGGTGAGGAACGATAGATATTTTGGAGCGTTTAGAATAGAAATGAATTGTTTGCCAAGTTCACTGGATATATTCCCTTGAAGAATTGCGATTAGAGGAGAATCACCGAGCGAACACGATGAAATATAGTCGGTATGATACACCACTCTTCCTTTCGCCTGACGAGCGATATATTTTCGGTGAGCGTCTAGGATGTCACCGTAAGCCTCGTTTCCCGTCAGGGCGTAAATTCGGCTCAAAGTCTGATCAGAAATGCCTAGGGTGGATTCACCGAAAATCATACTCACACTGAATTGCTTTAAAGGAACAATCTGTTCCTCTTTCGTGACTTCGGTCAGAATCTTTCCTGAATAGCCGAATTGCTGAATGTTATGGTTTACAATTTCAATTGCGCTTTTTAGCCACTGTTGGTCGAGAGTGGCTTGGTAGAGTTCGTTCAAAGATCGACCGACGGCCATGGCGTCTTGGCACCGTGCGGGGACCATTGTTGAACCCGATGAAATGCGGAACAAACCTTTTTTAGGCTTCCAGTAATTAGATAGGATTCTATTTGCGGTTGCTTTCGCTGTGTCGAAATGAGCTGGTGACCCAGTATGGTTGGCTCTTAGGATTTGCGCTCTTAGAACCAAGGCTAGATCTTTAACAGTTAAAGTGCTTTCCCTTGTAATTTTAATTTGCTCCCTGCGATATGTCAGCAGATTAGATTTTATAGTCTTCACGGCCTTTGAAACTTCTTCCGCCGAAAGTTGGAGTTCGTCGGCGATTTCTTGGGAGGAAGTTTTACCTCGAAGTGAATTGAGGTTGAAATAGTTTCCAAGAGGATCGGTTTCGAGTGGAATATTACCGGTTGGTTCGAGTGAAAATGCGATGGTGGCTACCTTTAGCTGATCTGGATTGAGGATTTTTTTAAGAGTTCTATAATCCCAGAGAAATGCCCCAGCCACATCAGCGTTACCATTTGGGGATTTAATAGAAATTTCTTTCGCCAGCCATTCGGTTTCTAGGAGCTCAAGTAATTCTAAACCCTGCTTGGTGAATTTTGCATCTCCGAGAAGATTACCAACCTTCATTAAAGTTGCGGCGACTTTGGCTTGGGAAAGGAGGTCTTTAACAAAAAAGGGAAGCGTCCAATCTTCTGTTCTCCGCGCGTAGAAATAAGAACCGGTCAGGTGATCCTTGAGAGCCCCCGAGGTTAGCTCTAGGGTCATTACTTTAGCAGCTTCTCTGCTTTGTCCGCGAACTTCTCCGGTTAAACTTGTTGAACGTGATCCGATAGCAAGAAGTTCGATGCTACTGGAGGGAATCATTCCTCCAATAAAATCCAGATTCTTATCTCCGAAGCTATAAAGAGAGCTGAGTTCGCGAGCTTCTCTTTGAAAGAGTTCATTGCGTGTTATCGGTTGTTTAAGCTCGTCGATGTTTGGTTCTATGCGTAGCTGTCTTTTTTCATTTTCGCTGCGGCTGTTTTCAACCGTGTATCGCGATGATGTGCTCCAGAGATCCTCGACCACATTCGCGAGGTTCGAGACGATGATTTCCAACTCGCGCCCGGAGATATTCCCTACGCGGTCTGAAGCAATGGGTGAGCCTTCATGGCTTAACCAAATAATCATGGGGAAAGCGGCACTTTTTTTGTCTTCGGCAGAGAGACGGTATCCCAAATTAGCCATTTCAGGGTTTACTGTTGAGTCTATAACGGTGCAGACCGCTTGGCTGGAGATTATTCCCCGAAGTTCCTGGCTCTCGTTTAGCTCGTCAACAACGGTGCGTGAAGCGCTTCCGAGGGGCGAGCATAAGAGGGCAAAGATCGGGCGCTGAGCATCTTTCGCTTTCTTAAGGATTCCATGATTCCATTTTTGCCAGGCGATCTGGTGAGTGGATAAAGATCTGAGGAAATCAGTCTCGCCTGTGGCCATTTCATTTTTAAAATCAATGGCGCTATCCGGGATCTCGGCATCCGCAAAATAGTTCTGCTTAACATCTTTTTTTTCCGTGGTCTTTTCATCTGAACATGAAGTTAATAGGGAGAAGTATAGAAGAGGCAGGATTGGAAAATATGTTCGCATGATTGATTCTTCCTAGTGGGGGTTTCCTAAATTTAAGAAATAGAGAGAAAATGACCAGACAAAGGAGCTTCTAAATGATTCCCTTGCTCAGGGCCAATCGGGAATAGGTTTCCCAAATCTCATTTTAGATTTTTTTCAGTGACCACTCTAGCCATCACCAGTCAGAAAGGAGGCGTCGGGAAAACGACTCTCTCCATTAATCTAGCCTATGCCTTCGCTCGCAGTGGGCGCAAAACTTTACTTGTTGATACTGATCCTCAGGGTTCAGTGGGACTTTCCCTGACTCGTCAATCGCGCCATCTCTCCGGCTTTTACGATTTTCTCGAAAACCCAGTAATGAATGTTGGGGAGCTTATTGTGCCTACCCGTCTTCCAACATTTAGTCTTGTTGCGGCTGGTCAGAGTAGTGCATACGAATTTGGAAGTGGTCCGGTTTCGGGAAACGTCCACCGAATTAGGGGCTTTGTCTCACAAATCCGCGCAATGAAATACGATGTTTGTATTTTTGATACGGCGGCAGGATTATTTGGTGTCACTGCTGATGTTCTTGGAGTTTCGAATGGGGTAATGGTACCCCAACAATCCGAACCACTTGGTGTTCGTTCGGTTCCCAAGATGCTGGAAGCTTTAACCCGGATGCGCGCTGTCAACCCTAGCCTTCAGGTTCTTGGAGTCGTTTTGACGATGGTGAAAAAGGAGCTCTCTGAAAGCTTAGAATCTGCCCAAGCACTTCGAGGACTTCTTCCAGAGGAAATGGTGATGCAGACTGAAATCCCAAGAAATGATCTTTATGTGCAAGCTAGTGCGAGGGGTCTTCCAGTTGGAGTGATGGCAGAAGGCGCAGAGACTTTGGCGATTTTCGAACAACTCCGTCTTGAGCTAGAGGAGCGCATCAACCCTCCGATTCCAGCCTAAAACTATGAACGAGAATGAAGTTGTGAGTCAGTGGCTCGACCCAGACGAAGTCCGGTCGCTTGCCGAAGGTTTGCTCGCCAAAACTCCGGTATCACAAATCCCTTCTCACGAATCAGTTTTTGGTGAGAATTTTGAGGGTTTCGACGGGGAACCCAATCCTTCTGATCCGCCGTTGCAATCGATTGTCTCCGAGCCATCCAGTCCGTTTTCTCAGGCTGCGCCAAAGCCTAAGTTAGCTCGCCCGGCTGTTGAAGAGAACAAGCAGCCGGTTCAACCTAATTCGTTTTATGAACAAAAATCTCCTGTCGCTTCGGCTGCTTCTGGGAAAAAATCTGCGCGCTCTTCTGGGCTTCCGTCACTGCCTCGCGCTCTAAGCGCATTTTCAGATTGGCTTAAAAAACAGACTCCTATTCTGGCTGCATTTGTCTGTGATCCGAAGGGGCAGATTATGCTTGATGAAGTAGGAAGTGAGAAGCTGATCAAAGTCGCGAGATCACTTGTGCATGCTTCAATCACTAAGGGTGTAGGCGAGCCCAGTGGTCTTCTGCAGGTCGTGATTGCTGAGGATCGAATGATAGAAATCCTCCCGCTCGAATCTAATGAAGGGCATTCTGTTGCTGGGTTGGTAGTCGCCCGGCCATTAACCTCCGAAGCGTTGACGCTGATTCGCCGGAGCTTCAAAACAGCACTTTCGCGTTCTTTAACGCCGGGTGAGTGAGTATTTAAGGAAGCTTGCGGCCGGGAGAAGGAAAGCAGTGGTAAGGAGTATCAAAAAGATTCGGCAATACCATTGGGTGCTCAGATTAATACCAAAGAAGGTTTTTTCTTTTGCCAAGAAAATGTTGGGTTTATCATTTCTCCTGCCATCAAGTCTTAAAGTCTCAGCAAGATCTACCATGTTTTCGACTCGTTCGTTCACGAAGAATTGAGAAACTGAGCGAGTTTCGCGATCGAGTTCAGTTTCAAGTCCTTCCATCTCCTCCTTTTGAAGTTGTTCTAATTGTCTAAGCGGATCACTTAGGATCTCGTTAGCCTGAGAGGAAGTTTTTGCAACCGACGCAAAGAAGACTCCAATCTTATTCCCGGCCTTTTTGAGTTCATCTTCTTCTGACAGTTTAAGCTTTTCCTTGTCTTTGAGTATATCGATCGTTTTCTGAACGGGGCGTCGTGTTTCTTCAAAGCGATTCTCTGTCGCTTGGGTCACAATGCTGCCTTCAAAGGCATAGCGCAGCGGCATGATAGTTGAAGGAACCGGTTCACCTCCATTATCGCGACCTTCATCTCCACCGACAAAGAGTCCGCGGTTCATTTCGGTGAAGGGAATGAGGGCGCCTGCGAGTAGGATTTGTGGGACAAGAATCAAAGGAATTGATCCTAGAGCGGTGCGCTCTGATCGCGAAATTACTGAGAACACGAGGGCCAGCGCAGTTCCACAGGATCCCGTGAGAATCATCCAACCGAGGTGATTCCAAAACATGTGATGAAGATCGAGAATCTGATGCGCAACCGCGATGAAGACCGCGGATTGAACTGCTACAGTGAGAATTAGCACTGAGAATTTTGAGCCAAGATAAAGAATGGGGTGTGGTCGGCAATTACGCTCGCGTCTTAAAATCGGGCGATCTCGCAGGACTTCGGTTGCGCTGTTGGTGAGACCGAAAAACATCGCTACCGTAACGGCCAGAAAGAGGTAAGAGGGCAGATGAAGAGCTGAATGGAATTGGTAGCTACCATCAGGGGAAGCTCTCAAGGTTAAGCCGATCAGTCCCGCGAGTAGCGGAGCTTCCAACAAAATAGAGTGAAAAGTTCCCCGGTGGCGGAATTTTGATTTAGCGGCTCGTGCTAGGTGGGTTTTGAAAATCATCCATTTCTGCCGACGTCCGTGTATCGGAGGTTCAGGCGCTGCGACTTGGTCATCGGCGGTTGGTAAATCCAGTTCGCCGGCAATGGGGCTGGGCTTTGGCAGTGAGAGATGGTCCATCACGCAGTGGTTCTCAAATCTCTCTTGCCAGAACTCGGGCTGGAAACGTCTGCGTGATTTACCAGGGGCGTGGAGCTTCAGCATTGTGGTTTCGAGAATATCGAAGACAAAGTCGGCTCCCTGAGGGGTGAGATCGGATTGGCGCTCGATCTGTAAATCTTTGGAGGCTTGTTGGAAGTAACTTACTAGATCTTTTGGGGGTCCCAAATATGCCATTTTTCCACCACGATCGAGGAGGAGGACCGTATCAAAAGCTTCTAAGACTTTTTCGCTGGGACGGTGAAGGGAGGCAACCACGATCTTGTCTCGTGCGAAACTGTGGAGGGCATCGACGACGTTTTCGGCATCTTTCGAGGAAAGCCCCGAGATGGGCTCGTCGAAGAGAAAAATTTCACCGCCTCCAACTAAGTCGAGCCCCGCATTGAGTCGGGAGCGTTCACCTCCGCTGAGGCTTTTGGACTCCGCACTACCCACCCGGCGGTGCCCTATTCGTTCCAGTCCAAGCTCGCCGACGAGGAAGTTCACGCGCTTCTCGATCGATTCGGTCGAGAGGTGGGGGCGGCGAATGGCAGCGGCATGGATGAGGTGCTCGTAAACAGTAAGCTGCTCGGTCAGGGCATCTTCCTGCGGCATAAAGGAGATTAAGGGCGCGAGTCTCTTTGGGCGGTCGTAGAGTGAGATGCCATTCAGCTTAACCTGTCCATTCCTTGGTTTTCGTTGGCCAGCTAGGATTTCAAGAAGCGTGCTTTTGCCGCTTCCACTAGGTCCAATGATACACATCATTTGACTTCGCTCGAGCCGGAAAGAGAGGCTGTCGATGGCCTTTCCGCCTTTCCAAAAACTGTGGTTGAGATTCTCCACTTCAAGATGACGAACGAGGTTCCGTTCTTCATCAAGAATGTTATCCGAGAAGCGGCAACGGAGGGCCTGACGATTGCTGAGACGAATTATCGAACCATCCGGCAAGGGCTCTTCCTTGACCTGTTGGCCGTTCACAAGAATAGCCTCGGTCGATTCGATGACTTTCAGCTCGCCAAATCCTGTTTTTGGGTCGAATTCAAGCTCTAAAACAAAACGCCCAGCAAGACCCGGGGTGAGGAGTAGGCTGTCACCTGAAAGTCGGTTGGGATCGTTTGAAACACGAACCCTTCGCCGTCCTGCTGGAAGAACAAATCGCTGTCCAGTTTGTTGTGTGAGCCGCCTCAGGGCTTCGAGGGCCAGGGGTTCCGTTTCATCTACACGTATTACGTCATGGTAATCGAGTTCATAGGTGGTTGCGGCAATAAGAGGGTTTCGTGAGCCACCAGTAAGATATCCGTTTTTTAGTGGAGTAACGTGGACGCGGTGTCCGAAAGCGATCTTGGCAAGGGCGAGGCGTGACTTGTTTCGGCTCAGGGTGAGTTCTTTGCCTTCTTCGATGAGGAAGAGTGCAGGAGGAATTCCTTTTTCCTCTGCCTGTAAAAAGAAGATAAGATCGTTATAATTTAAGCGCCATCCTCCCGCGATGACTTCGTCTGAAGGTCGGATGAGTAAGAGGCGATCTGAGTCGAGCTGATAGCCTCTTACCCAGAGAGGTTGATCGCGGAGGTTCCGAATAAGAATCAGTGATCCCGCTTGGTAACAGCGAAACCGAGGCGTATCGCCTTCTTCTTTTAGCCGGACGTCACATGATTGATCAGGGCCAAAGTCTACTCTTGCCAAGAGATTGTCTTTTGGTGCGTCGAATTGCCCGAGTTCACGTAAGACGGTTGCGGTGATCTTGCCGTTCCCGACAGCTTGCATAACTTCGGAGAATTTTTCTTTTTCCGCGGGGTCGTCCCCGCCTGCCCTGATGACTGAGTAGAGCTGGAGGGCTAAGGGAATCCTGTGTTCCGTATTTAGGTTTTTCTTGAGATTTTTTAGCGCTTCATCAATCGGCTGGGGCCAAGCAACTGCAGACTCTAGAGATTTCCCAAGAATGCCGTGGTCTATATCCGGGAAAACATTACGCACAAAGTCATAAACGATCTCAAGCTCCCGTCGCGACGCGTGACCATCGTGATTAATGAAGGATGCAAAGACTTGTGAGAGCGCTTGGGCTGTTTTTTCATGACGCCGCTCAAGCGCGTCTCGGAAGACGAGACGCTTGGTTCGGGCGAGAACTCTCCACAGGCGCATGATTACGGGGACAGTTATAGCCCTGAGCTCTCTGGAAAACAAGAGAGGGATCATGGCATTGCCATCGGGGGCAAAATGGGCATCTTTAGAGAAGTGAAGCGTTTCGTCCTTTTTCTTCGTGCGATTGCCGTGGCAGTCTGCTTTGGTTTGGGACTCTCAAGTTGCACTCTTACGCCCCCCACATTTTATATCAGTAACCCTACCCCTAAGGCAGCGCAATGGTTGAAGAATTGTAACAGGATTAGTTGGCTTCCTCGTCAGGTCAGTGGTCGTTACGATGGCGCGTCTGCACTAGATAATCTCAACCATGCTGCTGCAGGTTATGCTGTTAAGCGTAGTTCTTACGGCACTGCTCCGGGTGGCTACGTGGGACTCGATCACAGGATGCTTTGGGCTATCTGTGACCTTGCAAGCCGGGGGTATACCTTTCGCGTAGTTGCCTTAGCAGGGGGGAGCCATGCCAGAAATTCACGTCATTACGCTGGACTTGCTTTTGATGTCGACACCATCAACGGCAGCCGAGTGAGTTATGGTAATCGCTATTGGCGAGGATTTCTCAAGCGCTGCCGTGAACTCGGCGCTACTGAAACTTTTGGACCGGGAGACCGGGGCCATTCGACTCACATCCATGTGGCTTGGTCGAAGTAGTTACCATTAATTTGTATCCTATCTTATTAGGGCAAGCGGGTAGCGGAGCTACGGAGTGGCGAGCACGAGATTAGGGTCAATGCCGATTTCGAGAGAGTCGCTGGGGCGGTTTTCGGAAGCGAGAAGGGCGGCGAGGGCAATCATACCTGCGTTATCGGTGGTGAGTGCTGGTGGAGTGGGCTGGACTTTCATGCCGGCGTTTTGTGCCGCACAGGTAAGGGCTTCTTGCAAAGTTCGGTTACAGGCAACGCCGCCAGAAAGGGCAATTAAAGTGTGGCCAGTTTGAAGAGCAGCTTTAATCGTTTTTTTGACGAGGGCATCAATGACGGCATCCTGAAAGGATGCGCAGAGATCAGCGAGGTGAGCTTGGGGGTCTTCGAGCTTTTGCAGTTGGTAAAGAACCGCAGTTTTAAGGCCAGAAAAAGAGAAGTCAAAGGGAGCGTCTTTGAGATGGGCACGGGGAAAGATAAAGGATTTTGGGTTTCCCTCGCGGGCGTGTTTTTCGATTTCGGGGCCGCCGGGGTAGGGGAGCTTGAGCATGCGGCCGACTTTGTCGAAGGCTTCGCCACCGGCATCATCGATGGTGCGACCGATGAGTTGATATTGTCCGTGTGCTTGAACTGAAATGAGCATGGTATGCCCCCCGGAGACGATGAGGCTGAGGTGGGGCGGGATTGTGCCTTCTTTAAGGAAAGGTGAGAGAAGATGGCCTTCCATATGATTAATCCCGAAAAAGGGTTTGTCCGAAGCGACCGCGAGGCCTTTCGCGTAGGCGAGGCCGACGAGAAGAGATGAGGCGAGTCCGGGGCCGCGAGTGGCAGCGAAAGCGGCGATGTCATCAAGACTGACTCCCGCATCATCGAGAGCTTGTTGGACAAGGGGGCGAATTCGTTGGGCATGATTACGGCAGGCTACTTCTGGGACAACGCCACCGTATTGGCGGTGGATCTCGATTTGTGATGAGATCAGTGAGGTCAGGAGTTTAGTCGTCTGCCCTTCCCGCCGGATGATAGCAACCGCGGTCTCGTCGCAGGAGGATTCGATGGCGAGTATCATTTAAGTGGCAGGGGCAATTTTTTGAAGTCCAAGGGCGGCGATAGCGAGAAGGGGGCAGGCAA
>DCQM01000181.1:14973-18211 GCA_002323895.1 Akkermansiaceae bacterium UBA1518
AGCAAGAGTCCGGGAGACAAACATACCGACGTTGTGACGAGCCCGAAGGTTTCTGACAATGATTGCGAGGATTCCGATGAAGAGGATAAGCGGAATCAGAGCAGATCCGTTCTTGGTAAGAAGGAGTGGGGCTGAGAAAAAGAAGATGGGAGTGCAAAGACAGAGAATAGGGAATGTCTTACGCGCGTCGCTGATGGGATCCTTGGAGGTTTCTGCTCGAGCGGTGAGGGAAATTCCCAGGATGTACCCTCCGAGGCCGACCCCGAGAAGAATCAGGAAGGCGGTGATTTGGTCTCCTGATTGAGTGAATTGATTCCAGGAAAGAAGGGAAAAGGCGGCGGTTGGATAAATGAGGGCGCGTGCTCCCGCCATGAAGAAGAAACTCGCAGGACTAATTTTGTGCCACTTGGTGTAAGCGAGAATGCAAATTAATATACCAAGGGCGAACAGTCCGGCGGGCGGGCTGATAAAAGTGATAAGAGCGAGTCCTCCACCCATGAGGATAATGGAGAGTGAAAGAATAGTTTGGCGAGGCCAGCGTCCGGAAGGGATAGGGCGATCTGGGCGGGTCTTAGTATCAAAATCGAGATCGTGCCAATCGTTAAAGAAGCATCCGCCAAGGTAGAGAAAAGAAAGAGAGATACCAAGAAGGGTGACGCAGATCGGACAAAGGTGGGCTTGGTCGGGGAAGGCGGACCAACCGATGAGAACTCCGAGAAGGCCATTTGACCAAACGGTGGGGAGGTTGGCGAATCGGCTCATGGCGAGCAGGTCGATGACTTTTTGGCGGGTCATAGCTGTTTCGGAGAAGATCAAGCAGGGGTGGAGTTTGGAAGTCTAATCGTGTTACTCGCCAGCTCAGGCCCAGAAAAAGGCCAATTTGTGATTACCTTCTCGCGTGCGAAAACGATCCCGATAATTAGTATGGGAATTGGTCCGCTTTTTAGAACACAGATGTTACCAGCGTTAAAACACCCAGATTAAGACTAACCGTTCCATCACGGAAAGTGTTTTCACGGATCAAAGGTAGTGCGGGCAAAATTCCTGAAATAATGAAGTGGCTTGGGCTGGACTGGAAAGAGGAAAGATGGTTTCCAGAGTGCTCGTTACGATAGGGACAAAGGGGCTATGCTCTTGCGAGAAAAGGGGCTTTGAAAGCTTCTTCGAAAGCGTAGGCTTCGCCAAAGTCATCGAGCTTGTCGGAGTCTTGTTTTCCAAAAACTCCGTGTTCGATGAAGATAAATACGATTTCTCCGACATGATGGCATTTTTTGATGCCCCAGTCATCAAGGACGGTGGCGCCCATCGGCCCGTATTCCTGCAGAACGTAGTCGCGGAACCCAAGGAGAAGTTCATGTCCGCTAACGTGACGTTTTTCGTTGTTAGATACCTTGGAAAGGCGGTCGACTGTAAAATCGAGAGCTTCTCTGACAAGAAAGTAGGCTCCGGGTTCAAAGCGCTTTTCTTTTTCGATGATTGAGGAAACGGCGTGCTCGAATTGGTTGTGCTGCATTTGAAAATCGTTATTTAGAAAAAGCCCGCGGTGATCCAACCAGCGGGCTTTTTTAATTTTTTCACATGGGTAATTCGATGAAGCCTTCAAGCTTCCGAATACGGGTCGGGTGACGCATCTTTCGGAGTGCTTTCGCCTCGATCTGACGGATTCGTTCACGGGTGACTTGGAACTGTCGGCCAACTTCCTCAAGAGTTCGGGAGTAGCCATCTTTGAGTCCGAAGCGCTGCTCGAGAACTTCCCGCTCCCGCTCGGTTAGGGTGTCCAGGACTTCGATAATCTTGTCCTTGAGCATGGCGAAACCAGCTTCCTCCATGGGGTTCTCGGCTGATTTATCCTCGATAAAGTCGCCGAATGAAGTATCGTCAGAGTCGCCAACGGGGGCTTGTAGCGAGATGGGCTGCTGGGCCATCTTGAGGACGGCGCGGACACGCTCGACGGGTAAGTGAATTTCCTCGGCGATCTCGTCTGGAGTCGGTTCACGACCATATTCTTGAACGAGCTGTTTCTGCACACGCATTAGCTTGTTGATGGTCTCGATCATGTGGACCGGAATACGGATGGTCCTGGCCTGATCGGCGATTGAGCGGGTGATCGCTTGGCGGATCCACCAGGTCGCATAGGTCGAAAATTTGTATCCGCGACGATACTCAAACTTCTCAACCGCCTTCATGAGTCCCATATTGCCTTCCTGAATGAGATCGAGGAAAGAAAGTCCACGGTTGGTATACTTCTTAGCGATCGAAATAACGAGGCGAAGGTTAGCTTCGACCATTTCGGTCTTGGCTTTGAGCGCCTTACGCATCCAAAGGCGGAGACTCTTATTAGTATCCTCAAATTGCTCGACGTTGTGCCAGGCTTCGAGAGAGAGCTCTTTGATCGCGGTCTCGGCTTCTGCGCTTTTCTTGCGGGAGTATTTCCAAATTTTTTCCTGATACTCGGCTACCACATCACAGAAATCTTCGATGACCTTCTGCTTGAAGTAGAACCGACTATATAGGCGGGCGATAGTTTGAAGGTTTTTTGAGAGGGTGGTCTCGAGCTTTTTCTTACCTCGGGGTGCTTTGGCCGAGAGTTTTTTGATGATTGCGGTGGTTTCTTCGTGAGTGCTTCGCACCTGATCACAAAGCTTCGGGAGTGCTTTCATGTAGCGCTCACGGCTTTCGATCTTCTTATCGAGAATAACCCGGTCGAAGCGTTCCTTGCCGCGCATGAGTTTGTCGGCGAGAGCGAGGTATCCGCTTGCAGTGAAGCCAAAAAGATGGAGGAATTTTTGGACCTCAATTTCAGCGTCCTCGATTCGCTTGGAAATTTCGACCTCTTGCTCACGAGTTAGCAAGGGAACCTGACCCATTTGCTTGAGATACATCCGGACGGGATCGTCTAGGATGTCGAGTTTTTGGTCTTTGGTGTCTTCTTCGGAATCAAGATCACCTTTCTTCTTATCCTTAAAACGGTCGACCTCGGAGGCGTCGATGATCTCGAACTCCATTTGACGGAGCCTCTCAAGGATGGCTTTGATATCCTCCTCCTCAATGAGGTTATTAGGTAGGATTTCGTGAATATCGTCGTAAGTGAGATATTCTTGCTCCTTAGCAAGTTTGATAAGTTCTCGGATTTTTTCCCGAATTTCAGGAGTGTCGATACGGTTTTTTGGCTTCTTGCTAGCCTTGGTCTCGAGAGCTGGAGCTTTCTTGGTCGCCTCTTTCTTGGCTGCCTTCTTGG
>DCQM01000223.1:0-48276 GCA_002323895.1 Akkermansiaceae bacterium UBA1518
AAATCAT
Organism: Akkermansiaceae bacterium UBA1518; assembly: GCA_002323895.1. Taxonomy (GTDB): domain Bacteria; phylum Verrucomicrobiota; class Verrucomicrobiia; order Verrucomicrobiales; family Akkermansiaceae; genus SW10. The sequence continues at coordinate 8 of DCQM01000223.1, forward strand.
ATGAACAGTGTTCATAAAAGCAAAAACTTCAAAAAATTTGGATTTTTGTATCATGTGAAGATTAAGCGCTTCTAATTAGAAAGGATCGCTAACCTCAGGGACGCCTCCTTCATTCCCCTATATTATTGATCGCTTTTTCCGTAATTCTAGAGCTACGGGATCAGCGAGGTCTGGAGAATCCTGAAAGAAGCTCAGACGATCAAAAAATCTCTAAAATTCCATAGGCTCTTGAAGTAGTTGAAATTAACCATCATCCCAAGAGGTCCATGAAAATTTTCAGAGGGAAGGTAACTTTCAACTTGCCTCAACTTGCGTATCTCTTATCCTTCTCCTTGAACGTTTACTTTTGAAGGTTACGTTCACGCAGTAAATCCAAGTGAGGGTAAAGGTCCAAATCCTTTGCCCTCATTTACTTTAGTTCTCTTTCTAAGCAAGATCCATAACAAGGACCTTACTCCACCACTCCTTGAATCCAGAAATGAATTCATCGTGGGTTGAATCTCTCTCTTGGTAGGCATTATGACTCTCAATCGAGTCAAATTTTAGCGAAATCGCATAATCAAACGAATGATCGGTCACCGTCCGTTCTGCAGTTGCAGCTGGTTTTCCCCAATGGCCCGAGGCAACATTTGGGGACAGTAAAAGGGCTTCAATCCCCTTTTCAAAAAAAACGCAGTCTTTATCGTTTTGCCGATCCTCCTTCAGCCAGAAATAAACATGATGTTCCATACCCAAATTAATAGCGAAGTAGAGCACCGAGGACAAGCCAACTACCAACCTGCCTGAGGTTGATTTTCCCATCAAATTATGAGAGTTTCGCCGCGCGAGCGACCATCTCGCAACCACAATATCGCGCCATGGCAATCTCCCACTTGATACGGCATACGTTCATCACCCTCATCTTTAGCTATCTCGCTTTCTCTCCAGCGATCGCGCAGAGCAGGAAAGAAGAGCGAGCTTTTCAGGAAGCCGAACGATATTACGAAACTGGAATTAGGCAGTCCGACCACCTTCAAAAGCAGCGCTATACAACCTACGCGATTGAACTCTATACCAAGTATCTCCGATCTCATTCTGGATCCAAAAACGAATCAGCGGCCCGATTCCACCTTGGTTTTGCACGCCAAACTCTTGGGCAAATTGAAGAGGCCAAAAACACTTACCGTTTTTTGGTCGAACGTCATCGCAGAGGGCCTCATGTAGGACAAGCTTCTCGGCAAATAGCCTATCTCGCTATTGGTGAGGCAGATTGGGAAGAGGCTGCAAAATATTTTCAGATTGCCTCACAGAACCTTTCCGAAAAAAACCTACGCTTTAGCGCCATGACCAAGCAGGCCGAATGCCTCTTCAAACTGAATCGTCAAGCTGAAGCCACCGTCGCTCTTCGCCGTATCATCGACACCGAAAAACATCCTCATAAGGACTGGGCCAGCTTCATGCTCGCCTTCCAGTATTTCGAAAGAGACGATTTCAAAACTACTATTCAATTACTGAAAACACTCGTCACATCAGCACAACGCAGCCAATACCATTCTCAAGCTGTTTTCTACACCAGCCTAGCCTCGGCTGAACTGGCGCTAGAAGACACTAAGGAATCCCATCTACAGATGATCCTAGGCATGTCAAGCAACACCCCATCGCTCACGTCCGACCAGCGACGAAACCTTGCCATCAATAAAGCCCGCGCTCAGACATCACTGATGGGACTCTATTCGAAGAAAAAAGATTGGGACACTGTCATCATTCTTTATGAAAAAGGCGACTTTGGAGCCACTGGTAAACTTGAAGCCCGCCGTTGTGAGCGAGCCGGCCTAGCGTATCTCATCAAGCAAGATTACCGAAATGCACGGGCCTGCTACCGGAAGGTTGATCGAGCCCTTCCAAAAAGCCACAAAGCTTTCGAGGCCTCCTACAAGTGCCTCAAATGTGATTACAGCCTCAAAAATCCGGATTTCAGTGAGCGTGTAGACATCTTTTTTGAGCTCTACGCCCAAAAATATCCGGATCACGAATACCTTAATTCTGCCCGCTTTCTGCAAGCCGAAACTCTCTACGATCGCGAGGAATTGGAAGACGCAGCTCTGATTTTTGCCAATATCGACCGAAGCTCTCTTGATACTAAAATGCAACGTGAGCTCCTCTTTAAGCATGGATGGTGCCTGAGCGAATCTGGCCAGTTCGACGGAGCCAACAGGAGTTTTTCACGCTTTCTTGCCGAGTTCCCGGATGATCCTCGAGCCGCAGAGGTTCACAACAAACGAGCTGAGGCCCACCTCTCGCTTGGCGATTATACATCGGCTTTGAAGGATTTCGAAAACGCCCTTGCTCTCAACCCTGCACAAACCCATGCCGCTTTCGCTCTTCAAGGCAGCGCTCGCGTGCTTCGCCAAGAGAAGAAATTTGAGAGTATGATTGCCCGGTATCGCCGGATCTTAAGCGAGTTTCAAAATCTACCCATCGACACCATCGCTAATTCGAACTACTGGGTTGGGTGGGGATATTTCAAGCTTGCAAAATATAACGAAGCACCTTCCTACCTTCGTAAGGCAAGAGAACTAGTCCCCGAATTTTATAATCAACCCGTGGGTGACCTCCTCATTTTGAGCTCCTTTAACTCCCGTAATAAGACGGCGCTGCACACAGTTCTTCAGGAAGTCTACACGAGAACCCCAGCTAAAAAAGTCCCCCAAAACATACTCTCCTGGCTAGGCGTTCAGATGTTCCACGATGGCCAGACCGAAGAATCTGCCAACTACCTTGAAAAAGCTACTAATTGGGAAAACCCGAAAGCCACAGAACTCGGAGTTTGGAGGATTTTATCCAAGGCCCAAAACCGTTCAGACCGCTTTTCCGCGGCCCAGAAAACAAGCCTTCTTTTACTGGGGCAAAAACAAGAAGCCCGTTGGCAAGCAGATGCTTATCTTGATCTTGCCGAATCTCGTCTCGGACTCAGACTCTACGCTGAGGCTCTTGACGCCGTGGCTAAAGGCCTCGCTATCAATGCTCCCGGTCCTCATGTCGCCGGCCTTCATATCGTAGGCGGTGAAGTTGCCCTACTTCAAGGTCGCTGGCTAGGAGCTCTTGAAGAATTTCGCGTCGCCATCCCCACGGTTCCAGACGATCCCCTTTTACAACCTCGGGCACTCCACGGAGTATATCTGGCAGCCAAAAACTATGGCAACAAAAGCCTCGCTGACAAATATAAAGCGAAGCTGACATCTAGCTTCCCTAATTGGAAGCCAACCCTGAAAATTAGGTCAGAATAGCGTCCTAGTTATTTTTCTTAAGGTCTAAATCCCTCTGCTCAAGCAAACGTGAAATAAGCGGCTTCAGCGTCAATCCCTGGACCGCAATCGAAAAGATCACCACGAGGTAAGTCGCCATCAAGATTGCCTGTCTAGATTCCTCATCCAGACTCCCATCTTTCGGCAAAGCGAGTGCCAAAGCCACCGAGATTCCCCCTCGCAGGCCACCCCATGTCAGTATCCGGACAATTCCCGGTGAAAAAGTGCGGGCTCTCTTAAGCGCCTGAACAGGAAGAGAGACAGCGATCATCCGGGAGGCCAAGACCACCACAATTAGAACCAAGCCGGCAAAAAAAGCCTGGCCACTCCAAGTCAGCACGAAGATTTCTAATCCGATAAGAAGAAACAGAAGTGCATTTAAAATCTCGTCGACCAACTCCCAAAAAAGATCCAGATGATCGCGGGTCGTATCACTCATTGCCATCAAGCGACCATGATTGCCAATCATCAGACCTGCGACCACCATCGCCAACGGCCCACTCAAATGCCAGCTCGTTGCTAACTGATAACCCCCAGTCACAAGAGCCAAAGTGATCAGGATTTCAACCTGATAATTATCAATTGTCTTCAGCATCCAGTAGGCAACATAACCGATGACCCCACCCAGAAAAATCCCACCGCCCACCTCAACAAGAAACAACTTACCAACCGATATTACCGAGGCCTCAGCCTCGCCCACAGCTAAGCCAACTAATACCAGATAGACAACAACCCCGACCCCATCGTTAAAAAGAGATTCACCAGTAATTTTGGTCTCGAGCGATTTAGGTGCCCCAACCTTCTTTAGAATCCCGAGAACCGCCACCGGATCAGTCGGCGAAATCAATGCTCCAAACACAAAGCACCAAAGAAAAGGAACATCGAGTCCAGCCCACGAAAAAACGAAATAGGACATCACTCCAACTAGAAAGGTAGACACCAACAATCCCGCACTTGCTAAAATTGCGACCACCCATTTTTGATCACGAAGATCGCCAAGATTAACATGCAAAGCTCCTGCAAAAAGCAGGAAGCTCAACATCACATTCATGACCGTCTCATTGAAGTCGATTCGTGTCACAAATTTATCTGCACTCTCCTTCATTGCATCCCCGCCAAAGAGTAAAAGTAGCATACTAAGAACTAAGCCAATCAAGAGAATCCCGATACTTGTGGGCAACTTAAAAAAGCGATGGTTGATATAGCCAAAAACAGCGGTAAGGGTCAGCAGGACAGCAGCAGTATCTAGAATATTCATATCAGGAATTTGGTTGAATGGAATTAAGATGGAATAAAATAAGGCTCCTCCATTTGTCTTCAAAATCTCGCTTTCTCCGGCTCAAAAAGAGACCTTCCCGATAGGCTCTCAATTTCAAATTTGAACGCTCCCCCTGTCTCTTAGACATTAGGCTTGCCGTCACCCGCAGAGGAAAAACAACATTGTGCTTATGCCACTTGGAACCATCACAGAAATAGAAATCAATTTGATCTTCTTTTTCCCGTTTCTTTAAACCGAACAACTCTTGAGTCGACTTTGACTCTAGAAAAGTAGTGGTTTTGCCGACTGCTGTGAAATAAGGCTGGCCCGTTGGAGTAGAGCACGAGCTCAACATCAAAGGCAGCATTAACAAAACCATGAAATCGAGCCTAATCATTACAGATGTCTGAGATGACATTTCACCAAAGGACGCGCTTCTTTAGGAACCCATTCTTCCCAGTCTTCACCATTAGCAGCCGCTCTCAAGAGACTGCGCCCCGTCCTCTCAAGAAGCTTAACGTCACCACAACCAATATCCCTAATCATCCCATTCTCAATAAAATGCTCATAGAGCTTTTTCCATCCCTCGGGCGCACGAAAATTATCTGCAGTGACATATTCCCCGTCTTTACCATTCCGCCACGGATAAACCATAAGAGAGAGCTTGCTCTTAAATAAGCGCCCGAATGACTCCAAGATTCCTCCCTCCAACGAATCAGACCACTTCTCTTTAAACAACTCGTTCAAAAGCCCGATCGATAGAATCATACCAATGGGCTCTCTTGTAAACCTTCTAAGCAATGCAGCTACCCGGTGAAATTCCGGACAATTCGAAACCATAACAACCTTACCAATCGCTTGTAAGGCGTCAGCACGATCTAAAAATGATAACAAGTCGACTTCCCCATTACGTAGAAGATTACTGAGTGAAACCTCGCAGACTTCCTGGCACGGTTGAGCTTCCTGAGAAACCCCAGTTGGAGGAAAAACTTTGCCGGCTTGATTCAACATATCTAAATGTAAATTTGTAACTGGCAAAAAGCTTCCCCGCAGAACTAAAAGCGGAGTTTTGTAAAATGCTTCAGCGGCTTGCACAACTTCGCCGTTCGGAAGAAATACAGTAGCCGGAGACATTCCCTGCCTTACTAGCTCAAGTGCACAAATACGGTTATCGACCATCTTGAAGGGCTCCCCCTCAAATCTCAGCATATCGATTTCAATCCTACCCGGAGCGATAAATTCTGTGAGTGAGCTAACAAACTCTCTAAGATTCCCACCCTGATGATAAGCCGCATCAATAAAATTGACTCCTAAAATCCCAAGAGCCTCCATTTGATCAACATTCTCATCATCGAGAAGATTGACGTGAAGAACAATCGTCCCGGCTGGTCTGCCCGGCTGACCCTGGAAATGGATCGCTAACCATCCATGACACTCGGCAATGTCCTGATACCCCCTTGCTCTCACCGTATTCGCAAAAGCGAAAAAACGCGACTTCCTCCCCCTCGTTTCACTGAGACGCTTTTCAAGCAACTCATACTCATAATTAACCATGTCCACCACTCGCTCCTGAGATACATAGCGTTTACTCTTTCCATACAGCGCATCGCTGATCGTCATGTCATAAGCTGAGATTGACTTAGCAACCGTGCCAGCAGTCGCCGAAGCCCTAAAAAACCAATTGGCCACTTCCTGCCCCGCTCCAATCTCAGCAAAAGTACCGTAGATTGAAGAGTCGAGGTTCATCTTCAGCGCCTTGTCTGCAGGCGTCTTAAAAGATTCAGTCATCCTCATTTTCTTTACTCAGATTTTGCAGCCAGCCTTCTCCTAAAATCTCAAGAATCTCAACCTGATCCTTGGAACGTGATCCAGTGGGGTAAGCAACTCTGACCATGCAGGGAACCAACAGCCCACCCTTCATCATAGCACGAAACTTTACATCCTGCTCTGAGCCCCTCTCAACGTAGCCAAGGAAGGAATGGATCGAATCCTTTAATTCCAACCCCAACGATCTCCACTTTTCATCATCAGAAAAATCATAATTATAATAGTTAGCAGGCTTAACAATAACCCTCATTAAAAATGGCTTGTCTGGCTTTTCCGCCCTCATTTGATCGGAAGTATAATCGCAATAACCAACCCAGCTTTCCCAATCAATCTGATAGCTTTCTTCCTCCCCATCAATAACTCGTTCAAGCGCAATAGGTGCGGTTAAAAAATTCGCTTTTTGTACCAACACCGTGACAACGTCTCCGCTATACTTCACTTGCGTCAGATCCAGTGAATCGAATCCCTCTACCTCATAATCCGCTTTTTCATAATAAAGATCGAGCAAAGGACCCACACGTTCAGAATTCCTAATATACTTTTTTAACTCATCAGGAGAACTGGCCGTAACGAAATTCCTGACAGCTTCTTCTATCTTAGCATTATCAAATTTCTTAAAATCATCCACATCTTTTGCGGCCATCTCTCCCTCTTCAATCTTTTTGGTGTTCCGATCTGCTTTCTCAATATCATCAAACCAAGAATCAGCTTGTTCACGATTAATTTGAGGCTTGGTGGAACCAGCCGAGGAATTAGCTCCAGAATTTTTATAGTAAACAAGACTCAGGGCTAAAAGGACGAATGCCGATAACACCATACTAACAACCACCTTCCAAGACACGTTATTGGACGCCTCCTCTCTCTCCCAAGCCATTCCTCCCGCCTCCTCTCCCACATACTGACGGCGACGGCCCCTAAGACCGCTCTCTACCTTTCTAAGCTGCTCGGAAGTCATTTCCTGTGCCTCACCCACCCTCGCAAGAAGGTTATTACTATCGAAAGTCGATGAAGCCGCTTGATTCAAAACGCCCAGATTTTCGCTTTCGCTCGATTGCACCGCTGCATTACAAACCGGACAACGGCCTGTTTGCCCAACTTGGCTTTTCTTGATCCTAAAAAGACCGAAACACGTTGGGCATTGGAACGGAATCCATCGATTTGAAGAGGCAGGTTCACTCATTGCTATGATTAATTATTGTTCGGAGTCTCAAAATCTAACGGAGGCAATTCAAAACGCGGAGGCTTCGGCAAGCTCAACGCAGCCTCAAGCTCTCCCCGCACGCGGTCCTCTACAATCAAAACCTCGTCTTCTGAAATCCAAGCCTCGGCGCTATCATCTTTTATTCCTAGGGTTGGCGTCTCACTATTATATGGATCAAATCCGAGCAGCAGAGGCACCTTAGCCTTAATCGGAATAGAATTCATTGTATCACGCACTTGAGCCTGATTAGCTAGCGCCTCGATGTCGAGACCTCCACCGTGAATCGCACAAATCCCTATTTCTTCCCCCTTTTGGAAATACTCCTTATAACTGGTTGTAGGAAAGCTAATTTTACCCGTCACAGGGTCTACAAAAGATTCGTTACAATAACGAGTCGGACGCATTCCAGACACACGACAAATCGACACTTTCTCCACCGAATCCGGGGGTAAGATCTCCGGTCCCACGAACGCTGGTTGGGAAGCGTTCATCATATCTTCCCAAATCGGGTAAGCCAAATTCTTGGCAAAAGCAGTCTCGTGGATTGACTTGCGGTCTCCTTCATAGAACCCCACCCACACTGCACAAGTAATCCGACTATTATAGCCCACCATCCACGCGTCTGTTAGACCATAAGGAGTTCCGCTCTTACCGCCACCCAGTAGCAGACTCGGCTTCAGTCCTTTTGAAGGCTCAGCGAGATTCCCTCTTCTTAAGACATCGTTAAGAACGCTATGAACTTGAAAGGCAACAGCATCCGAACAAACCTCCCGACTCTCTAGCACAGGTCCATTTCCATTCAGCGGATAAACCGTCTTACCATCGATATCCTGAATCTCCAAAATATAGTGCCTTGCAGTAATCCGGCTTCCTCCGCGCGGAAAGGCCGAGTAGGCGGAAACAACTTCAGGCATACTAACATTGTCAAAACCAACAATCATCCGGTTTAAAAACTTTTCCGAAGGAAGCTTAAATCCGAAATTTTCTGAAACCGCGTGCACATTTGAAAGACCAATTTCCTGGCCGAGTTCAACCGTTGCCGCAATTTTGGACATTGCGAGGGCTCGACGCGAAGTGATCTTCCCTTCATATCCCGGATTGGCAATTTCCATTCCCCACTCACCAGCGACTCCTTCCAGTCCGCCAACCTGGAGCTTACGAAGATCCATCTGCTCATCAGTTAAGATGGTCGCTGGATGTTTCCCTCGTTCAAAACCAGTAGCATAAACGAAAGGGAAAAAGGCTGTCCCAAGTGGACGGCTACCATTCTCGATAAAATCATATTGTGAGTGCGCAAAGTTACGCCCGCCTACATGAGCGATCACTTCACCATTCTCATGGTCCATCATTAATGTTGCACCTTGAAGGTATTTCGGCGGTCCGTCCGACTTCTTATATTCCGAATATCTTGGATGCTTATATCCGTCCTGGTTTTCAACCTGTAAAAGTTGGCTCGCCATTTTTCGTTCAGCGGCCCATTGAACAGATGCGTCAATGGTAGTTCGAATCGTGTACCCTCCACGTGAAAGAGCCTCTTCCCCCACCAAATCCCGGGCTTGTTCAGCAACGATTTCATAAAGGAATGTTTTACCACGGCGAATCGGATTAGGATTCAAAACCACTGGATCAGAGATCATCTTATCACGATCTGATTTGGAAATCATGCCCTCCAAAGCCATCCGATTGATGACCATGTCGCGATTTTTTTTGTTTTCATTTAGATTATTGAGCGGCGAAATCCGCTGTGGATTCTTCAGACAGGCCACGATTGAAGCCGACTCTGAAATAGTAAGGTCCTCGGGTTCCTTGCCGAAGTATCCAAGTGAGGCGGAACGCACTCCGTAGAATCCTGAACCAAATGGCACGAGATTTAAATACATCTCGAGAATATCTTCCTTCGCCGCCTTCTTGCGGGCCGCTTGATCGTAGGGATATTCGGACTCCAATTTCCTCTGGAAATGCTTCTCGATTCTCAGCGCCACGAATGCCTCCACCACTTTTCGCTCATACCCCGTCCACTCACGACGCCTTTTTTCACCCAGCAGATCGAAGGACTTCCGCGCCAGCTGCATCGTAATCGTACCAGCACCCTGCGTAATTGAACCACTCTGGAAATTTAACCAAGCCGCACGTGCCACACCAACCCAATCAACGCCATCATGATCATAAAATCGTTGATCCTCTTGCGCTAGAACCGCGTCTACAAAGACCGGAGGGATTTCCTCCAGCGGAAGAGAAAAACGATTCTCTACAAACATCGTGCCAATCTCAACGCCCCCACGGTCATGGATAAAGCTCATCTCCTCCTTTTCTCCCACCCGCTCTAGGTTATACTCCATTGCAATCTCACGATAAGGATTCAGTTTCCTATCCCCATAGCGCGCCGCAAAACCAACTGCGATTAAGCACAACAGGCAAAAGAGCCAAAAACCCTTTCGCTTGAAAAACCCGCGCCTTGCCCTCTTGTTCCTAGTCCCATACATAATGTCTCGCGAAACCGTCGATTTAACTGGCCTCCAACATGCATTTCCTTACCCCCGATCCGCCACGGGGGCAATCACTGACTTGGGTCGGCTTATCCTTGCTAGAGTCAAAGAATCTGGCCCCATATCCTTTGCCGATTACATGGCGCAGTGCCTCTACCACCCAGAGTTAGGCTACTACGCCCGCCCGGGAAAGCCAACCGTCTCAAAAAAGGGTGATTTCATTACTAGCGTCTCTGTCGGGTCAGTCTTCGGAAAACTCCTCGCTCACCGGCTTTATAAGTTTTGGCGCGCTAATGGGTCGCCCAAAACCTTCACAATTCTAGAACCCGGCGCTCACGATGGCACCCTTTGCCTCGATATCCTCGAAGCTATAAGTAAGCTCGCCCCCGAATTCAGGAGCGCGATCGACTACCTTGTTCATGAACCTCTCCCGATCCGCCGCAAATTACTTCAAGCCCAACTCCAAGGTGAAGCTTCCGTCATCGCTACGCCAAACGATTGCCATGCAAAAATCGGGGCCCTGATCGCTAACGAAATACTCGATGCCCTCCCGGTGCCTCTATATTTAAAATCAAATGATCAATGGCACGAAATACTGGTAACATCCAATGCTTGCTCGCTTGACTGGGACAGCCGGCCCGCCAAACCCGATCTCCCAAAAAACCTACCGGAAGGCTACGTCACCGAAGGGCCTCCCGAACTTTCTTCATTCATGACGCCACCCGCCAGAATGTTTGAAAACGCCCTATTTATTTGGATCGATTACGGTCTCGATGAAGAAGCACTTTATCACCCAGCCCGAACCGCCGGAACCCTTCGTTGCTACTATAAACACAAAACCTGCGCCCACCCCCTTGAGAATCCCGGGGAGCAGGATCTCACTGCAGACGTTAACTTCACCGCTGTTGAAAAATTCGCCTCCTCACTGGGTTTCCAAATCCACCCTGCCATGAACCAAAGCCGCTATTTAACCTACTGCGGAAAAGAGTGGCTTCTCTCTAACCCATCACCAAAGGAAATTAGTCAGTTCCAAACCCTAATTCATCCCACGCAATTTGGCGGCCGGTTCTACGCCCTTGAGATGACCAAAGGTAATGTTGATCCTGCACCCCTTATTTAAAGAAGCAAAAACGGCGATTCACTCAGAACACGATCTTCAAAATCTTTGGGGAAATATTACTCCACCCCGAAAATGACCTCTAAACCGGGGAGGTCTGCCTTTAAGGCCTTTGCTCCTTCGGCTGTTGCCTTGGATTGCCAAAGGTAGATTTTTTGTAAATTACCCAGCTCTTTGAGCTTCATTAGTCCAGCATCGGTAACTTGAGTCCCATATAAATTCAACCACTCGAGCCCTTCCAGCTGTGCAACAGCATCAAGCACGGCGTCGCCAACCTGGGTCTGACTGAGATCGAGCTTTATAAGGTTTTTCATTTTAGGCAACTCGGCCGCCAAAGTCTCTTCCGTAATTGAAGCAGACCCAAGCTTGACGCTGGTGAGATACGCCGAAACCGAAGCCAATTTAAGAAAAGTCGTATCGTCCAGCTTTTCGCGCAGACTCACTGCCGTAAATTCAAGATCGTTGGAATCCTGAGATGTATAATTCAGGGAGGTTTTAAAAGCGGGATCCTGCTTCAAAGCGTCAAGGGCATTTTGGAGAGCCTCCCTTTTGGCAATTTTTTCCTGCTCGATCTTATCTTTAGCCGCTTGAGCTGCCTCTTCCATTCGCTTGCGATCCTCGGGGCTCAACAACTTTTCAGCCGCCTCGATGATCTCAGGCGGTGCTCCCATTTCTTCAAGGGTCTTGTCGACCAAAGTTTCACTACTCGGAATATTGTCAACCCACCAAGTGAGGAGTTTGACCTCATGCTCTTCCATCTGCTTCTTTTTAGGCGGGGGCATGTGCATATCATCGTCCTCAGGAAGGACCATAACCTCGATCATATAGCTTTGCTTAGAATCCCCAGGAACGAGCGTGCGATACTCGTCACCATCCAAACTATCTCCCCCAATTAATAGATTCTCATAGGTGTCCATCCAAAGCCCACCCTTGCTCTTTCCAGCCTCCTCCGAGTGGCAATAGAGACACTTGTCATCCATGATTGGATAAACAACATCAGCAAACGCGAGACGATCCTTCGCCAGCTTTTTGACAGGTAAGGCAGGCTCTTCGACATTTTCATCCTCTTTACCAGCCCATTGCTTAAAAATTGGAACATTTTCTGTAAGACCTCCCCACGTATTTTCAACAGGGTCAGATCCGTGAGTGGCCAAACCTCCAAAGTGAGCCCCGTATCCCATAGCTCCACCTGCAAGGAGAAGAAGAATGCCATAAACCGGGCCGCGCGATCCACTCCGGCTCCCCCAAATTTTCGCTAAGAATGCAAAACCAAGCACTCCTACAAAACCGATCCCGACCCACATGTGCTTGAACATATCGTCCTCCCACTCCTCGGCTTTCCAGCCTTCAACACTCAGATCAAAAACACCAGTAACACAGGCGATTATGCCCGTCAGGAACGCTAGGAAAAGACCCACTGCCGTGCGTGGACGATATTTCCCGAAGGAAAACCAACTACAAACCTCCATCACCAGAGTGAGAAAGACGATTCCAATTGGGAGATGCAGGATTAGCGGATGATATTCACCGACATTCGAAACCCACCACTGCCCGGAATTCAAGACCTCTAACAGTGGGTCCTGTTCCACATAAAATGGGAGGTAAACCAGGCCTCCAATCACAGCAAGAACGAAGAATGTAAGAAAAATCGGGCCAACGGCACTGCCATCTTCGGCATCTTCAATTTCAAACTTTTCCGGTGAATTAGTTTCTTTGTCCATGATGTTAGTTAATCTTGCTACGATTCACGTTCAAATAGTCTTTCGGCTCAGAGAACTTAATCAATCTTAATAATAAACGATTACAACGCAAGTATAGCTCTCATAACTCATCAGAATCCGTTCCAAAAAACGTTGTATTTAGTAACGGCCTCCAGCCATTCTTTGGCATGAGCGAAATCCCCAAAATCTTTCATTCGCTTGAGCACGATGGTCCTTTCAAGAGCTGCCTCACCTGCAATAGACGATTCGATAAAATTGATGAGCCCTACATTATTAATAAGGTATTCCAGGGTCCCGAGTGCGTTTTTGAATTCGCTATTTGCCAAACCTGCCGAGAGAAGACGATAGAATCCTTCTCGGAAGAATCAAAAACCCGCCTCCGCAAGATGGCGGAAGAAAATCCTATTCTCCAGAAACGAAGCGAACGCTTCACAGACAGTGAGAATCATGAGGAATGGACCTCGGAGTGCGCCCATTGCGCGGCTCCAGCTTCAGAAATCGAGAACTTTACCACCGAATGCCTCAGCTTCGGAGCCTATATGGTCTACGACCCCTACCCAATTTTAGTCTGCGACTCATGCATCGAGAAAAATCAAAAACTGCTCTCTAAAGGCACCCAAGACCAATGGAATAAGTTTATCCTCGATAACTTCGAAGGGCCGCCTGCCGATGCCCTCAAACCAGACAAGGTTCCGGTTCTCGTCTAGGAATACCCACAGCATGCTCCCAACCGACCGCCCTGCTCTCTTTCTCGCGCCCATGCAGGACGTGACCGATCTACCTTTCCTGCGGACCATCGCATCCTTTGGCGGGGCCGATCTCTATGTCACAGAGTATTTTAGGGTGCACATTCACTCCCAACTTGACCCTTACATCTTACGATCGATTACCGAAAACCCGACCGAGAGGCCCATCATTGCTCAACTAATCGGTCAGGATGCCACGGAATTAGCCCGCACCGTGTCCGACCTCAACCATTATCCCATCTCGGGAGTAGATCTTAACCTTGGCTGCCCAGCCCCCGTCGTTTATCGTAAGAATGCTGGTGGTGGATTGCTACGCCATCCGGATCAGATCCATAAAATCTTGGGCCGCCTTCGTGAGGCCTGTGGGGCGACCCCATTTACCGTCAAAACCCGAGTAGGTTTTGAATCAGAGGAAGAATTCGATCAACTTCTTAGAATCTTCAAAAGCCACGCAATCGACCTTCTCACGATCCATGGGCGAACCGTGAAGGAACGATATCAAACACCAGTTCACGATGATCGCGTCGCACAGGCCGTTCGAACCCTCAACTGTCCAGTGATCGCCAATGGCAATGTCGTCAACAGCCAAACCGGGCTTAGTTATCTTAAATCAACCGGAGCCGCTGGGCTCATGATAGGCCGTGGCGCGATCCGTAATCCGTGGATTTTTGAGCAGATCCGTTGCGCGACATCGAAACAAGAAATCCCGCAGGTCACCGGACGGATGATTCTCGAATACATCGCGAAACTTTACGATGAGACGGCACATGAAATTTCCGAATTCATAGAAGACCGGCACGTGCAAAAAATGAAAAAATATCTCGTCTACATCAGCCAAGGGCATCATGCCGACTTCGAACACCAAATCCGAAGAGTCAAAAACAAGACCGAATTCTTTGACACCTGCATTCGTTTCCTCGATCACGAAGATCATGCGCCAGACCTTCCCTCGGAAAACTCGCGACTTTTTTGCGGCTTCTCACAATTTCTCTGAATAACTTTCACGTTGACTTTGTCCGGTCTCCAATGAAATCTCTCGGTGCAATGGCCATGAATCAGGAAGTGCTCCATACCGAGAAGATTCTCGCAGACCGTAAAATTTTCTTTCTAGACCTTAAGGAAAATGCCCGAGGACGGGTGGTCAAAATCACTGAAGATGTGAGTGGAAATCGTGACACCATAATGGTGCCTGCTGAGATTCTCGGGGACTTCATCGAAGCTCTTACCGACATAAAAGAGACTGCCGATCAGCAAGACTAAGCCTCAGTAAAGGGCTTAGAATCGCTACCGCAACGGGAATACCCGCTCATTTTCTGTGTGGAACAGTGCCCCAGCGAACAGCCTATATCATCCTATTAATTCTGGGCGATACCCGGAAATCATTGCGAGCGTCATCGACTAGGCAGGCCATTCTACCGCATGCCACCCTTTTCTAAATGGCTTACAGTCCTCCGACCCAGTCAGGAATTCACCCCCCAATTTTAATGTCGAGTTGCAAACGAGGAAAAGAAGCATCACTTTTTCACATGCGTCTGCTCTTTCTCCTTTTTCTTGGGATCCTTCCTCTGCGAGCCAATCAACCCAATATCCTCATGATTCTAGCCGATGACATGGGCTACGGAGATCTTGGCTGTTACGGGTCTCTACAAATCGAGACTCCATTTCTCGACAAACTCGCCACGGCAGGAATCCGCTGCACCGATGGCTACGTTTGTGCAAACGTCTGCGCCCCCTCCCGCGCAGGACTCCTCACCGGTCGCCACCCACAACGTTTCGGCTTTGAGCACAACTTAAACAAATCCTTCCCCACGTTACCTGAACGTCTTGGTATTCCGGTCGGACAAAAAACGATCGCCGACCATCTCAAGAAAGCGGGTTACCGCACCTCCCTGATAGGCAAATGGCACGTCGGCGATTCAGTCCCCGGGATGCTACCAAATGCTCGTGGTTTCGACTATTTTTTTGGAATGCACTCTGGGAGCCATGACTACTTTCCAAAGGCAGAGAAAAATAAGCTCTTCAGAAATAAAAGCCCGATCAAGAAAATTGAATATCCCTATTTGACCGATTGGTTTACCCACGAAGCAATCGGCCAAATGACTCTCGCCAAAAAACCCTTTTTTTGTTTCCTCTCACTCAACACGCCGCACACCCCCATGCAAGCGAAGGAGGAAGACCTTGCCAGATTTTCCCACTTAAAAGGCAAGCGCCGCCAAACCTATGCGGCGATGCAATGGTGCATGGACCTTAATATTGGAAAGATTCTCGCTCATCTCAAAACAACAAAACAAATCGAAAATACTCTCATCGTATTTTACTCCGACAACGGAGGGAGTGTCACCGCCTCACACGCTTGTAATGCACCCTTAAATGGAATGAAGGGATCATTCCTCGAAGGTGGAATTCGCGTCCCTTTCATCTTCTACTGGCCCAAGAGTCTGCCTTCGGGAAAGGTCTTCAAACATCCTTTCACATCGCTCGATCTTCTCCCTACTTTCGTAGCTGCAGCCGGAAAAACCCTTCCTCCCAGAATCACTAAGAAGGGCCGCAAAAGGACCATCAATTATGATGGCCAGAACTTACTTCCTTTCCTGCGCGGAGAAATCACCAAAGCTCCTCACGAAGCTCTTTTCTGGCGCATGACGATGCGTGGTGCTGCCATCCGTGAAGGAAACTGGAAACTTCTCGTCAACGTTCATACTCCCCCAGCTCTCTACAATCTGACAGAAGACATCTCCGAACAGCGCAATCTCTACCAAAAAATGCCGGCAAAAGTTTCGGATCTCTGGCAAAAACTAAATAAATGGCAAGAGTCTCTTGAAGACACTCCACACTGGCAAGAGGATCCCTACTGGCAGGGCTACAATCGTAAACTTTATTCTCACGATTACTGGCTTACCCAACCAGCCAAGAACCAAGAGTATCACGGTGTCCGTGAAGTTGGGCGATAATCTTAGAAGCGATAAAAAGCTAACTTAGAACACAACCTTTATGCGTTTCCTCTTCATGCTTTCGGAAACCTCAAGCGTGTTTCGGAAATGCCCTCAACTATCGCTTCAGCCGAATCCGACGATATTCCATCTGCCCACGGTCTCCTTCTAATCCGATCGGGCCACTTTTTGGGAGCTTGAATTCTTCTTCAAGGACTTCGCCATTGCAGGTACAGCGCGCAATTCTCCCTTTCACCACGACAATAATTTCATTCCAATCACCCGGCTTATAACTTTTCAGATCTTTATAGGGCCCGGCAACCAAGTAATCACGACACTGCAACTGAGGACGGCGAATAAAGACCCCGCTGTCAGCGTTTGCATTAGCACGAAATTCGAGCTTCAGCGTGAAATCTCTGTCAAACTCCTCTACCGTCCAAAGCTGGGTGAAACTTCGGCCCTCCGATGGAGTGGTTACGACAAGACGACCATGCTTTGCATGATAGCGACCCTCGCTGCTCGTCGCCATCCCATCGAAGTTTTCTATCTCAGCAAGAGTCTTCTTATTTCGGTATCCCCACCCACTTAAATCCTTTCCATTGAAAAGAAGTTCATATCCTTCTTCGCATTTGAAATTTTCCACGGGAACTTCAACAAGATCCATTAATTCAAGAACAGGACGCAGAGTCTTTTCCCACATTTTGTACCCTACCGCATTTGGATGTAGGAGATCGGGAAACTCCGCTTTTTTTGCATTCCCATTCTCATTGGCAAACATCGACCAAGTATCGATCAAGGTAACCTGTTTATCCCCCTTTACCACCTCAGCATAGAGAGCATTAATTTTTTTAATTTTCTCTGCCGAACGCATCTTTGATTCGTGACTCGGAAAAACATTGCAAAGAATGATCGGCAGCGCTTCGCTGGATGCCTTCAACCTTTTAATGATAAGAGCCAAATTACCTGCGATCACTTCGGGGCTTGCACCTTCCTCGAGGTCATTTGTTCCCATTAGAAGCACCACTCCAGTAGGATTCAGTGCCAGAACATCTTCCGGCATCCGGTAAAGCATTCCCCGCGTGGTGTCTCCGCTAATTCCGCGGTTTGCAACTTTAGTTTCACCAAACGCCCAATTCAAATCATCACCCCAGCTCTGGGTAATGGAGTCCCCCAGAAATACCAGCGCTCCCTGCTTGGCCTCAACTTCTTTTGCCCAAGTCGTGCGCTTGTCTTTCCAGAGGTTACGGAACCATTCGTATCGCCGGACCGGGCCCTCGCCCGCAATTTCGGAATCCGGAGGAATCACTGCCACCGGCTCACGGGCGGTAAGCGAAGGGACAGTAAGAACAACAAATAAGAAAAGAAACCAACGCATGCCAAAGAAGATGTGAGAATTTTGGCGCTCTGACGAGAATGGATTACCACCGAATTATCGACGTCTTCCCCGGAAGCGATCACGCGGATCGTCTTCCTTTTCTTCCTCGTCTTTGTAACCCAGAATTCCGCCCTTTTTAAGATTGCGGACAAAGTCCTTCATGTCGGTTTTGAGTTGCTCGTCGGAAACCAAAGCTCCCAGCGCGCCTCTCCGGTCATCAACTTTCTCGAGTGCTGCCGTTGCAGTATTGGCAGTGCGCTCAATAGAGGTTAATACGCGCGGCACATCTTCCAACGCCGGGCTCACCCGCTGGAGGACAGATTGCGCCGTCTGATTTGTCTCTCGGACCTCGTTGATCGCGAGATTGAAATCACCAATCGCGGGATCGAGTTTCTCGCCCAATTTCACGAATGATGCTGAAGCTTTTTCGAGATTCTCAAGCGTCCCATCGAACCGTTTGATATTTTCAGCGGCAAGAACCTCTCCGTTTATCTTGTCCATCGTCTCTGAAAGCTTGGAGGCCACGCTTTTAACCTCATCAACTGATTCCCCAATTTTCAGAAGTGCTTCCTCCGCTTGCTCAATCACCTCCCGAGTACTTCCCGCAATCAACTCCGCCTCACTCTGGAGAAGATCCAAACCGCCTGGCCCAGCACCCATGACAGTCTCTCCTTGTTCGATGAAATCATCAGTCCCCACCGAAGGTGGAGTAATTAAAATTTCTTTATCTCCCAAAAGACTCGCCTGACTGATTCTCATGAATGCCCCCTTTTCGATTCGGTGATCTTCATCAATCGCTAGGACAACTTGAATTTTTGAGCCATCAACAAGCTTAGGTTTTTCTGCCACTTCTCCGATCTTAGCACCTCGCAGACGCACCGCGCTCCCCTTAATAATTCCTGGAGCCTCCTTGAAGCTCACCTTTATTTCATAGCGCTTCTTAAATAGATCACCAATATTCCCAAAAAGGAGGATAATCGCTCCAAGCATCGCAAGCCCGAGAAATAGAAAGACCCCAACAAGCGTCTCAGTTTTTTTGGAATTAATCGCCATAACGTTACTATGCCTGTCCGAAGGCGAAATCACAAATCCGAATCCTGAGACCGCCCTTCAACGAAATTCACCAAGATAGGATCCTTACTATCCTTCAATTCGTCTGGAGTCCCTTCCCAGTAGACTAAACCATCCTTCATGAAGATCAAACGGTCTGCGATCCGGAACGCACTGCGCATTTCATGAGTGATGACGACATTCGTAATACCGTGCTCGTTTGCAAGGTCCTTAATCAATCGGTCAATCGAATCCCCTGTCACCGGGTCCAGTCCTGCATGAGGCTCATCGTAGAGCACACAACATGGCTCTTCTACCACCGCGCGGGCCAGAGCCACCCGCTTACGCATCCCACCCGAAAGGGCTGCAGGCATTTTATCCTCCTGACCCTCAAGGTGCACGATTTTCAGAGCCTCACTTACTCTGCGAGAAAGTTCATCGCGATCAAGAAGACCAGCCTCCTGCATCGGAAACGCAACATTCTCTGCAACCGTCATAGAGTCAAACAAAGCCCCACTTTGAAACATCATACTAATTTTCTTTCGAGCCCAACTTAGGTCCCGCTCCGATAGATCAGAAATAACCTTTCCTTCCAAAGTCACCGTTCCCTCATCTGGCTGAAGCAAGCCTACTATATGCTTCATCAAGACCGATTTTCCACCACCCGACCCACCGAGCAAAACCAAAACCTCCCCTCTCCTAATATCAAGATCCACCCCTCGGAGCACCACTTGGTCACCAAAGCTCTTCTTAATGCCCCGCATCTCGAGGAAAATCTCACCTTTCATAGGCCTCTTCTAAGCACTTGAATGAAGAATTGCACTCCGGGAAATTTCCGATTTGCTCCCAGAGATGAGTTCCCCGCAAAATCCCTACAACTTGATCGTGATCGGAGGCGGTGCAGCAGGCTTTTTTGGAGCTATTTCCGCGGCCCAAGGTGGGCTCCAAAACATCCTCATCCTAGAACGTGGACCAGAAATCCTCACCAAAGTCCGTATCTCTGGTGGTGGCCGGTGTAATGTCACCCATAACTGCTACGAACCCCGCGAACTCGTCGAAAACTATCCCCGTGGAATCAAAAATCTCATGGGCGCTTTCCATCGATTCCAACCAGCCGACACCATAACCTGGTTCGAAGGCCAAGGCGTTGAGCTCAAAGTCGAGGCCGACGGCCGCATGTTCCCCACTACCGATAAGTCTGAAACCATCATCAACGCCCTCACTTCCGCCGCCCGAGAAAATAGCGTGGTATGGCACACCCGCTGCGGAGTGAAAAAGGTTCGTAAGCGCAACGATCTCTTCGAACTTAAAACGACTGACGGCGTAACCTACTTCACGAAGTCACTTCTCGTCGCCACTGGTGGGATTCGTAGTGAGCACGCTCGCATTCCAGCTGAAGACCTTGGCCACAAATTGAGCGATCCTGTCCCCTCACTCTTCACCTTCAAGATCGAAGACTATCGCCTTCACGGACTCCCCGGAGTCTCCGTGCCCAACGTTTTGCTCCGAACCGGGAAAATCGAAATGCAAGGACCTCTCCTCATCACCCATTGGGGCCTCAGCGGTCCGGCCACTCTAAAGACCTCAGCCTGGGGAGCGCGTGAACTCTCAAAAAACGACTACCACTTCACTCTCGAAATCAATTGGACTGGAAGCGAAACCCCTGATTCCCTTGAGAGAAAATTCGACGAACAACGTCGTGAATACGGAAAACGAAAAGTCGCAAAACGCAGTATTATTGACGGTATTACCCACCGCCTCTGGCAGCGCCTAACCGAAACAGCGAGAATCACCGAGGCGACGACTTGGGCTAACCTCACCCGAGATCAATCCAACCGTCTAGCTCACGAATTAGCCGCTGCAAAATTCAAAGTCACTGGAAAAAGCCTCAATAAAGAGGAATTTGTGACCTGCGGCGGAGTGTCGCTCGATGACCTGAACTTGAAAACGATGGAAAGTAAATCTGTTCCAAACCTCTACTTTTCCGGTGAGGTTCTCGATATCGATGGGGTGACCGGCGGCTTTAATTTTCAGTCCGCCTGGACCACCGGGCATATCGCAGGTCTCGCTATCAATGAACGCCTGCATTGCAATTCCAGCGGGATGGTCTAAATCATCGCCATGAGCGATTCGCACCCCTTTCTTAGTCAGGATTTCAAAATCAAATGGTCGACCCTGACTCCCGATCAGATTAAGGCCGACGTCACCAAAGCTGTTGAGACTGGCAAGGACAACATTGAGGCCGTCAAAACGATTACGCCTGACGAAGCTAACTTTGAAAACACTTTCGGCGCCCTTGAGTCTGCTACCGACGACCTAGACCGTTCCTGGGGCCGCGTGAACCATCTTGATTCCGTCGCCAACTCCGATGAACTCCGTGAGGCTCTCAACGAAATGCTTCCAATCGTCTCGGAATTCTCCTCATCTATCTCGCTTGATGACAGCCTTTGGAAAGTTCTGAAATCCTATTCAGAATCCGACGCTGTCACGACGCTCACTGAAATTCAACAACGCTTCGTTGAGGAAACCTGCAACGATTTCAAAGCTGCCGGGGCCGATCTCGATCCCGACTCAAAAAAGCGCATGTTCGAAATCAATGCCGAGCTGGCCAAAGTCACTCAGAAGTTTGGTGAGAACGTTCTCGATTCCACGAATGCCTGGGAACTTTACGTTGATAGTGAAGACGAATTGGAGGGGCTCCCTGAATCCGCCAAAACCGGCGCAGCTGAGGATGCCAAGAGTAAAGGAAAAGAAGGTCAGTGGCGCTTCACCCAGCAATTCCCATCCATGTATCCTGTCATGCAGTATGCCGAAACCGCCGAACTACGTAAAAAGATTTGGGAAGGTAGCGGGACCATTGGTCACGGTGGTGATCACGACAACACCGAACAAATTTGGGAAATCCTAAAGCTCCGCCAGGAGAAAGCAGATCTCCTTGGGTTCAGTAATTTCGCCGACCATGTTCTTAATCGCCGCATGGCGAAATCCGGAACTGGCGCGCTTGAATTCACAGAAGACCTCCACTCAAAAATTAGCGAAAGCTTCAAGGAGGACATGAACGGCCTTGAAGCTTATTGGATAAAAAATACTGGGACGGAAAACGGACCAATGGAACCCTGGGATGTTGCTTTCTGGTCCGAGAAGCGCCGCAAGGAACTCTATGACTTTGATGACGAATCCCTGCGTCCCTACTTCCCAGTCGACCAAGTCATGGATGGACTATTTTCTCTGACATCCAGACTCTTCGGAATCAAGATTTCCACTTCCGAGGCTGAAACATGGCATCCTGAAGTAAAGTTCTACGAAATTCACGACACTGCATCAGGCGATCACCTCGGCTCGTTCTATGCCGATTGGCATCCCCGTGAATCAAAACGTGGAGGGGCATGGATGAACTTTCTTGAAACCGGAATTCCTGACCCACGCACTCCCCATCTCGGGCTCATCTGCGGGAACATGTCCAAGCCCACCGGAGACAAACCAGCCCTCCTCACTCACAACGAAGTAGAAACTGTCTTCCACGAGTTTGGTCACCTACTTCACCACCTCTTGTCCGATGTCAAAATTAAGTCACTCGCTGGAGTCAATGTCCCTTGGGACTTCGTAGAGCTACCATCCCAAATTATGGAAAACTTTTGCTGGGATCGTGAGTCTCTTGACTTCTTCGCCAAGCATTATGAAACCGGCGAAACGATTCCTGACGAACTCTTCGATAAGATGATCGCAGCCCGTAACTATATGTCGGCATCGGCCTTCATGCGGCAACTCTCGCTGGGGAAACTCGATCTCGAATTACATGTCCATCCAGAACGTTACTTCGACAAAAATCTCGACGAGGTAGATCTCGAAATCCTTGCGGACTACAAAGCTAAACTAGCCACTCAGGGCCCTTCAATGGCACGTCGTTTCAACCACCTTTTCTCGTCACCCGTTGGCTATGCTGCCGGCTACTATTCTTACAAATGGGCCGAGGTTCTCGATGCTGACGCCTTCACCCGTTTTCTTGAAGAAGGAGTTCTCAATCAAAAAACCGGCATGAGCTTTCGAAAGGAAATTCTTTCGCAAGGCAATTCACGTCCCGTCGACGAATCCTATCGGCGATTCATGGGCCGTGACCCTGAGCAAGCTGCTCTTCTCGAACGATCGGGACTCGCCTAGTTTTAAGTAGAAAGTATGAACCTTGAAAGAGACCCCGTTATCATCGAGTCGTCTCATTCCCCCCTCATTCTGTAATTTCCCGAGAGTTTATTCCAAGACATGCCCGATACTCTGACCGCTACTGCAAAAGCACTTAATCTCGACCGCTACGAAAAACATATTTTTCTCTGTGCGACGCCGACCGAAGCAAAATGCTGTGCTCACGACGAAGGAATGGCCTCCTGGCAATTTCTGAAAAAACGCCTTAATGAATTGAAACTATGTGGGCCCCAAGCCCTATTACACCGTAGCAAAGCTGACTGCTTGCGGATATGCGTTCAAGGGCCTATTGCTGTCATCTATCCTGAAGCTATTTGGTATCATTCCTGCACTCCTGAGAATCTCGAGCGCATCATCCAGGAACATCTTATTAGAGGGGCTCCAGTCGAGGACCTCCAAATCAAACCCTAGCAAAAACCCATCTTCGCTCTATGCGCTTGCCGCTCCCCACCGCTCCAGCTAAAACTTTTTAATGCCCGTTCACGTTGTCACCGGAACTGATGAAGGCCGCGTCTCGGAAGAGGCCGCGTCTCTTTTCGAGGAACTAAAGGCACCGGGTAGCGATGATTTTTCAAACGAAATCATTGAAGGGGTCGCTGATAACGCAGAAGACGCATTCCAAAAATGCTCGCAAACCATTGAGGCGCTGCAAACATTAGGGCTCTTTGCTGCTAATAAAGTCGTCTGGCTAAAGGCCGCTAATTTCTTTAGCACCGACCGCACCAGCGAAGCAGAACGCGCTGTCACCGGTGTCGAAAATCTGCTCGAAATTCTTCAAAACGAGCTGCCTGAGGGTGTTGATTTTCTCCTCAGCGCCACTGGAATCAATGGGGTTCGGCGGTTTGGAAAATGGGCGAAAAAAAATACAAGCTATCAAGCCTTCGATAAAATTGACGTCTCGAAAGAAGGCTGGGAAGAACAAGTTGCGCGAATTGTCAAACGAGTCGCTGGTGAGAAAGACCTGAGCATTCAAGGAGAGGCTCTTGAGCTCTTCGTGCAACGAGCCGGAGCAGAAACCCGGCAGATCAGCAATGAAATCGAAAAAATCGACCTCTATCTTGGCGATGGTCGCCGAGAGGTGTCCGTCGATGATGTCACCCTCATGGTCTCAGTGAGCCACAAGGGCGTCATTTGGGAAATCTCCAGGGCAGTCGAAAAGAGAAATCCCAAACGGGCTATCGAACTCATTGATTCACTCATCGCAAAAAACGAGAATGCGGTCGGCCTGATCAAAGCCTCGATCATTCCGACTGTTCGGAATCTCTTTTTCGCTAAGCTGGTGTCAGCCTATGGTTCCGCTAATCGAGCTCCCGCGGGAATCCAAGCCGTTCTTCCAAAGAAAAAAGACGGCACCGTCAACACATGGGGTCTTAAAATGGCCGCGGCCGGCGCAAAGAATTTCACCCTCCCTCAACTTCAACAAGGCATGAACGACTGTCTTGATGCCGACAAAGCATTGGTGACTTCGGGGCAAGATCCGCGAATGGTCCTTCACAAGCTAGTTATCCGTCTTTGCGATGGAAAACGTGCTGCTTGATCAGATACACGACCATCTTTTCAAAAGGTAGCTTTATACCGTTTCGAGCCAGCCCCTTTCCGCCAAGATAGCTTATGATATTTCGCTATCCTTAAATAACTAAGGACCGCTAGGACAAATCTTCTCCTCTATGTTTCTTTAAGCTTTAGTTCTTCTAAGTATCGCTCACTTGACGAATTCCAAGGTTAAGTTGAGAGTTCCGCCACGAAACCGCGTATGAAAATGCTCATGAATTTCCGAACTCTCGCCCTCGGGACCATCCTCGCCGTATCCTCTTCCGCCATCGCCGATGTCACCGGGTGGCTCAACTGGCGTGGTCCTAATCAAAATGGTACCTCCAACGAATCCAATCTTCCCGACACTTGGGCACCGGGCTCCGATTCCCAGCTCTGGAAATATGATCTTAACGGCGCGGGTGCTCCCGTCATCGCTAACGGTAAACTGTTCATTTTTGGGTATGGCCAATTCGGCGACGACCCGGCCGAGGATGTCCAAGAGACCCTTCTTTGCCTCGACGCCACCACTGGAAAGAAAATTTGGGAGAAACGCTTTCCCGACTACATCTCTGACGTTGTCTATAATCGCTATGGTGTGGGCTCTCCTGTCATCGATCCTGAGACCGGCAACGTTTACCTTCAAACCTCAAACGGGCGCTGCGTTGCATTCACCCCTGAGGGTGAAGCGGTCTGGGAAATCTCACTCATCGAAAAGTTAGCCCGCCTCACCTTCCCGAATGGACGAACCGGATCTCCCGCCGTTTTTGAGAATCTCGTCATCTTCCACTGCGTAACCGCCAACTGGGGCACAACTGGCCCTGCCCGCGACCGCTTTTATGCCTTTGATAAAATGTCTGGCGAACTCGTTTGGTATTCAACTCCTGGGGTCCGCCCGGTTGATAGCTCCTTTTCGATGCCCGTCTTTGGGCAACTCGGTAGCCAAGCTGTCTTCTATGCGGGAACCGGGTGTGGTAACGTCGTCTGCGTCAATGCCCGAACAGGTAAACCTGTTTGGCGATTTCAGCTTTCCCAAGGTGGCGTAAACTCACAGGTCCTCCTTTACGGGAAAGACAAGCTCATCGCCTTACATGGAAAAGAAAATATCGATGCTACATCCAAAGGCCGCCTTGTATGCCTGAAAATTCCAACCGAGTATCCCAAGGAGCAGCTAGTTCTTGAACCAAAAGTAGAGATCTGGCGCAACGACGATCACATTGGCTTCACAAGTTCCCCCATCCTCGTAAAGGATCGCGTTTACACCACTAACTTCACTGGAGAGCTGATCGCCGTTGATGCTGAATCCGGAAAAACCCTTTGGCAGGATAAGCAGGCACCCGATCAAATCCACGCTTCCCCGATTTACGGAGATGGCAAAATTTATGCTCCTTGGTTCGAAGGTTCATTTGTGATCACCAAGCCCTCTGACAAAAAGGCTGAAATCCTCTCCCACGCCGACATCAAGTCATCCGATGGCTCCGGTGTAAAATGTCTTGCGGCTCCCACCATTCTTAATGGTAAAGTCTACCTTTCCACCCGTGACGGACTTTACTGCTTTGGTCTAAACAAAAAACTCACCAGCAAGAGTTCTCCTGAAACTAGGAAACCGGACGTCGGCCCTATCTCACAACTCCAAATTGTTCCTGCCGAGTTCGCGATTGCCCCAGGTCAAACGCAGGAATTTCAAGTCTGGGGACTCGATAAGACCGGAAGCCGCGTCTCTATAATCACCGACGGATTGAACTGGCAGAAATTCATCCCGCCCACTGCTAAGGTGAAAGCCAAGGTGGACGCCACTCTCGACACCAAGACCGGGACCATTTCGGCTGCTAGTAGTGCTATGATCTCTGCGGGAGCCCTTAAGGTTGATTACAAAGGAATGTCCGCCACAACCCGAGGTCGTGTTCATGCTGGATCAGGATACAGCGAGAACTTCGAAGCTGTTCCTCTCAAAATGGAATCGCCTGCTGGAGAAAAAGTCAACTTCCCACCCCTTGCGTGGCTGGGTGCTCGAATCAAGTGGTACATCCTTGAAAAAGATGACTCTAAGGTAATCGCCAATCGTCTCGATAATGTTCTCTTCCAACGGACTATGAATTTCTTTGGCGACCCTGAAATGAGCAACTATATTCTTTCCGCTGACGTGATGACTGACGGTAACCGCCGCATTAAGTCGACTGCGGGCCTTGTGAATCAAAGATACCTCATCACCCTCGTGGGCAACCAAAATATCCTTGAAGTCTCCTCGAATCACGAGCGTGTTAAATCATCGGTCAAATTCCCAATCAAAGCGAATACCTGGTACTCTCTAAAGACGCATGTTAAGTCAAACGCAGACGGCTCCGGCGAAGTCCGCGCCAAGGCTTGGTTAAGGGGCGAGGAAGAGCCGACAGAGTGGACAATCGAGGTTCCAGTCAAACGGGTCCACCCGAAAGGGTCAGCTGGCGTTTTCGCTTTCTCACCACAGGCCCAAAAGCGGGTCTTCCTTGACAACATCACACTCAACGCCGCCAAATGAACGGTCGGCAACTCACTTTAAACTAAATCGGAAACATGAAAACCACCACCGCCCTCCTCCTTTCAGGACTCTCCATCGTTGCAACAGCCAAAGATTGGCCGATGTGGGGTAATGACCCGACCCGTAACATGGTCGGCGAGTCCAAAGAACTCCCCACTGAAATCAATCCCGGCGAACTAGATGACGACACCGAAGCTGCCCTTCTCGACAGCGCCAAGAATATTAAGTGGGCAGCCAAGCTAGGGTCTCAAGCTTACGGAAACACGGTAATCGCCGGAGGAAAAGTCTACATTGGGACCAATAACGAGTCTCCCCGCGACGAAGCGCAAAAAGGAGACCGCGGAGTTCTCATGGCTTTCGACGAAAAGGATGGTTCTTTCGAATGGCAGCTTATCATTCCCAAGTTAGGCGCCGGCAAGGTCAGCGACTGGGAATACGTCGGACTATGCTCCTCTCCCGCAGTCGAAGGCAACCGCATGTGGCTTGTCACCAACCGTGGCGAAGTCATCTGTCTCGACACCGAAGGAATGGCCAACGGAAACGATGGTCCTTTCAAGGACGAGGCTAAATACATGGCGGTCAAGGACGAGGTCGTGAAAGTTACTAAAGAGCACGCGGACATTATCTGGATTTACGATATGCGTGAGGAACTCGGAATCTTCCCTCACAATGTTTCCTCCTGTTCGCCCGTCGTCGTGGGTGACGTACTTTACACTGCCACATCAAATGGTGTTGATTGGTCCCACACTAATATTCCAGCGCCAAATTCTCCTGCTCTTGTCGGGCTCAACAAGAACACCGGAAAACTTCTGGGTGAGGAAGCCTCTGGCGTTTCCACACGTGTTCTTCATGCTAGCTGGTCCTCTCCCGCCTATGGTGAAATCGGAGGAAAAGATACTATCGTTTGGGGTGGCGGTGACGGATACACCTATGCGTTTGACCCTAAGCCTATCAAAGACGAGGAGGGCTTCGACGTTTTCAAAGAGCTCTGGCGTCATGACTGCAACCCGGTCGAATACCGGAAGAAAAATGACAAACCCATCAAATATGCAACCTACGCTGGTCCTAGCGAAATAATCGGAACGACCGTCATCTCAGATGGCCTCGTTTATTCTATCATTGGTCAGGATCCCGAACATGGCGATGGTGTAGGCCAAATCACCTGTATCGGCCCCGATGGGAAAGCGAAATGGACCTCTAAGGACACCGGACGCTCAATTTCCACTGTCAGTGTAGCTGGCGGATTGGTTTACGCTGCGGAATACGATGGCGACATCCACTGTTTCGACGCCAAAACTGGCAAGCTATATTGGACCCACGAAACACAGTCACGTATCTGGGGATCTACTCTTGTCGCCGATGATAAGGTCTGGCTTGGAACAGAAGACGGAGAACTCCATATCCTTAGGGCGGGCAAGGAGCTCAAGTCGCTTGCTACAGTTGAATTTCCCGCTCCTATTTATAGCAGCGCAGTGGTTGCCAACGGCGTCGTCTACGTCGCGACCCAAACCCACCTCTACGCGATCGGCAAGTAACCCTTCCTGACTCGCAACTTTTCAAATGGGCGCCGTTAATTCGGAGCCCGTTTTTTATTATTCGCTATTCCATCTTTGACTCGATCGACGAACAGAAGTTTACTTGTAACATGAGGTTCATCTCCGCCTTTTTGGCAGTAGCACTGTCGTCGAACACAGCTGCCGAGATTCGAATCAACGAAGTGGCAGCCTCTAATGTCAGGTCATTTCCGAACGCAGCAGACTTTGAGGATTACCCCGACTGGATTGAAATTTCAAATACCTCTTCGAAGAAGGAATCTCTCAACGGTTACTATCTTACCGACGATCCAGAAAATCTCAAAAAATGGCCCTTCCCACCCAATTCCACAATCAATCCATTTGAGCACCTTGTCATTGTGGCTGACGGGTACGACAAACCAAAGGGCCAAGAATTTTCCCGTAGCTATGTTGGCGGACAAAAATTCACAACCCAATTCCATCACACAAACTTTAAACTCTCATCAAGCGGCGAAGAAATCATTCTGAGCCATGACAAGCGTAAGAGAAGTGAAGTCTTCTCAAGAAATTCAAATTGGACCTACTTTGACAAAGCCTTTAACTGGACGCTAATTAATTGGCAGACTCCAAACTATGATGATTCTTCATGGAAAACGGGGAGCGGGATTTTTGGCCATGGAGACCCCGAAACTCCTATCATTGAAACCCAGATCAGCTTTGGTCCAGATTCCGAGGCAAAGCCAATTACAACTTACTTTAGGCAAAAGTTCACCTTGCCATCTGATCTGGCGGGAGGACGGGTAACACCAATTAGCTTCTCCAGTAATTTTAATGATGCCATTGCCATCCATCTCAATGGAAAAGAAATTTTGCGCAACAATCTACCCGATGGACCAATCACAAAAAACACTCCTGCAGTCAATACAGTCACCCCGTTCACCAATACTCGCCGCCTTGAATTCTTAATATCTGCAGATCAACTCATTCCCGGGGAAAACGTTTGGGCAATCGAAGTGCACCAAGCAGACGCTACCAGCGACGACCTCTTCTTCGATTTTAATTATCTCATCGAGATAACGGATCAAAATAACCAAAACACGATTTCAATTGGCTCCAACTTTAGCGAAAATCAATGGTCCTACCTCGATGAAGGGATCGTACCTGCGCCCAACTGGACTACTCCTGGATTTGATGACTTACCCTGGCAAACAGGGGAAGCGCCGTTCGGATATTTTTCCGATCATGAAAGAGTCAATCCCCCCCAAACTGAAACATCATTTGGCGAGGATCCTGAAAGGAAAATCCAAGGCACCTACTTCCGTAAAAACTTCACAGTAGAGGAAATCGAAAACGTCCGAGCGCTTATCCTAACTTACCTAGCTGATGATGGAGTAATTTTCTATTTGAATGGATCCGAAATCCACAAAGACAACTTTAACCCAACTCTCGATACTAGATTAAATCCCTCTCAGGAAATAACCATAGCTCCGGACCATCTCCGTA
This sequence comes from Akkermansiaceae bacterium UBA1518, assembly GCA_002323895.1. Taxonomy (GTDB): domain Bacteria; phylum Verrucomicrobiota; class Verrucomicrobiia; order Verrucomicrobiales; family Akkermansiaceae; genus SW10. Next base: position 30,265 of record DCQM01000223.1, read on the forward strand.
AGGGAATGAATACGATTGCGGCCTTTGTAACACTCGCGACTCCCACCTCACCAGCCCTCCGGTTTGACGCGTCACTCAAAATCGAATTGGGCTCCTCTCTAACATTAGTGGACCATATCACGTTCGGCCAACAGGTTGACGATATTTCTTACGGAAGATCCATCATCAATCCTGCGGCATGGATTTTCATGGCACAACCTACGCCCGGAAGGGCTAATAGCAGCTCCATTGTTTCAAAAATCCGGGAGGCCAGCACCAGTCCAACATGCACCCCTAAAGGAGGGCTTTACGAACTACCTCTCACTCTAAGCATCACCTCAATTGGTGGAGAAATCCGCTTTACCACAGATGGATCAAACCCCACTCCGACTTCAGCTCTTTACACAGAACCAATCAAACTGACTGATACGACAGTGGTGAGGGCACAAACTTTCGGTCTTGGGAAAGTGCCCAGCAAAATCATCACTCATACCTATTTTGTGGGAGAATCTTTCGAAAATGGTCTACCTATCATCTCCGTCACTGCCCCTGATAACACTTTGTTCGACCCTAAATTGGGGATTTACGGAAACCGAAATGCAAGCGGCGGCAACATCCATAAAGGAGTCGATGCTCCTGGTAATTTAGAATTTTTCCCAGCCGACGGAAGTAACGGATTCTCCATCAATGGTGGCTTTCGTCTTGGGGGCGAAAACAACTTCTTAGCTCACGCGCAGAAGGCCCTAAACTTTGCAATCCGCGGCCGTTACGGAGACGACGCACTGAACTACGATCTTTTCCCTGAATCAGGAGTTGGCACCTTCACCTCTCTCACACTCAGAGAAGGAGGAGATGATTGGGGAAAAGCGCATCTTACCGATGCTATCTGGAACGCAATTGTGGATGGTCGGATGGAAGTTGAGACAAACCGCTACCGACCCGCTGCCATGTTTATCAATGGAAACTACTGGGGTCTCTACAACATTCGAGACCGCTGGGATGAAAACTGGTTTTTTCAAGAATACGGGATAGACAATGGTGAATACGATCACATTCGCTTTGACCGCAGCGCACTGTTTCTTGAAAATGGTAAAAGTGACGATTGGCGAGAGCTTTTTAGGTTCCTGACCAAACCCCACCCATCAAAACAAGAAGCATGGGAAGTACTCGAATCTGAAATTGATATCGATAGCTTAGTCGACTTCACAATCTGCGAAACATTTGGAGGCAACACGAGCTGGCAAGGAAACCGTGAAGCATGGCAGGACAATCGAAGCAGGGGTAAATGGCGTTGGCTTCTTCCCGATATGGATCGCACTTTTGGCAATACTTCGACCTGGTCTAACGTGACCAGCTTTATCACAGGAGAAACCACTGTCAGCCAGATGCGTAAGTTTCCCAATTTTAGAAACCGGCTTGCCCAAAGATCGGCGGCTCATTTCACTTCAACCCTTTCCGCTAATAGAATCAAGAAACTGATCGACAAATTAGGTGCTACCGCCGCACCAGAAATCCCGCGCCAACTGAGCCGTTGGTCAAATCCTACCGAATCAAATTACACAGCCTCCCTTGAGAGAATGAAAAACTTCGTTGACCTCCAAGCAGCGCGATTTCTTGATGAAATTGGAAGTAATACAGTAGAGACACCACTTGCCAACCTCACTCTTGCCACCACTGGAGAAGGCAGCTTTCGATTCGCAGGAGTAGAACTCGAGGCTCAAACTTTTAAAGCCTTCGAAGACACGCCCACTGAAATAGAAGCTATCCCAGCGCCTGGGTTCAGATTTGAGCGCTGGACCGGCCTCGATGGAGGCGCAAAAACCATTTTAAAATTTATCGGAGACACAACTCTTACCGCCCACTTTTCTCCGGACTCATCGACTGAACTTAGCGGCGTATTATTAAGTGATCTTACCCTGAATCCTGAGAATTCTCCCTACATCATCACCGAGGACTTAATAGTCCCAATCGGAACCACTCTTTCAATCAAAGCTGGTGTCACGCTTCAATTTCAGTCTGGCATTAACCTCCGTGTTTCTGGAACTTTGAGGGTTGAAGGATCAGACGAGGAAAAAGTAGAATTTAAAGGGGACCGAGGCGCCATCTGGGGTGGCCTTTCATTCGAGAAAACGACTACCTCCTCCATACTTAATCACCTTACCTTAAGAAACGCATCCAGAGGAAAAAACCCTCTCATATATCCTTCCGCGATTTCCGGACTCGATGCCGATATCGAAATGAATTTTATCGATATTGGCGAATCACGAGGGCCGCTTTTCTTTCAGGGTGGTAATATAATCCTACGTGATTCTCTAATCGCCATTCCACTTACTGGGGATGGTCTTAATGTTAAACAAGGTCGCGCCGAAACCCTCCGCTGCACCTTTATCGGCAATCAATCCCCCGATACGGACGCCATCGATTACGATGGGGTTATTGATGGTGTAATCCGAGATTGTCGGATCTACGACTTCCAAGGTTTCAATAGCGATGGTATCGACATCGGCGAGACATGCCTAAACTGCCTCATTGAGGGTAATTCGATTTTTTACAGCTCAGACAAAGGCGTTTCCGTAGGGCAGGGCTCTACCATAACTTTGAAAAATAATCTTATCGTGGGTTGCCCTCTCGGAATCGCAGTAAAAGATGCCGGTTCCTCCGTTTTGATTGATCAGAACACCATTGTTAATTGCGTAACAGGGGTCGCAGCATACGAGAAAAACTTTGGCTCTGGAGGGGGTAGAGCTACTGTAACGAACTCCATTTTTTCGAATTGCGAACAAAATATTACAAAGGATACCTTTTCTTCAATCACGGTAGCTTACAGCTTAAGTGATACAACTCTGCTCTTGGGACCTCAAAACCTTCTGGGAGACCCGATTTTCGCTGATACTGACGCCTTGAATTTCGAGCTCACCGCAGAGTCCCCCGCTCGCAATGCCGGAGATCCGCAACATCAGAATGACCCTGATGGCACCCGAGCTGATATAGGTGCTCGCTATCGCTTCTCTCCAAATGACTACCCCTTCAACCAAACACCAACCATTGTCATCAACGAAGTCCTAGCAAATTCAGGCGATGCATCCGACTGGATCGAGCTCTACAACCGGACCAATGACCCCCTTGAGATTGGAGGTTGGTATCTGAGCGATTCTAAATCGAATCTTATGAAATTTCGTATCCCCTCAGGCACAAGTATTCCGCCCAACGGCTTCCTCACCTTCACCGAGGATCTTCACTTTGGTGAAGCTAGTAATGATCCAGGGCGATTTGAGAGCTTTGCTCTGAGTGACACCGGCGAGACAGTTTACCTCACTTCTGCCAATAGCGACGAGCTCTCCCATTATTACTTTAGAGAAGAATTTGGTCCTTCTCTTGAAGGTCAGACGATTGGCTTCCACTACAAACCCAGCAGCGATTCATACAATTTTGTGCCACTGGAAAACCCAACTCCGGGAGCGATCAATTCACTTCCCAGGTTGGGCCCAATTGTCATTTCAGAAATTATGTATCATGGCACGGTCGAGTATCTTGAACTCCTCAATGTAAGCTCCAAACCTATTCCGCTCCGCGATTGGAAAATCGAACAAGGGATCGAGATCCAAATCAGCTCTGACCTAGTGATAAACCCAAGCCAACGCATTATCCTCTCCGGAGACGCCGGCCTCTTCCGATCTCTCTACCGACCAGAAGAAGGGCTTGTGGTTCTAGAATGGGCCGACGGAAAACTCAATAATGGTGGAGAAACTGTGGAATTGGAGAGACCCGGCCCGCTAAATAAATGGGGAAACCCAACTTTCGTTCGCGTAGACCGAGTGAAGTATGACAACAAACAACCGTGGGATATTGACGCCGACGGCACCGGTCTCGCACTTCGTAAGGTCGATGAAAACTCCTACGGGAACGATTTCATCAATTGGCTCGCAAGCCCTCCATCGCCCGGACTCTTCGACACACTTGAATCCTTTGAAGAGTGGCAGACTTTTTGGAATCTAGCTCCTGGCGATGGCAATCCTGACCGAGATAGTCTTGATAATATTTTTGAATACGCTTTTGACCGGAATCCACTTGTTCGTGACTCCTCAGAACTTATCAGAATCCTTAGGAGTGGCGAAAATACTAGAGTGATCTATCCACTCGAGGCACGCCGACCCGATCTAGAGATTCAACTCGAATACTCAACAAATCTAGAGGAATGGAGTTCAGTCCAAACCGAGATTATCGAAAGCCAAAATCAGGCCGATATCACTGACCTTGATTCGGGATACTACCGTATCCGAATTCTAAAATTTCCCTAGTAGGCTATCTACTTTTTGAGCCCTTCCAAGGCTTCTGCAAAAGCCTTACCAATCTGGGCCATTATTTTGGCGGAACCCTTGTAGTGATAGTCAGCGTTGGTAATCCCTTTTAGCAATTCGCGATCCCGGACCGTGAAGAGCTTGCTCTCTATGATTTTAAGTTGCTCTGAGATCTCCTTTTTCGAAAGCCCACCCTCTTTAAGCTCCTTTTCTTTTGAACGAAGCTCTCCTCTCTTCTGATCAACCGCATCAAGTTCGGGATCCCAATACTTCTCGGTCAACACTGCGGTCACGTTCCCGCTAAACTCCGAAAGTGAAGCGGGAGCAGCCATCGAATCTCGAAAATACTGGTGGATATTTTTATACCGCTGCTGCCTCGGCCCGTAAAGATCCGTCGGCCCGCCAGCTCCCATCACACCAATCACAAAAGGTAAATTAGGCGAGTTCAATCCACTCCGAACGTCACGGATGAAATGAGCCATCACCTCACTATATTGATCATACCCGCCTTTTTCCCCACGATCAGGATAGGTGCCGCTATCAACCATATCGTTCCAACCCTGAAACCAAACAAATCCGCTCAACTCATATCCATCCTTGGCATTGTAACCGGGATGAATCTTACCTGGATCTGCTAGAACCGATCTTACGTGCTGCATCATCATCCGGAAGTAACGTCCGACTTTAGCGTTTCGCTCAGCCTTCATTTTCGCAAGGTCTTCCCCCTGTTTGTTAAGGGTCTCCAACTGTTTTTTATTGAACTCATAGGGTCCAGCACTAGGCGGGCGAAAATCTGTGTTGATCGACTTTCCACCCCAAGCTGTTTTGATGATTAAGATAGGCTCATTCACATATTTTCTAGTGTAAATTCCAAAGGTAAATTCAGGACCAATTTTACCACCGTCCTCGGTCGAAACACTCCGAGCTCCAAATCCCGAAGTCAGCTTGCCAACTCCCGGCTGATCCTCTTCATTACCTGTTCGATAGGTGATCCAAACATCTTCAAGTTCAACCGGTTCTCCACTCTCCCCCCGCATTTCCTTCAAAATTGGAGCTGTCTTGGGGTCCATCCCGATGTGATCAAACGAGGAGAGCTTAGCATGCCCCTCCATGTTAGACTGCCCGGCAAGAATATAAACTTTTAAAGGATTTGCTGTGCTGAAAGATGCGAAAACCATCGTAAAGCAAGAAACTGAAATTAAGAATTTCATGCCTCAAAAATATACAAGACCCATATGAAACCAACCATTATTACAACCTTGATTCAGCGCAACGTGATGCGAGCATCAACCCCGACCAACTTATGAAAACAGTTACACCTCTATTATTGTTGATCTCCCTCGCGTTCATATCGTGCAACCAGAACATGAAAGAAGCAAAGCCCGCCACACCACTTCCTCCAGGTGTCCAAAAAACCTACACCGGCTTAAAGCATAAACTCCTTCGCCCCGGCAAGATTGGCCCCACCCCAAATTCGTTAAGCACGGTTACAGTTCACTACGAAGGCAAAACCAAGGACGGAAAAATTTTCGACAGCTCCTACAAGCGTGGCAAGCCCGCAGAGTTCTCGCTCGATCAGGTGATTCAGGGATGGACCGAAGGGCTACAGCTCATGACCAAAGGGGAAAAAAGACGATTTTGGATTCCCGCGAATCTCGCGTATGGAGAAAACCCCAGAACCGGCCAACCTAGCGGCGAATTGACGTTTGAAATCGAACTTCTCGATTTTCATCAATAGTTTAGCGAGATAGCCTCCCTGAGACTCTTATTTTAAAAGAACCCTCCGATTCTTATCGATACCGCTATCGCATCTGACAATTATTTTCAAAAAAGACCGCATTTTCTTCAAGACGACCAGCCAAGTATTGTGTATTTCCTGTTCCGATGAAAACGGTTGCCATTCTTGCCACCCTCGATACCAAAGCCAATGAAGCCGGCTTCATGCGGTCCGAAATTGAATCCCTCGGAGGCCAAGCACTTCTGATTGATCTCTCTCTGGTTGGCGAGTCTGAACTCTCTGCCGACTTCACCAAACAAGATGTGATTTCTGCTGGTGGAGGAAACCTCGCAGAGCTCCTTGTCAAACCTAACCGGGAGCAATCGAATCCTTTCATCGTCGCTGGCGCCACCAAAATTGTAACAGAGCTTCAAGAATCCGGGAAAATCCACGCCGTGGTCTCCCTCGGTGGCACGCAAGGAACATCGACCTGTGCTCCTATCCTCCAATCCCTTCCTTATGGCTTCCCAAAGGTCATGCTTTCCACTGCTGCTTCAGGAGACACCTCTCCCTTTGTTGGCATTAAGGACATTACCATGATGTTCGCTGTATCCGACATCCTCGGGCTCAATGTCTTTTCCCGCAAGATCCTCGCTAACGCCGCCGCCGCCGCTTGGGGCATGGCTCAATCCGAGCAATGCATTACTAAAAGCGAAGCCAAAGGCGTCATTGGCATGTCTAACCTCGGGGTTCTCACCCAAGGTGCAATGCGCGCCATTAAACTCTTCGAGGAAGCCGGCTATGAAGTCATCACCTTCCATGCCATCGGAGCAGGTGGTGATGCTATGGAGCAAATGATGAAAGAAGGAATCATCAACGCGGTCTTCGATTACGGTCTTGGCGAAATTGCCGACGGAATCTGGGGTGTTCTTCGCGCCGGAGGCCCCGAACGACTTACCGTTGCTGGTAAACTTGGCCTCCCTCAGGTTGTCGTACCTGGAGGGTCCGAACACCTAGGTATCCTGGTCAATGAGCCCAATAAAATTCCGACCGGATACGAAAACCATCAAATCACTTGGCACTCACCCTACGTTTTCGTGCCGCGCCTCAATGCCGAAGAACAAGGCCGAGTCGCAAAGGTCATCGGAGAAAAGCTTTCCCACTCCACCAAGGACACTTTATTCCTCATGCCTCTCAAGGGCGTTTCCAGCTATTCCGCTGAAGGTGGCGAGCTTTACAATACCGAGCTTGATGATGTCTACTGGGAATCATTGCAAAAGGAACTTCCCAACACCATCGAAGTCGAATCAATGGACGTCACCGCTCAGGACCAGGCACTCGTAGAGCGCGCGGTCAACTACCTTATCGAAAAGCTCGAAAACTAATGAGTTAGACCACTAGAATCAGGGAATATGATACTCCTAACAAAGACGATCCTGTTGCCCCTATTCGCCTCGTAACCACCAAAAAATAGCATTTTCTCAAAACCAACAAACCAACCTATCATCAACTAATACCATGGCTGACCTAGACGACATCAGAGACGGAGATAACTTCGGACTCAACACACCCGCCGACACCTCTTCATTCTACCTCAAGGGAATGAATAGCGCATCATGGGGTATCAAAAACCGCATGTCCCGTATCTTCAACCGCAAGTCAGGACGCACCGTAATGCTCGCTTTTGACCACGGATTCCTCATGGGGCCGACATCCGGTCTTGAGCGGATTGACCTCAATATTGCTCCCCTTGCCGAAGAAGCTGACTGTCTCATGGGGTGCCGCGGTATGCTCCGCACCAGTATCCCCGCCGAGAACACAAAACCAATTTGTCTTCGCACCGATTCTGGCACTACGATCCTAACCGAGATGAACCACAATGTTCTCATCTCAGAGCAGGATGCAATCTCAATGAATGCTTCCGCTATGGCCGCCATGCTCGCCATCGGCGACGCCGACACCGAAGCTTCAACAGTTGCCAACTTCTCTAAGCTTGTCGATATCGGCAACAAATATGGGATCCCCGTCATGGGCGTGACCGCGGTCGGCAAAGATATGGCTCGTGACTCTCGTTACTTCGGTCTCGCTTCCCGCGTCTGTGCCGAGAACGGAGCATCCATCGTCAAGACTTACTACACCGAAGGCTTCGAAAACGTCGTGGCAGCCTGCCCCGTCCCAGTTGTCATCGCTGGAGGAAAGAAGCTCCCTGAGCTAGAAGCTCTTGAACTCTGCTATAATGCCATACAGTGTGGAGCCTCGGGAGTAGACATGGGCCGCAATGTTTTCCAGTCCGACAAACCACTTGCCATGATGAGAGCAGTCAAAGAAGTCGTTCATAACGGAGCCAAGCCTGCCGAAGCGATCGAAATCTACAATGCCGGCTAGCTGCCGCGACGGTCGGCGTGCCTTTTAGGTATTCCAGCTGCCAGGCCAACCTTCAAACCCTGGGTCTTTCAACAAAGGCCCGGGGTTTTCAGCCCCAGTGGGTGAAACCAATTTAGCCCAGAACTTATTCCTCAATTCCCCAACCCCAAACTCCTTCTAAACATGACACGCGCCGAAAAAATCGACCTCATCCGTTCTCGCCCACAACTCTCCGTCGCTACTCTCAGCGCTGACATGGGAAACCAAAACGCAGCCCTCCAAACTCTGAAAGAAAACGACGTTAATCTTCTTCACTTCGATGTCATGGACGGAAATATCTGGCCCAATATCACCGTTGGCTCTCCATTCGTCGCCGGACTTAAGACCGACCTCCTTAAGGATGTTCATCTCCTCATCAACAAACCAAAACAACACATCGATTCCTTTGCAAAAGCCGGGGCAGATCTCATCTCCTTCTCTGTAGAATATACGGCCCATATCGATGACACCCTCTCTCGTATTTCCACATACGAAGACATCCTCCGTGGCGTCTCTCTGAATCCCGGCACCTCCCCCAGCTTCATAAAAAACTACCTCGATCAGATTGACTACGTTCTTCTCCTTGGTGTTGGCCCCTACTCTGGAAAAGAACTCTTCCTTGAAGACATTCCCGCCAAAATTAAAACCCTCCTTGAGTGGAAACCTGAACTCCTCATCTGTGTCGATGGCGGTGTCAACAAGACCACTATCCCAAAAATTGCGGCAATGAAGCCGCACTTCGTCGTCTCTGGATCTGCCATCTTCAACAAGGAAGACCCGGTTGAAAACCTCGCCTTTTTCAATAATGCCCTTACCCAAGGGTAGGTGAAAACTTAACCTCTGGAACCAACCGCAACCGGTCATCCTGATTAATTTAAACTTCTAATTCACTCTATGTCTGAACCAATCCACACCACCAAAGTCGCCATCGTCACCGGAGCCTGCGGAGGAATCGGCCGCGCCACTGCCGAACGTCTTCGCAACGACGGCGCCACCGTCGTCGGTCTAGACATCAATCCCGACGTTGTCGCCAATCTTACTGGCGAACGGCTTTCCGGAGCCGTCTGCGACATCACCGATGATGCCGCCCTTAAGGCTGCCGTCGACAAAACCATCGCCACCCACGGTGGGCTTGACATCATTGTCGCCAACGCCGGCATCTTTAAATCCGGCGAATACATCGATGCCGAAGAAGATAGCTGGGATCTCCATCTCCGAATTAACCTAACTGCGACTCAACGTTTCCTAAAGTTCTCCATCCCGGCCCTCAAAGAGAGCGAAAAACAGCCCAGCATCATCATTATTGGTTCACGAAATTTCGCCGCTCCTGGACCTGGCGCTTCCGCCTACTCCGTAACAAAAGCCGGCGTAACCCAACTCGCTCGCGTCGCCGCACTCGAGCTCGCTCCTTTCGGCGTGCGCGTCAACATCCTCCATCCCGATGCCGTCTTCGACACCGAAATCTGGACAGACGAAGCGCTCGAAAAGTCTGCAAAGCGCTACGGTATGACCGTGCAGGAATATAAAACAAAAAATCTCCTCAGCACTGAGATCACCTCCTCCGGCGTCGCCGCTTTAGTCAGCACAGTCGCCGGCCCCGTCTTCTCAGCCACCACAGGGGCCCAGATCCCCATCGACGGTGGAAACGATCGCGTGATTTAGGGGGGTTTCCATGATTGGTCTGACGCGTTCCAGGTGCTAGCGTTCATGCCAATCACCTATGAAACTTTCGGTCTTTTTTCTGCTCAGCGCTCCCCTGCTTTCCCTAAATCTTTTTGCAGAAAAGCCCAATCTCAAGTCGCTAGAGTTCACGAAGTGGACTCCCGATTTTCTCGTTCCTGATCCAGTTGCTCTCTCTTTTGACAACCAAGGGCGTGCCTACGTCACACAGACGCAACGACGCAAAGCCAACGATCTCGACATTCGGCAAAACCGTGACTGGATTCCAGATGATCTAAGTTTCAAAACTCCAGACGATAAGCGGGCCTTCTATCACAAGGCCTTCACTTCTCAAAACAGCAACGCCAACCGAAGACGAGTCAAAGATTTCAATCAGGACGGAAAGCACAACCTTGCTGACCTTAAATTCCTTTCCGAACGTATCCATCTCATCGAAGACACCGACGGCGATGGCCTTGCCGATAAGACCTCGATCTACGCCGAAGGATTCACCGATGAAATTGGAGGAATCGCTGCCGGAGTCCTTCACCACGATGGTGATGTCTACACCACTATCGTTCCCGATGTATGGAAGCTTCGCGACACCAATGACAATGGCAAAGCCGATCAGCGCCAATCCATTGCCTACGGCTTCGGAGTCCACCTCGCCTACGCCGGCCATGATATGCATGGCCTCACGGTGGGCCCCGATGGTCGTATCTACTGGACGATCGGCGATAAGGGCGTAGGCGCCTCCTCCAAGGAAGGGCTCCATTTCCAATACCCAAACCAAGGTGCCGTTCTTCGCTGTGACCCTGATGGCTCCAACTTTGAAGTCTATGCCCGTGGACTTCGCAATGTGCAGGAAATCGCCTTTGACCAATACGGCAACATGTTCGGAATCGATAACGACTCCGACCGTCCGGGCGAAAAAGAACGCTTCGTCTACATCGTCCAACACATGGATGCTGGTTGGCGTTCTAACTGGCAGTATCGCAATGGATCTTTCAATCCATGGATGGATGAAAACCTCAGTATTCCATGGCACAAAGGACAGCCTGCCTACATCACCCCACCCATCAGTCTCTATAACAACGGACCGGCTGGACTCGCTTTCAACCCCGGTACCGCCCTCGGAGAGGAATGGCAAAATTACTTTTTTCATACCAGTGCTCCCAATGGGCAACAGTGGGCCTTTCAGGTCGAGCAGGATGGTGCGTCCTTCAAGATGATCAACGACATGCAAATTGGGAATGGCGTTCCAATCGTCGGAATCAATTTTGGTCCCGATGGGGCTCTCTATGGAGTTGACTGGGGCGGCGGATACCCTCTCAACAAAAAGGGAGCCATTTGGAAATGGGACGTAAAAGAAAAACATCCTCTGCGTGAGCTAACCGCCAAACTTCTGCAGTCGGATTTTTCAAAAACAGCAACCACCGAACTCATCGCTACCTTGAATCACCCCGATCAACGAATCCGGCTCAAAGCTCAATTCGAATTGGTCAAACGAGGCGCACGAAAAGAACTTTGGGCAGCTGCAAGGAGCGGACCAAAACTCCTCCGCATTCACGCCATCTGGGGACTCTGTCAATACGATCGCATCACAAAATCCCCCAAAAGAGACATTCTCGAACTCCTCGACGATCCTGATCCCGAAATTCGCAGCCAGGTCGCGAGAAGCTTTGGAGAAATCCTGCCCAGTAAACTTGCCCTTCATCAGGCTCCCAATCCAGGCGGCACTTCCTTTGATTTTCATGGACTTGCGAAATACCTCAAAGATAACTCACCCCGAGTTAGGTCCCACGCCGCGATTGCACTTGGAAACCTCGGAGCGTTAGGTAGCAGCAAAGCGATCATCGAAATGGCCCGGAACATTCCAGATGAAAGCAGCACCTACCAACGTCATGCCGCTATCGCTGGTCTCACCGGCTGCGCCTCCTCCGAAATGCTCGCGAGTCTAGCCGGCGAGCAGTCCGAACTGCTCCAAAAAATCGCAGTTGTCGCTCTCCGCCGACGCGCTGATCCCAAAGTGCGGCGTTTTCTCCACTCCACTTCCAAAGAGATTGTCGCCGAAGCCGCTCGAGCGATTCATGATGACTGGAGCATTCCAAAGGCGATACCTGCCCTAGCCAGCTCGCTCGCCACAACCCAGTGGATCAAAAACGAAGGCTTCATCAAACGTGCCATCAATGCAAACTTCCACCTCGGCACCCCAGAAGCCGCCGCCCGCGTTACCGACTACACCATCCGAGCGGATGCGCCCGAAGAACTTCGTCTCAATGCCCTCAATGCCCTTAGCGAGTGGTCAAAGCCAGATAAACTCGACCGGATCGTCGGTCGTTACCGTCCCCTATCGGATCGCGACCCAGCAATAGCCAAAAATGCCATTTATGAAAATCTCACTAAGCTTCTCATCGATCCCAGCCAAAAAATCCAAAGCGAGGCCATGGCTCTCGCCCGCTTGCTCAAGATCGAGATCCCCGGCAAAGCTCTTATCGCCGTCGCAAAGAACGAAAGCTCCATTCCAGCCCTCAGGATCGAAGCACTCCGCGCACTTGCCACTCAGAAGAACGAAAATCTTCCAGCTTGTATTGCGTCCGCCTTCGAATCAAAAGACCACTCGCTTCGTATCGAGGCACTTAAGATCCTCGCAAAACTCAATCCAAAATCAGCACTCGATCGAGTTGAGATCGTCATCTCTTCAACTAAAGAAAATACTCTCGAACAACAAACTGCTCTCGCCCTTCTCGGAGGCGATCTCGCCTCGGCAAAAGGTGACTCTATCCTAAACTTGCTCTTGAACTCGTTTGAGGAATGCCCTCCCTCTCTCAAGCTCGATCTCACAGAAGCTGCTGCCGTTAGGAAAATAAATGCTCCAGTTCCCGATTTTACTCACACTCTTGAAGGAGGTGATGCAGATCGCGGGAAAAGCCTCTTCATGAACCACCTCGCGGCCCAATGTATTCGCTGCCACAAGGTGAAGGATGGCAAAGGCAGCGACATTGGACCTAATCTCAAATCAGCTGGACTTCAGAAACGGGGTCACCATCTCGAGGCGATCGTCGAACCCCAAAAAACGATTGCAGAAGGCTACGGTTCTATTTCACTCACTCTCAAAAATGGGCAGTCGGTCGCAGGACTTTTCAAAAGTGAAGTGAAGGGAGTCATTGAAATTAAAGATGCCGAAGGTGAAATCACCAAGGTGGTATCGGAAGACGTCAAGGAACGAACTCCCGTCATCTCCACCATGCCTCCCATGGGCGCGATCCTCACAAAACGTGAAATCCGCGACATCATCGAATACCTCTCAACTCTCAAATCAGAAAAATGAGCCCACTCAAAAAGCTGCTTCCTTCATTGGGCCTTTTTCTCTTCCCAGATTTTGGATTTTGCGCACAGAAACTCAACGTCCTCTTCATCGCGGTCGATGACCTTCGCCCTGAACTACGTTGCTACGGAAACAAAGAGATTCACTCGCCCAATATTGATGATCTCGCGGCTCGTGGCACTCTCTTTGAACGCACCTATTGCCAAGTTGCAGTTTGTGGAGCCTCACGTGCAAGCTTGATGACCGGCTTACGTCCACAAACCACTCGATGTTGGGACTTCAAAACTCCCATGCGGAAGATGAACCCCGATGCTCTTTCACTCCCCCAACACTTCAAAGCACAAGGCTATGAAACAATCTCACTGGGAAAAATTTACCACGCCACCAATGACGACTTCCCTCAAGGTTGGTCAAAAAAACCAACCCGCGGAATTGGAAAACAATACGCCTCGCCCGCCGGCATAGAAGCTAAGAAAAGAGCATCAAAAATCCAAAGAACAACCGGAGTGCGTACCAACGGTCCCGCCAGCGAAAATGGTGGCGATATTAGCGATAACGCCTACCCCGATGGGCTAGTAGCAAAAACTGCTGTTACTTACTTGGAAAAATACGCAACCAACGAAAAACCTTTCTTCCTCGCAGTTGGTTTCACCAAACCTCATCTCCCTTTCAACGCTCCCGCTAAATACTGGGATCTTTACGATCGTGCAAAGATCAAGGTTCCCGCGCGCGACAAAATGATCAATGGGCTTCCCTATGATGGATCCTCCTGGGGAGAGCTTAAAAACTACTCTGATATTTCGAAAAAGGCGAAAGCCCTTAATGATGCCAAAACCCGCGAACTCATTCACGGATATCGAGCAGCGGTCAGCTACATGGATGCGCAGGTTGGACGACTCATTAAAACTCTAGACAAGACCGGACTCTCACAAAATACCATCATCGTGCTCTGGGGGGATCACGGATTTTACCTTGGCGACTTTGGCGAATGGTGTAAGCACACCACCTATGAAGTCGCAGCGAAAGTCCCTTTCATCATTGCCGCCCCAGGCCTGAAGGAGGGTCAGCGCACCAAGGCCCTCACCGAATTAGTCGACCTCTTCCCCACTCTTTGTGAACTTGGCGGATTACCAGTACCTGAAGATCTTCACGGTGTATCTCTCAAGCCAGTTTTGGCAAACCCCAAAATCCCGTGGAAGAAAGGAGCCTTCAGCCAGTATTTCAAAAACAAAAAAAACGTCGGGAAAGTTCTTGGGACCAGCATTCGCACCGACCGCTATCGTTATACCGAATGGCGTAAAAAAAATCAAACCGGAGCCCTCGAAGACGTCACCCTTATCGACTTCCAAGGTAATCCCAAGAAAAACATCGCAGCCAATCCTGCGCACCGGGATTTGATCAAAAGGTTAGCGGAATATACCAAGAAATCAGGCAATGGCCTGCAACCCTAGTCATCTTCAGACATCATTGTGGGGGTGTCCACTAGCGCCCGAATACGCAGCTGACTTTCTCTCGAAAGCTGCTCCAACGGATAGAGCACCCGCTTTCCGTTCTTGAGTTCAAAGTCCACTTTGCCTTTGACCAACCCGTGAAAGCGGGCCGTGATTTTCTTACCCTCTTTGTTGATCCATGTCTCCCACTTTGCTTCCAGCTTCTTAACCTTTGGCGCTTCCCCAAATTGCTCGGTCACAACACGACCATTTTTAAATCTTAACAATTTTTCGGGGTGCCAATTCTCTGGACCCGCCTTACCTTTTCCTCCTTCAATTTTGGCACCCTCATGAATCCACTCGGCAACCGTTCTGATTTCCTTTTCAGTGAGTGATTCTCCTTTATTCTTTGGCGGCATCGCCCCCTTTTCATGTTGAGGCATCACGAGAGTCACGAAAAGGTAACTAGCATCCCAGTCGCCGGGCACGACAACCTCGTTCTTGGCGAACCTCTTTGAGAAAAGTTTCTCATCATCGAGCCGTAAGCCACCCTTCACTTTCTTGGCCTTCGAACTATGACAATCATAGCACTTCTCCTTAAAAATCGGCATGATATCGCGTTTATAATCGAGAGCATGACCCACAAGAGGCAGCGTGAATAGTAAGAGAGCAATTTTCATTCAATTCACTGATTAAGGCTTAGCTGGTTCGGCCCGATTTCTTTGACTCCTCAAGAAGACTCTTTAAATGTGCCACAACTCTCGGGGCCTTGGAATACAGATTGATGGTTTCGCCCGGATCTTACTGCAAAGTTGTAGAGCTGGTAAGAAGCTTTGGGATCGGTTTCGGGAATCGCAAATTTCCCCATGCTTCATTCGTTTTCCCTTTCGTATTCGCCCTGACAAAATCGAGAGCTTCATCGCGAGGGTTTATTGCAAGAAGAGACAGAATGCATCTCATGGAAGAGCGCTTGTCACATAAAGCAAACCATCTAAACAAGGGAACTTAACCCCTTTCGGACTGCCAGACTGAAATGAGTAAACGAACGATGAAACCGTTCTAGACTCTTGGCTCTGCTATCGATCAATTGAGCTTCGCCCGCGCATTCTTAGAAGACCTTTCAATTAACCAAGCTGCGACACCCACTCCCGTTGCAACGAGTGTGACAAAGTAGAAATAATAAACGGTCGAAGCACCTTCAATAAATCCATAAGAGTGGAGACCAACCTCCAGCATATTGACACCCCACCACGAGAAGACGACTACCGAGCCACCCAGAATACTCATGATGTGAAGCCCCCAACCGGTCATCCAACCCGCCAATCGGGAATGCAAAATGATTAGGCACCAGAGAACAATCAATAACGCCCCATTCTCCTTGGGATCCCATCCCCAAAAACGACCCCAAGAATCATTCGCCCAAATCCCCCCTAAAATTGTTCCAACAAGCGAAAACAAGAGAGTGAAACAAGTGATCCCATAAACAGTTCGGGTCATAAATCGATGGAAGGATTTCTGATCTTTAATGACACCCGCCAGAGCAAGGTGGACGTAAACCAAAGACAAGAAACAGGCGACCAATCCTCCGCAATAACCAATCGTGATAGAAACCACGTGAGTTGCCAGCCAGTAATTGGAATCCAAAACTGCCCGCAACGGATCCATGTTATCCTTTGCGTCACCCACCTCAAAACTAGCAGCAAAGAATAAACCAATCACTCCAAGCGCAGCTCCCAACGAAAGAAGAACCTTCCGCCGAGTTAGAAGCTCTGCAATCGCTATGATCACGACCGCTCCAGCGGTAATAAACGGAATAGTATCATACAGATTAGAGACCGGAGGGCGCCCTGTAATGAGATAACGGTGAACTAATCCACCCAAAACATAAGCGGTCGCAACTCCATATATAATCGAGGTTATCCAAGCTATGATTTTACCAGCTTTCCCCTTTCTGATAATCCATCCGACTGCTGAGACCAGGAATGCCAAAATAAAATAGACCAGTCCCTTCGAAAAATAGTCTCGGCGATAATAACTGACTTCAGACGCAACGGAATCACCTTCCCCACGATCGGCAGCACGATCTACCAAGCTGGTCTGCCAATCTTTCAGGGCAGCCAAGAACTCACCACTATTCGGGCGCTCCGAGGCCTTATTAATTGCCTCCAATTTTTTGAAATCTTTCAGGATCTCAACTGAGTCAGTGAGTTCCTTTTTGAGAAACTTCGTTACCTTAGCTTCGATTGTTTGCCACTCTTCTTCCTCACCTTGCTGAGGTGGAATCCAAGCTGGCCCAAACCGAGCAAAGGTAAGCTGACGGTTGAGTTCATATTCAAATTCCCGGGCCTGCGGAGTCTCTAGTCGTTGCGTCGATTGAACCGTCTCGGGTAAGATTGGAAGCCAAAAACCAAACTGTTTAGGATCCATCGTTGTTCTTAGCGTTTGATAGATCTCCTGGTCAACGTAAGCCAACTGGGCAGGATCGAGAGGAGGAAGCCCCCCTCTTATAATATCCATCGAGTCTCGAAGGCCAGTGAAAGTCAAGGCAAGCTGCGCGAATTGCACCACTTCTTCTTCCTCATCACTGAGAGAACCCTCGCCCTTCGACGATTGCTTCTCCAGTAATTCGCGCCCGCGGTTGATGAGCTGGGTAAATCCGTTCTCCTCCGGGTCTCCACCATTCTCAAGATCTTGAAAACTCAAGCGGGCTCGTCGATCCTCCGCCTCAATTCCGAAGGGCTTCAAGATCTCGGTATCATCCAGCAGGAAGACCGGTAGTTTATCGGCAAGATCTGGCCGGAACATACAATCGAGTAGCCACGCCACTGGACCGATCTTATGAACTTTTCCTCCGGATTTGACCTTCATCGTAAGAGAGCCGTGGAAAGACATCATCTTAAACCGGGCGTAGGTCCGTAGCGGCTTGATACGGCCACCCTCTTGAACCGGGATCGCTTCCGCGACTTTGAGAACTTCCTCACTCCAAGGACTGTAGGCACTCACTTCGCGGGTTTCATCCGGAGGAATAGCACCACGCAGCGCAACAGAAATAAGAGCAAACTCACCGATTAAAAAGGCGATTACCAAAATCCAACGAAGTTGCTTGAGCCCTTGATTGACTGGGGCTGGAATGGGGGGTGGATTTTGGTTCACGATTTTCGATAGATTGAAGGTTTGTTGGGGACAGGCGCTTGCGAT
>DCQM01000223.1:48628-52633 GCA_002323895.1 Akkermansiaceae bacterium UBA1518
GGGACAGGCGCTTGCGATCGTCCTTTCTTGGCGCTTCCACCAATGAAGCGAACCAACATGGCCATGAAGTGGAAAAGAAGTCCGGCCGCCGAAGCCCACAAGGCATACTCTGGCCACTTGTCAGAAGGATTATTCACGACTGCGAAAGTTGAGGAAGGGGTTTCTCCCTCCGCTGCTCGAGTAAAACCAGCCTGATAGAGAGTATAGCCGCCATGCCGGGCAGGCTCGTTCATAACGATTTCGTAATCGGCCCTATTCGAACCATCGACTTTGACTATATTGCTTTGGAACCAGCTCGGAATTTCCGTCCCAGGGTGGTTCTCTCCAAAGGTTTTGTGTAACTCGACCTCGAAGGGCATGGGCCAAATCTCCATCAAATAAGTGACCCCGTATCGTTTCCCTTCGTGAGTAAAAGTCACCGGATATGGGTTACCAGCCCAGAGGACAAGTCGCTGAATTAAATCATCATTCTCGTCCTTAATGCTCACGTAACACCCAGGCATGTTACGCTCCTCGGTTTTGGTGTCCTTATCGACTTCGACAAGTAAGAACCCATCAACAACTTCTTCGTTATTCGGCCGCTGAGTGGTGGGAGAATCCAACGCAAGCTCCGAGTAGGGAAGATACCTGTCGATCTTTAGCTTGAAATCAAATTTCTCAAAGCTGGCCTCGAGCTTGCGCTCCTTTCCGAGTGCCTTGATAGTCTTTGAACGTATGATAGCAGGCTTCTCACGGTTTCCTTCCTCATCAAAAGCAAAGACCTCGATGTCATGCTTGAATAGCTTCTGGGCGTAGTCGGATTTCTCACCCTGAAGGACCCTCATATTTCCTTCTTCTTTATAAACACTGGATACCGCGCCAGCAACGAGCATGAAGAGAATCGCAAAGTGGCTGACCAAGACCCCCGCTTTACGCCATCCTTTACGAGCCCGGATGATACCCCCAAGGAACATATTTATAGAGAGGACAACAATGACCCAGTAGGCACCAGGAAGCGGAAAGAAAATTACCTTGCCGTCACCCCGTTCGGGCAAGACAAAGATAGAGTTGTAATCGAAATATTTATGAATGGTTGTCCAGAGGCCAAACCATCGCTGTTCAATCGTGCCGAAGAAGGTCAGGAGAAAAAGCAAACACAAGCAAACCACTGCGATTTCAAATCCAGCCGCAATGCGGAAAATGCGCTGACCCAATGACATCTCTTTAAATTTTTTTGGCATGATCTACTCTGCTCCCCCCCCAGTCTCAATTTTCACCTCACCGTTCGAGGGTTTGATCTTGTGATCATAAATCGCCTCGAAACTTCTCATATAGTCAAAAAAAGCATCCCGTTGTTTTTTCACTTCTTCAACGGGGCCTATCATTTTCAAAGTTATTAAATTAGAGGAGCTCTCACGGATGACGCCAGTCATGGCGTAACCCTCCTTCGGAGGACGCCCCATTCCAGGACTGTAGGTTCCATCACCTTCTACTAAATAAGCATTTTTACCCAGCATTTCGGTTCTGCCGAGGAATTCAAGCGACTGAACTGGCGAGAGCCCAAACTGGCCTAGCCAACGGTTTGCATTGGCCAAAAGCTCCCCTTGGGTTTCTCCCACGACAATTTCGACGGTATCATTTTCACCCGCTACGTAATTGATGAGGCGAAACTGGGTGCCCGGAAGTCGACGCCAACCGATTGGAGGGGCATCCTTGTAATCACCCGGATAAACTTTGTCGTGCAACGTCAGGCGGCGGGTTTCCGTCACATGAATAGATGACGCAGGTTTTCGACAACCTGTAAGTAAGATTGCTGCAGTCACGATTAGGACAATTCGCATGGCTGAAGAAGACGTAATGGCTCAGCATGAAATTTCAAATTTCAAATTCCTGATTCGTCGCCATGATTGTGGTGTGGAACCAATCAAGTATCTCAATCGTGAAACGGGCGAAATGGAAACCGAACAAGTTTACGGCGAAGGATTCCTACGCTGGGCCTACGGTAATCCGCTTGGAAAGCTTGCCCTACATAGCTTTGTGAAGCGCCCCTTCTTTTCAAAGTGGTATGGAAACCGCATGGATAAGCCCAAAACTACCGAAAAAATCGCTCCTTTTTTGGAAACTTACGGTCTCGACGCTGAAGACTTTGAGAAATCGCCACAAGAATTCACCTCATTTAACGATTTTTTCTATCGGAAACTCAGACCCGGAGCCCGGTTAATCGACGAAACACCGGTCGTTCTACCTGCCGATGGCCGCCATTTGGGCTTCGAAAAAGCGAGTGAAATTGAGTCGGTCTTCGTAAAAGGGCAAAAATTTAGCGTATCCGGCCTACTAGGTTCGGCCGAACTCGCAAAAAAATACGAAGACGGCCCCCTTTTACTCTCGCGCCTCTGCCCGGTTGATTACCATCGCTTCCACTTCCCATGTGCCGGCACCCCTGGAGAAACTCGCACCATTAACGGCCCGCTCTTTTCAGTCTCCCCACTTGCACTTCGCCAAAAGCTCTCCTACCTCTGGGAAAACAAACGAACTATCACCGAGCTCGTGACCAAAGATTTCGGCACCGTGATCTGTATGGAAATCGGCGCAACCTGCGTGGGCTCGATCCACCAAACCTTCACTCCAGGTCAAGAGGTCGCCAAAGGAGCTGAAAAGGGATATTTCGCCTTCGGTGGATCCTCGACCCTGCTCTTATTTCAGCCTAACTCGGTGACCCTCACCAATGACCTTCTCGAGTCCAGTCGCCAGATGATTGAACTTTATGCCAAAGTCGGGACCAAGGCCGGATACCAACTCGAGGGAGACACGCAATAGCGGCCACCTTGCGTTTCCGAAATGGCACGATACTCGCTAAATCGATCCCCACTTTTATGATACGCGACCATCTAAAACTCCAGGTCATCGTTATCCTTTGGGGATTCACCGCAGTCCTAGGAGAATTACTTACACTCCCCGCGCTGGGGATTGTAGCATGGCGCACCGGCTTAGCGGCCTTTTGTATCCTTCTCTGGCTTCGGCACCGAATCCGAGTGAGCTATAAAAACGCTCTCATTTTTATTGCCACCGGGTTTGTTATAAGCGGCCATTGGATCACCTTCTTTCTCGCAGTCAAAGTCGCCAATGTTTCAATCTGTATGATTGGAGTGGCGACGCTTTCTCTTTGGACCGCCATCCTGGAGCCTCTCATTATTAAGGATCGAAAGTTTCGCCCAGTTGATATGCTTTTTGGATCAGTCACTGTCATTGGCGTCTCCATCATTTACCGGAGCGAGCTAGAATACAGCAACGGCTTCCTCATCGCAATCTTCTCAGCCTTTCTCGCCGCTGTCTTCACGGTGATTAACAGCTTCCACATCGAGAAGGCCAACCACTACGTCATTACCTTTTATGAAATGCTGGGGGCCTCCCTCTTCGCGAGCGTATTCCTTCTCCTAAAAGATGGCTCAATCCCAATCCCCGAGGGTTCACTGGACTGGCTTTGGATCATGATTTTAGCTGTCTTTTGCACCGTGGTCGCATACTCGCAATACGTCGAACTTCTTAAGCGGCTCAGTGTCTTCACCATTAATTTTGCCAACAATTTGGAACCCGTTTACGGAATTGCTCTCGCCGCTCTCTTTTTTCAGGAACATAAAACCCTCAACCTGGGATTCTACCTTGGCTCGCTGATTATTATTACCAGCATTTGCCTCTATCCCATCGTGCGCCGCAAGGTCGCCAGACGAACGGCTTGAAATCCGCATTCCCCATTGCATCAGCGAGCTTGGCTCCCTAGCCTCGCCAAATGAAAAGAATCCAAATTTGTGCCGCCCTCTTGTCCTTCGGCATCTCCTTCGCCGAGGAAACTGCTGAGAAAACAAAAGCTAAGGCTGACAAACGGAGCTGGATTTCACTCTTCAATGGAAAGAATCTCGACGGCTGGACTCCAAAGTTTTCAGGCTCAGACCTTGGCGTAAATTACAAAGACACCTTTCAGGTCAAAGAAGGTCTCCTCACAATCGACTACTCAAAGTGGGAGAAGTT
>DCQM01000210.1:0-2920 GCA_002323895.1 Akkermansiaceae bacterium UBA1518
ACACAAAATCGTGGAGCTGCCGAAACCGAATCAGGAAAAATCGTTTAGGCACAATTCTATATTATGCACCTCTGGGTTCTAAACTTAAATTTGTTATGTTGCACGCTATTTTTAGTAGCAAAGAACTCTCGCTGACAGATGATGCCCTTCAAAAATAGAAAGCAAATTCCTAGCAGCCAGTAACAAAACAGCATTCCCTCAAAGGGAGTGCTACCCTATAGTCCCCGCATGGCTCACCTTTTTGTTTTTCTTTTTTCTTTTGGATGGTTGATGGCATCAGCCGCACCGGTTAAACCGAATATTGTCCTGATCCTTGCCGATGATGTCGGTTGTGAGCCAATCGGAGCTTACGGCGGAGAGCGCTGGAAGACCCCCAACATCGACGCGCTGGCTTGGGGCGGCATGAGATTCGACCACTGTTACAGCATGCCGGTCTGCCATCCATCCCGCCTGGCTCTGCTCACCGGCAAGTATCCGTTTCGGCTGAAATCCGGCTGGGGTTCGTTCCCCAAGACTGAGGAGAAGAATACCATCGCCCAGGTGTTGCGGCGTGCCGGTTATGCAACTGCGGTCGCCGGCAAGTGGCAGCTGGTTTTGATGAAAACTGACACGCAACACCCGGACCGGCTCGGTTTCGATGAATGGAGTTTGTTCGGCTGGCACGAGGGAGCACGCTATCACGACCCCATGATCTACCAAAACGGTAAATTAAGGACCGAATTGAAAGCACGATACGGGCCAGATATTTACGTCGATTTTCTCGGCGAATTCATGGAGAAGAATAGCGAGGCCGGTAAACCGTTCTTCGCATTTTACTCGATGGCACTGGCCCACGATGTAACCAATGACCTCAAGTGGCAGGTGCCGTATGCGCCGGGCAAAGATCGCTGGATGAATTACGGCGAGATGGTAGAGAGCATGGATGCAATGGTGGGCCGTCTCGTCAATAAGCTCGACGCGCTCAATCTGCGAGAGAACACGCTCATCCTCTTTTCCGGCGATAACGGCACGGCGTCGAAATCCAAGTTGCGCCATAGAAAAGGCTCACAGTATGAGAAAGAGCAGGTCTACTCGATCCAAAACAACAAGCGCATCCCCGGCGGCAAGGGGTCGTTGCTCAACATCGGCACCCACGTGCCCTTGATTGCCAACTGGCAAAACACCGTCGCGGCTGGAAGCCAAAGCCAGGCACTTGTAGATTTCAGCGATTGGCTGCCCACCTTCGCCGAATTGGCCAAGGCAGAGCTCCCCGGCGGCCAACTGGACGGAAAAAGTTTCGTCCCGGCCCTGCTTGGCAGGTCGCAAAAGAATCTCCGTAAGTTCTCTTTTGCCGAAAGCAAAAACGGCAAAGGCTGGGTGCGGACCCAGCAGCACAAGCTTTACAACAACGGTAAGTTCTTCGATGTGAAGAGCGACCCAATGGAAAAAAATCCCCTGACCAAGCCCACCGGCCGCGCTGCCTCGGAGCACCAGTTGCTTTTCAGTTCAATGGAGCGCATTGGTTTCCCATTAAAAAAATAATCTGCTTCGCTAAGCGAACGGCCGCTGGTAGTTTTACCAGCAACAGTCTAGGCCAATGAAACAACCTTCTTTCATCCTATTTGCCCGTTTCATGGGGACTACGACGCTTGTCCAGGCCAAGTCGCAGCGGACAAACAGCCCTCTCCCTACCCTCAACGGCGCCCCACTTCAAAAGTAAATTCCTAGTAACTTCATTTATATCATTAATATTATGACAGAAAAATTAAGAATTAAACCTCAAGAAAGATTGTTGTCTTTAGATACATTAAGAGGACTTGATATGCTATTATTGGTAGGATTAACAGGCTTGATAAAAACGATATGCGATAAATTTGATTTTGCCGGAGATGATTGGTTGTTCGATCAGATGTTGCATGTTGGATGGGAAGGTTTTAGGATACATGATTTTATTTTCCCTTTTTTTATTTTTTTATCGGGAGTTTCTATACCCTATTCAATAAGTTCAAAACTGGAAAAAGGAGTAGCCAAAATAGAACTCCTTAAAAAGATTTCGATAAGGATGTTTTTATTGGTAGGACTTGGAATTATTTATAACGGAGCTACGGAAAAGGGATTTTCAGATGCTCGTTTTGCAAGTGTCCTTGGTCAAATTGGAATTTCTTATTTCATTGCAGCACTGGTATTTATTTATTCCAAAGAATTCAAAACCAAACTTTATTGGTTGGCAGGACTAATTCTGTCTATCTCTATACTGCAATTATTTGTCCCCGTTCCGGGCCATGGCTCAGGGACGTTTGAACGTGCAACGTCGATCAATGCATGGTTTGACAGTATATTAACTCCCGGAAGATTACACGGAACAGATTATGATCCCGAAGGATTTTTATGTGTAATATCTGCAGCTTCAATAACCATTATGGGAGCTTTTATTGGTTATATTGTCCGAAGTTTTGATATGAAGGGTGAGAAGAAATCAATGATTATTGCTCTTGTTGGTTTGAGTTTGATAGTTCTTTCTCTGCTATTAAGCCCTGTTTATCCAATGATTAAAAAAATGTGGACTATCCCCTTTAATCTTTTAACAGCAGGCATTGGCTCCTTATTATTTGCCATTTTTTACTTCATTATTGATGTGAAAGGTTTTAAGAAATGGACACTGCTTTTCAGTGTTTTCGGGATGAACTCTATTACCATTTATTTGCTCTGCAAATTTGTTAGTTTCGGCAGAATTAGCAACGGTCTATTTGGTTGGATTGCCATTCCTTTTGGTGAATATAGCGGCATCATTATAGGGATAGGAGTTATTATTGTTCAATGGGCATTACTCTATATGATGTATAAAAAGAAAATCTTTTTGAGAGTTTAAAATTAGATTGGGATACTTGCCAAAAAATAAGATCCAAAGAGACTAACCGAACGCATCCCCGCCCTCCGCTCC
>DCQM01000210.1:3263-6016 GCA_002323895.1 Akkermansiaceae bacterium UBA1518
CTCCCGCCAAAAGCAAATTCCCAATAGTATAACCCGAAATTTGCTACTTCGGGGCTTCCCAGTTGGGGATCTCACCCTCCCAAGAAACTGGGTCGGAGGCCTTCCCCTCCGCGAAGCGGTCGCTCAAGATGTCGACGATGCCGTCGTGTCCGGCCACGAGCTCGCTCATCTGCCACTGGAGGTCTGGATGGGACTCGGCTGCTTCCTCACAGATCTTAGCGACATCGCCGCCGGGTCCCGCATGGCGGCCGGGTGAGGCGAAGAGCATAGACACGATGATTTCGTTGTGGAAACCCTCGGTGCCGATGACGCGTTCGAGGAGAGGTTCATTAAAAGCGTACTCATCACCATCACGGCGCTCCATGGAACAGGCCACGACTTTGGGAAATTCACATTCTGGGAGAAGCCGGCGAACTTGCTCACCTAGATGGTTGCGCACTTCAGTGACCTTGATACGAGGTGCGCCGTGATCCACGAGTGCAATAGAAGGGGAGGTGAATCCGCGCTTCTCACGGGAGGCATGAATCTGGTCGATGAGGATCTGTGCCATGCGCTCGTCACCCGGATCATCCAAATCGACCACGCAGGGACTGATGCGCACTTCAAGGTCGGGCCAGGTGGCACGCATCACCTCCACACGTTGAGGCATGTATTCAAGAATGGCCGCAGTGGGACCAAAAAACATGGGGGTCACATGGAATCTGCGAACGCCCTCCCCAAGTTTCTTCATTACGAAGGACTCGAAAACCTCCGCCGGGATGTCATTGAGTTTCTCGGGAGAAATCTTGGTCGAGTGGAGAAGAGAAACCGGATGAATGGTCTCGCCTACCTTCTTACCCAATCGTTCTGCAAGACTACGTAAGCTGAGAGTTGCCTCTGGGCGGTAAGAACCATTGTCACTGATCAAATAGCAGATTTCTTCACTCATAGTGTGCGACCAAAATTGCATGTGTTGAGCGCTTGTCCAGCACGGGGCTTAGGAAAGGATATTCCATCAAGCTACTGCGAGGTCTCGACGCCCTCATTTTTTGTGTCTAGGCTAATCTAACATCAACCTCTACCACTCATGATTTACCCTCTCAACCTAAGCTTCAAAATCATCGCCGTCGCCCCCCAAGTCATTGTCAACGACAACCAGAACAACCCCATCTGTTACGTCAAACAAAAGCTGTTCAAATTTAAGGAGGACATCCAAGTGTTTTCTGACCCGAACAAAACCCGGCAGATCGCAAGCATCAAGGCAAACAAGGTGATTGACTGGTCGGCCCGCTACTTTTTTACTGACCATGAAGGCAAAGACCTCGGCTCCGTTGGTCGGCAAGGCATGCGTTCGATTTGGCGCGCTCGATATGATGTGTTTGCAGCCGGCAACGAGCTCGCCGACTTTAAAATTCAGGAAGAAAATCCATGGACTAGGATACTAGACGGATTTCTCGGCAGCATCCCGATTGTGGGATTCCTGACCGGATACTTCTGCCACCCGACCTATATTGCCACCCGCGCCGACGGCACACCAGTCATGCGCGTGCGCAAGCAACCCGCTTTTTTCGAAGGGAAATTCACCATCGAAAAACTCGCAGACCTTTCACCCCAGGAAGAAATTAACCTGATCTACTCCTTCCTTATGCTCATCCTTCTGGAACGGGCCCGGGGCTAGCTAAGACTCCACCCCCTTTCTCCCCCATGAACTCCACCCAATTCCGCTCTTCACGGCCTTTCCGCCAGAAGCAAATTCCTAGCAGTCATTGAGGAGCCCGCCGCAACGACTCGGTCAGCTTACCTTTTTCGTTCCAGACTTTTCTGGAGATCAACTTGCCATTTTTATAAGTGGAGACGCGCTGCTTCTGGCCGTTATCGTGCCACGCTGTGTTAGTCCCATTTGGGCTACCGCTTTCAAGGTGACTTATGCGTCCGTTCTTATGATAGCTTTTAGTTGCGCCCTCCGGCTTCCCCGCCTTGAAAACTCCTTCTAAGGACTTTTGGCCATTCTCGTGCCATGAGGTGTGAGGTCCATTTCTTTTCCCTGACCTATAAATTACCTCGCTCTTTTTTTTACCGCTCTCGTAGTAGGCAGTGTAGAGACCGTCCAATTGTTTACCTTTATAGCTACCTACCGCTTTCTTCTTTCCATTTGGCCAATGGTCGGTGAAAGGACCATCCTTCTTGGGTTTCGATTCCCGCACTCGGTCTTCGGTTTCGAAGCTGCTCATCGCCTGTGAAAGGCCGGCAATACCGAGACCCCCAACGATAAAGGCCGCGCTTGCTGGAATCATCGCAGCCTCCGCGAGGGGATTGGATGAATAACCGCACGAGGACAGACTCAAAATGAGAGCGAGGATACTGGATCGGAAACCGACCCGCTTTAGAACATCTGAACGCATACTAGGAATATTACTTTAAAGGAAAGTTTGTACAAAATTGTTATTTCCGATTCAAACATCGACGAGAGCGATCATTTCTGGTCTTCGAGAGCCCCTGATAGCAATCCTACAAGTGGCCGCGCCCCTCGCCTGATTTACCTGAGCGGCTCATCCTTCCTGAAACCTGTTTGGACATGGTTAATCGGGCATTCGTCGCAATTCCTCAAGTTCTTTGCCCTTATCATTCCATGTCTGCCTGAAGGTAAGCTTCCCGTTTTTATATTTCGTTACGCTCTCCCGCTGGCCGTTTTTGTGCCAGGTCGTTTCGTTCCGATTTGGTCCGTGGCCTTTCAGGTAACTCATTTTTCCGTTTTCGTGATAGCACTTAGTGGT
>DCQM01000126.1:0-865 GCA_002323895.1 Akkermansiaceae bacterium UBA1518
AGCAAATTCCTAGCAGTTACTTTCCGCCACCTTTCACGGGATTCGGCTTTGATGGAACACCTTTCTTTGGAATCTCAATGCCGGAAGTCCATGCAATAGCATTGAGAATGAGTGTGCGCCAATCATGACTATCCCAAGTATGGTGATAGTGCGCGCCTGTGGTTCCAAAGCCCCGCCCCTTGCCATCAGGCCGCTCGTAAGCCCAGCCGATATGCTGGATTTTTCCTTCCGCCATTGCCTTGCGGACATGCGGATTATTAGAGTGTGGGCCATCTTTCCGCTTCATGGTGCTTTGCGGCGGATGGGCAGAGAGTATGGGCGTTACGCCCTTCATTTCCGGTTGGAAGCGCATGTGGTAATACCATTCATCGTCCTGCGTAAAGGGTTTCACACCACGAGTGATCGGGTGCTTTGGTAAAGTCGTAATTTCCGCTTTCCAGTGTGGGTTCACCGACCAGTGAGTCTCGAAATAGCCACCTGTAGCATCAAGCATAAGGTCGCCTGAACGCCCCTTGGGAACCTCTACCGCATAGTGCATACACACAATCCCCACACCGTCATCAATCAACTTTTCGAACTGGTCGAGATGCTTCATGACAAGGTGTCCACCACCACCGTTGCAGAAAATAACAACGCAATCCGCTCCATCAAAGGCTTTCGCATTAGTCGGCCAGCCTTTATGAAGGGAAGTCTCAAAACCAAGCCCGCTTTCTTCCAGAGCATTGGCCAGAAGAGCATTGCCACTCTCATGTGCATGAGTCTTGGAGTTCTTGCCTCCGTCAGCGAGAAAAACAATTTTCTTCTTCTCATCGGCAAATGAGGCTGATGAAAAAGCGATCACACTCGTGAATGCCAGAATAATTAT
>DCQM01000126.1:1206-2686 GCA_002323895.1 Akkermansiaceae bacterium UBA1518
GATGATAGTAGGTTCACACTTCAGAGATTTGGTTATAGGTATAATGGTTAAAATCAATGAGCAGGCTTGATATCCTTCGGATCCCGGGAAACAGCACGATCCACAGGAAGTTCGGCGGCAGTTACAGAGGGAAACGTAACCTTCCCTGTTGCTGCCCATTCCGTACCTCGGATCAGCGTCTCTTGAAAGGCAACACCTTTCATGGAAGTGTGGCTATGCCCCATGACTGTATGAAAAATCCGCCCCTTACCGTAAGAGATGGTCATCAATACGGGTTCGTGCCGCTCAGAGCCACCTTTGGCAAATGCGGTTGCAAGGATCGTCATATTTTTTCCGGGACCACGAAGGCGGTCATAGAGTTCCTCCTTCGCTTGTAAAAATTCAGTAGGTAATCCGCGTGTAATTGGATGATCTTTTTCACGAACTATCACCTTGTATTCCCAATGGCTACCATGGGAACCGCCTCTTCCCTTGGAATCATCTCTTACAATTTTACCATCTTTCCAATAAACATAGGGGCCGTCTTTCTCGTTGCGATCGCCCCAACCGCCGAGACCAATCATTTCATTAAATTCCTTCCATTTAGGGAAAGAATTGTCGGCGGCATGAACCACAACAAGGCTGCCGCCATTTTGAATATATTTAACAAATGCTGCCTTGGTCTTTTCCGGCCATGACGCACCATTGTAGTTGGAAAGAACGACATCATACTTTGTGAAGTCAGGGCTGAAGTCAGCAACTTGACTCTTAGATACTGTTGCCTGCTCGATTTCGAATCGGCCAGTAGCCTCTAGCGTTGTCATCATCACAGGCGAACATCTTTTCCAGTCGTGATTGTTTTGGCCGTCGATTAGCAGAACCTCAATCTTTCCACCAGGGGTATTTGCAGGCTTGGTATCTTCCGCGAGTGAGAAACGCGTGGCACTCAAAGCCATTAGGAGAAAGAAGAAAGCAGTGATTGTTGGACGCAGAAACATAGTCATGATCACGAAGTATGTATTTTTAGGCTCTAATGCAAGTTACTTGCGGGAATTCATCTTCGAAACCTCCTTACGGATTCTCTATTCGGCGGCCTCCCTTGAGTCTGTTAAACTCTTCTTGAATTACTTCTTCGTGGCGGCGGTAGTTAATGTCGGCGAATTTCAGGAAGATCAGTCCGAGGACTGGGGTCGAGTATTGCGAGGCCTTGAGTCCAGAGTTGGCCCGAAGATTATCTAGTGGCACAAAGGCAACCTCTAGCACGCATGAAGGGTTAAGCCGTATTCTCTTCGTTATAAAGTCCCTCTTGGATTGTAATATCTCGCGGCAGTTCACTTCGGCATCATCACGCACAAATATGAAACACTCCAAGCTCTCTAACAACTCCGCTACCTCAACACTGAAGCAACTACTCGTGATGGCATTTGTCATCCTAACGATTGGCTGTGGAGAGAAGGACTCAGATGGCGTTAATACCCATGAATCAGATGGCGTTAATGCC
>DCQM01000126.1:3007-3423 GCA_002323895.1 Akkermansiaceae bacterium UBA1518
GATGGCGTTAATGCCAAAAAATCAAATATTAAGGAAGTTGAAATAGATACGGTTATTACTAAAACAATTGGTGTTAATTACAACAAACTGGAAGAAATAGACGGCATCTTTCATCTCAAAGGCTCACATCTTCCTTACACAGGTAAATCTTTCGCCCTCCATAAAAATGGGGAAAAACAGGAGATACGGATATACAAAGATGGTAAAGAAGAAGGGCTACAGAAATTTTGGTATGACAACGGAAACAAGATGTCAGAAGTGAACGTCAAAAGAAACGAACAACATGGTCTGTCAACTTTTTGGTATAAAAGCGGAAACAAAAAAAGCGAAACGAACTGGAGAGACGGCAAGCCGGACGGATTAATGTCTTCATGGCACGAAAACGGGCAGAAGATGGAAAAAGGGACTTATAAGAA
>DCQM01000126.1:3733-9119 GCA_002323895.1 Akkermansiaceae bacterium UBA1518
TAAGAAAGGAAAATTAGATGGACCCTTGGTGAAATGGTACGAAAACGGGCAGAAAGAGGCAGAAGCAGGCTACAAAGATGGCAAGTATGATGGCTTCTGGACAACTTGGTACGAAAAAGGGCAAAAAAAGTCCGAAGTAAACTTCAAAGACGGCAAGCCAGATGGACTTACGGTTTCATGGCATGAAAACGGGCAAAACCGGACAGAAATAAACTACAAAGACAGCACGGTTATTTCTTCTAAATATTGGAACAGCAAAGGCGAAGAAGTCGATTCACTGGAAGAGGCTGAGTAATAAGCCTTGCGCGTGTTAGGCTTTTTAGCGTCACTTGCTGAACGCTCCCAACATGCGCACGCTACTGCTTTCCTAAGCCTCTTTATCCTCACGGGATGCAAAGATACCCCGCCGCCAGAGACGTCCGCAGAGGCCCTCAATGCGAGTGAATCCACTACCGTTCTAGCGCCTTTAATTGATCCCGCGAAGATCGCTCGGCATCTGTGTTAGGACACCCTAAACCCTACCATTTTTTTCCTTTAAGCGATAATCACGACGGGACTTCCGCCTGGAGAATTCCGCAGTCAGATGTACCTCTTGCAGCGAGTGAAAGTCAGTTCTTCGCGAAACCGATGTCCTTGAGCCATGCGATAAAGCTATCTGGCCACAGTGCAGCTGATTCGGCACGTCCGGTCGCGAGATCGAACCCGTGATTGCCTTTGTTGTAAATATGCAACTCTACGCTGGTTCCAGCCTTGAGTAGATTCAGAAAATACTCCGTACACTTGTCGGCTGGAGTTAATTTGTCATCGGCGGCATTCATAATAAACGTTGGAGGAAAATTGACTCCAGCGGGATCTTTCAGCGGTGGGCCGCCGATCCACGGATAGAGCAAGCCTGCAAAATCAGGACGCGCGGTGGCATCTGCTTCGGCCGCATGTAGAACGGCGCTGAGAGCGAGATGACCGCCAGCAGAGAAACCACAGATGCCGATGCGTTTGGGATCGACTCTCAGTTCATCGGCCTGGAGTCGCAATGTGCGCAAAGCCTGATGGGCATCCGCGACGACTTCGGGCAAGTAGGTGTCCCAGGGAAATGCCCGCGCATCATTCAGGCCCCTGGTGTTGGTGCGATACTTCAGAACCAGCGACGTTACTCCGTGTTCTTTCAGGCGGAGTGCGAGATCATGCCCTTCGCGATCCAGCCATACGTCTGTGTACCCGCCCCCAGGGCAGATCACCAATCCAACACCGTTGGCCTTCTCCGGATCTGGTCGATGAATCGAAAACGTTGCTTTTGAGACATTGCGAAATACCCGATTCTTTTCGGAAGGCGAACCAGGCGCTGGATCGTTAGCGCGTGTTCCCTCGGCTTTTTCGTATTGAATCGGGTTTCCCCGCGCACCTTCGGGCCACAGGGGTTTTTCTTCCGGAAGTTCTGCAGAGATCACGGGCTGGACAGTAGCGAGGACCAACAAGATGCAACCATTTACGGATGCTGTATTCAGCTTCTTCAGTGACAACATGCCGTCAGAATGCCTGTCGGGCGCAAATTGGGAAAGAGCTATTATTGTGAGTCTGGCGAGAACTTTGGGTGAAGTATCGGGGCAGCTTGGCAAAAAAGAAGCCCGAAAGAGCGATGGAAAATTGAGATTTCCCCCAGTAGTTTACAAGCTAACACCCGATGGTTTACCTTTGGCCAGTGACCAGAAGTCTGGTAGTTGTCGGGTATGAAAAATCTTTTAATAATTAGTTTATTAATGGCCGTTTGGGGTTCGAGCACGTCTGCGGCGACCATAAGCACAGATACCACTTGGGCCAACCGAACTGCGATACTTAATCAGACAGACGGATTCGTCGAGATAACCAGCGGCGCCACGCTGACTGCCAATGCCAGGGTAGATCACGATGGTGGTATTGGTGATGCTGGCAGGGTCATCCTGAATAGCGGTAATTTCACGTCCACGGTGGATTACAAGTTGCCCGACAACAACAGCGGAAATCCCGCTTACTTAGGGATACTCGACGGAATCTTCACCGCCAATCAGTTTGAGAGCTTTGGCCTTGCGCGGGATGCCGCCATTGAAATAGGCGCCAACGGTACTTTTATTATCAAGACTCAGTACAGTGCCGTTACCGAAAATGATGGTAATCGATACAATGTTGGTAACCTGATATTGGAAGGCTCTTTATACGCGAGTGAAGGACTAACTCTGGACGTTCAGGATCTGGGCGGCGGCGCGGTCCAGATATCTGCGCAAGGGCCGGGGCCTGAGGTCCCCACTGTTGGTTTCGCTTCGGTAATAAGCTTGGGACTGGAGTCCAGCGATACTTCTCTTATTCCTGTGACCCTAGCCTATCCTGAGGGCGAGGTTGTTGAAGTCGACTATACAGTGACCGGTGGCACCGCAGCCCGAAACAGTGACTATACTTTGGCTGATGGAACATTGACCCTCAGTGCAACTCAGACAACCCAGAACATTGTAATTGCCATTGATGATGACGCAATCAGCGAAGGCGCCGAAACCGTGCAAATCACTCTTTTCAATCCCGTCAACGCGATTCTTGGTACAAACCAGCATACGTTCACAATAGACGATGATGATCCCTTTGTAATAAGCAGCCAGGAAACCTGGAGCGATAGAACTGCAATCCTTGATCAGGCAGAGGGATACGTCGAGATAGTCGCTGGCGGCTCGGTGACTGCGGATGCCCGAGTGGATCACGATGGTGGTATTGGTGATGCGGGCAGGGTCATACTCAACGGCGGCAATTTTACATCAACGGTGGATTATAAGTTCCCCGACAACAACACTGGAAATCCCGCTTTCATAGTGATGTATGACGGAACATTTACCGCTTATCAGTTTGAGAGCTTCGGCCTTGCCCGGGATGCCACCATTGAAATCGGAGCTAACGGTACTTTTATCGTTGAGACTCAATATAGTGCCGTTACCGAAAATGATGGTAACCGATACAATATTGGCAACCTGATACTGGAGGGCGCTATTTACGCCAGTTCAGGATTGGATCTGGTCGTTGATGATCTAGGCGGTGGTGCGGTTCAAATCACTGCAGCAGCAAAGTTACCAACTAAGGTCGACATCGAATACCTTGCAGGCACCAATGAGATCCGTCTCGACTGGTCGGGGACAGGTTTCAATCCCTCATTAACCTACATTGTTGAGACATCGCTCGATCTTCAGCCGGGAAATTGGACCAACGTGGCTAGCGCCGTGGGGTTGAGAGAGTTCACTGAGACTATGGCGTCTCGGGCCTTTTACCGGGTTCGTATCCAAGTTCCCTGAATCGGTCCCGTTCGGCTTCGTTGCGGTCGAAGTCTCCCCTTTCTCCCCCATGTATTCCGCCAAACCCGGGTTTCCGCGACCTTCCCGCCAAAAGCAAATTCCTAGCAGTCAGTCCCACGTGAAAAGCAAATTCCTAGCAATAATTCTCTGCCTGACACTCGCATTATTCAGCGACAGCTCGCGGGCTGACGATCTTTCCACCGGCCCGCTCCCACGCAACGGCCTCGCTCTTCCTTCGGCGCAACAACTTATCTGGCACGATTACGAGGTCGGCATGTTCATCCACTTTGGACCCAGTACCTTTCTCGACTGGGTCATCGACTGGCCGGTGCCGGAGTACCGCGCCAAAGAAGTGAAATCGCATCAGATGCCCGACAAGCCGGAGCACATGTTCGATCCCAGAAATTTCAACCCCAAGAAACTCGACACGGATCAATGGGTGGCCGCTGCCGAAGCGATGGGAGCCGGGTACATCGTCCTCGTCGCCAAGCACCATGGCGGGTTCTGCCTTTGGCAGACAGAGACGAGCGAACACGGCGTTCGTAATTCGCCCTGGCGCGGAGGCAAGGGCGACGTCGTGGCGGATCTTGCCGAATCGTGCCGCAAACGAGGTATGCCGATGGGGGTTTATCTTTCGCCGCAAGACCATGTCCACGGTGCCGCTGGCGGCGGGCGCTGTCGCACACCGGAAGACCAGAAACGCTACCAAGAAATCTATCGTCGGCAGCTCACCGAACTGCTGACCCGCTACGGCAAGATGTCGGAGATCTGGTTCGACGGCGGCCTGGCGGTGGAAGTCGGCGACCTGATCCGCCAGCACGCGCCGGATGCCGTCGTGTTCCAGGGACCGCAGGCAAATATCCGCTGGGTTGGCAACGAGGATGGCTTTGCGCCCTACCCCTGCTGGAACGCCATTTCGACCAAGATAGCCCGGTCGGGAATCGGCACGGCGGTTCATGGAAAGCCGGACGGGACCGTCTGGATGCCGGTTGAATGTGATACCAAGATCCGGGGGCAGTGGCATTGGGCCTCCGACAAAACCGAGTGGGGATCCGCCTCGCTGAAGAGCCTGGATGTCCTCATGGATACCTACTACCGCTCGGTTGGTCACGGACAAGTTCTCCTGCTGAACCATTCGCCCGACCGGTCAGGCCGAATCGCGGATGCTGACTTCAAGCGCGGGGCCGAGCTTGGAGCGGAAGTCCGCCGAAGGTTTGGCCGCAGCCTCGCGGAAACCGATGGGCGCGGAACCTCCATCGAACTGGACATGGGCAAAGCCACGACCGTCGACCACGTCATCACGATGGAAGATATCGCCCATGGCGAACGCATCCGTTCCTACGTATTGGAAGGCTACCGGAAAGGTAGTTGGAAGCAGCTGTGTGAGGGGACTGCAATCGGCCACAAAAAGATCGACCGTTTCCCCCCAATTTCGGTGGAAAAAATTCGGCTCCGTGTGATCACTGCGTCGGCCTCACCGGTCGTTCGCAAACTCGCTGCTTACCATGTCAAAGCTGCGGCCGCCGCGACAGGTATTGGTCTGCCACTGGACACCATTGAACTTCAACTTGCTGCAGCCACCGGCGAAGAAGAAAAATTCGATCTTTCCCCATGGATCAAGGGCCCCGGACAGTATACGTTGATTCTCCGGGCCAAGGGCGACGCACCCCACCCCCTCCTGGTCGATCTCAAGTTGATCATCGACGGAGCTGAGGCGACTCAGTATCTGAAGCCTCTGGAGGATAAGCCGGGATACTTCGATCTCAACATCACTATTACCCGGTCTTGGCCCAAGGGCTCGCTGATCCTTCAACGGTCTTCCCCGCCGAAGAAATAGTCGGGCGATAATCCATTTTTGCACTGTGGGAGGAAAAGGTGTTGTTTAGTAGTATCACGGTGGCCATGGACGGAACCGTTCTGTTGTTCGAGGAGCAACGGGAGAAAGGAGTCGTCGAGGTCAACCCAGGTGGGCCTGTCCTGCTGTTGGGATTGCAAAAAAAACCCTTTCTCCCCCATGTATTCCGCCAAACCCGGGTTTCCGCAACCTTTCCGCCAAAAGAAAATTCCTAGCAGTCAGTATAACG
>DCQM01000125.1 GCA_002323895.1 Akkermansiaceae bacterium UBA1518
CCTCAAAAGCAAATTCCTAGCAATCAATCAAATTCCTAGCAGTTATTGTTGAGTCGCTTTTTTTGCTCTCTTCTTAGCTTGTCGGGCGGCTTTTTTATCGGTGGGTTTATCAGATTTCGGCTCTTTGCTTTTGCTGCCTCTGAGTCCTAGATACTGGTCTTCCGGCGGCTTTATCTTCATGAAATCGTCTAGTATCTTCTGCATGCGGCTCTTTTCTGCAGTGTGCTCGGGGTTAGTGCTGAGCTCTTCGCTGTAGCGCTTTTTGTTACTGCTGATCGGAATGTCGTAGAAGTTCCCATTTGAGTGGAGGCGGAAGCGCTCTGTTCTGACGAAGCGGTCACTTTTGTAGGCCATCAGCACGTGATCGCGGTCGTCGCCGTCCTGCTTGAGTAGATTGTGCGATAGGTCCATGCCGTCGACGACATCATCTACAGGGATGCCGGACAAAGAGGCAGTTGTCGGCAAGACGTCTACGAGGCAGAAGAACTCATCGCGCTCGCCGGCAGGAACTTTTCCCGGCCACCAGCAGAGTAAGGGCACGCGTGTGCCGGACTCGATCATATTGCCTTTGCCGCCTGGCAGGTCCATGCCAGGGAGTGTACTTGTAATCGAACGGCCAGTACCGTTGTCGCCGGTGAAAATAAGAAGCGTGTTGTCGTCGATGCCGTGCTCCTTGAGCTTATCCATGAACTTGCCGATGATCATGTCCATGTAGGTGATCATGTGGCCGAAGTTGATGGTATGATTATCGTCAAGGTCTTCCGGGTATTTTGAGTGACCCAGTTCCTTTAAAGAAGGAGGTTGAACATAGGGTGAGTGAACAAGCGCCATGGGGAAGTAAATGAAGAAGGGGTCATCCTTGCTGCGGTCAATGAAGTCGAGGAGAAAGTTGGTGTAGATGTCCGGGCCGAAATCCGTTTCGCTTCCTTGGATGAACTTTCCGTTTTGGTAGACCTCGGGCTCGTAGAAGCGGCTCGTTTTCTTTTCTGCATTCTGCCAGGTCCACATACAATATTCGTCGAAGCCGTGCTCTACGGGCTGATTTGGATGTTCGTGAAACTTGCCAAGCTGCCACTTTCCGGCGATGGCTGTTTTATAGCCGGCATCCTTGAAGTAATGTCCAAAGGTTTTAAGCTTCGCTGGCATGCGCGCACCTGCGTCTTTGCTTATGAGCGCAAGGAAGCCGGTTCGATTCGGATATTGGCCCGTCATGATCATCACGCGGGTGGGCGTGCAGAGGGGAGTAGAGTAGGCGTTGTTGAAGAGTGCGCCTTCAGCAGCCATCTGATCCAATCGAGGCGTGGTATAGAGGGTGCTGTCATAGCAGTTAAGCCCCTCAGCGCCTAGGTCGTCGGCCATGATCACGATGACGTTCGGGGAACGTATTGTTTCATCCATTGACGGCTTCGCCGTGAGAGGGAATAGCAGGGGGTTGGTCAGGAGGACACAGAAGGTTAAACGAGCATTTTTCATTGGCATAAGAGATAACACGCAGTGTAACAGGAAAAGACGCTTCCGGGGATGAAAGTGATGTTACCCCTCCATTTGGTCTTACATGTGTTACTCCAAAAGCCTAAGGTTTAAAAATGAATTTCTTCAGATCTGCGCTCTTCTTCCTTCTGATTACCGCTTCATTGCTGGCGAAGCCGAACGTGATTGTCGTCATGACCGACGACCAGGGGTATCCAGAACTTTCGGCCCATGGTAATCCCATTCTAAAAACGCCCAACCTTGATCGTCTGCATGGTCAGAGTTTGCGACTGGAGGATTACCATGTGTCCCCGATGTGTGCGCCAACCCGAGGTCAGTTAATGACTGGCCTCGATGCGGCCCGCAATGGAGCAACCAATGTGAGTAGTGGGCGTGCGTTGTTGCGTCCTGAAATACCTACCATGGCCAACTTCTTTGGAGATGCAGGTTATACAACTGGCATTTTTGGGAAATGGCATTTAGGCGCCAACTATCCGTTTAGGCCAGAAGATCGGGGGTTTGACGAGACGGTTTGGTTTCCTTCGTCCCACATTGGATCGGTTCCTGATTATTGGGGGAATGATTACTTTGATGATACCTATATAAACAACGGGAAACTCAAGCAGTACAAAGGCTACTGTACGGATGTCTTTTTTGAGGAAGCCTTATCTTTCATTAAGCAATCGGCAGAGTCGGGAAAACCGTTTCTCGCTTATATTGCGCCGAATACGCCTCACGGTCCCTTGGTTGCAAAAGAAGAAGATGAGAAGGCGATTGCCGAAATCTTGGCTCAAGAAGAATTTGCGAATATGGGCAGGGGGCTCAAGGCTCGCTTAGCCGACTATCTTGGCATGGTTCGCAATATCGATACCAACATGGGCGCGTTGATGAAGTTTCTTTCAAATGAAGGTCTGAGAGATGATACGATAGTCGTGTTTCAGACAGACAATGGAAGCACCCATGGGCCTCTCTATTACAATGCGGGAATGCGCGGGATGAAAACAGAACTCTGGGAAGGTGGTCACAGAGTTCCTTGTCTCATTAGTTGGCCGAACGGAGGTTTAGCAAAACCTCAGGCTATCGATGGATTGACTCAAGTTCAGGATATGTTGCCGACCTTGTTGGATCTCTGCAATATCCTGACCGATTGCAAATTCGATGGCATGAGCCTAGCTCCTGTTTTACGTGGGCGGACGACTGTCCCCGAAGATCGTATGTTGGTGATCAATTACAGTCGGATGCCAGGTTTCGTGAACTATCCGACCCCGTTCGCTCAGACATTGATGTATCGTAATCAGGGAGAGGTATTGTGGAAGCGCTGGCGACTTTTGGAAGACCGTGAGCTTTATAATCTTGAGACCGATCCTTTGCAGGCCACCAATGTAATCGATAAACATCCGAAGGTGCTAGCGAAATTGCGAAATCGTTTGGACGAATGGTGGGCGGATGTCGGACCGCATGCTAATGATGTGCAACGAGTAGTTATCGGCAGTGAGCATGAAAATCCGTCGCGTCTAACCGGTTGTGAATGGCTGGATGTGTTCATCGATCAACAAAGGCAGATACGTGTCGGCCAGCAAAAAAGCGGTTATTGGATGCTGGAAGTGGCAGAAGATGGCGAATACGACTTTGAATTGCGTCGTTGGCCTAAAGAAATTGATCGACCAATCATCGCTCCATCAGAAGGAGGTCAAGGTGCTATGGATATCGATACGGCTAGTTTCTACCTGAGTGATTACCATCATTTGGATATAGGAGATAAAAGACCCTATCGCTTTGAAGGTTTAAATAAATCTGTCGGACCAAATGACACCTCAATCACATTTACGGCACAGCTGAAAAAGGGTCCTATCGCATTGCATACCTGGTTTCGCGGAGAGAGCACGATTCTGAGTGCTTATTATGTGTATGTTACCCGTAATTAAATTAGACGGCATCGCGAGGACTTGTCTTTACGACGCTTCGCCGAGGCACGCGCGATTGCCCTACCTTTTGTTGCATATGATGGTAGGGCAACTACCACCCCGCAGTGCTGTTCTTTTCATTCTCGCCTTCCTCTTAAGCTCTAGCCTCTCGCCCTTGGCGGCAGCACCGCCTCCAAACATCAACCCCTTTTTCACTCCCTCCGCCCCGGTTCGAAGGTGGATTCAAAGTCATCCAGCCAAAAACAAATTCCTAGCAGCCCCAGCATTTTTCTACTTAGGATGAGTAGCCCAACCTTTAATTTTGAAAAAGATAATGAAATCAAAATCAATTAATTCAATGAGACTTCAAAGTGTTCTTTTTCTCTCATGCTTGACTAGCTCACTCTTTGCAGAGAAATCATCCATGAAAATCCCAGAAGACATTGTAAAGCAGCAGCCGTTCTTTCAAGTCTGGGATGAGGAAGTTCCGACGGGGCAAGTCGTCGTTGCTATGGATGGATCGGTTCTTGTATTCAAAGGTCATGGTTCTGGTACTGATGAATCAAAATATATTAGTATTAAGAGAAGCGTTGACGGGGGCAAAACTTGGACAAAGGAATCGAAAGTGGGGGATATGATTAAAGTTGATGGCGACATGAGTGATGATGGAAGGTATCCAAATAATAATTGGACCGGCCTAGGTAATGTCATGGTTGATGAGGTGACGGGAGATATCATGGTGTTTATGACGACTCTAAAAACCGCGCAAAAACTTTTCCGAAGTAAGGATCATGGCAAAACTTGGAAGATGGAAGAAACTCAAATTAAACCAGGAAAAGACGGCTGGACGCCTGCGACTAATGGAGCCTGTGACCCAGGGGTAACGATGAAATACGGACCTAAAAAAGGTCGGCTAATCATGCCGGCAAGAGTGTTTCCAGAATATTTAAATAAGGGAAAGAATAAGAAACGGTTCAATGATCTCTACGCTATGGCACTTTATAGTGATGACCGAGGTAAGAGTTGGAGTTCCTCAGCACCATTTCCGATAGGCGGGACCGGGGAGTCTGGGTTAGTTGAGCTAAGTAATGGAAAGATTTATCACAATTCAAGAACTCACATGCGTCCAGGAAACCGACGCATTGCTTATAGTCATGATGCCGGTGAAACATGGGTAGGAGAGCATGAAGATGATGAATTATTTGATGGCCCACCAGACGTTTACGGGTGTAAGGCAGGACTTTTACGTTTACCTTATGAGGACCGGGACATCCTTCTCTTTAGTTCCCCAGGAAATAGACAGACCCGGACTGATATTACGGTTTGGGTCAGTTTTGATGGAGGCCAAAGCTGGCCAGTTCATCGCCTCATTAAAGAAGGCCC
Source organism: Akkermansiaceae bacterium UBA1518 (assembly GCA_002323895.1). Taxonomy (GTDB): domain Bacteria; phylum Verrucomicrobiota; class Verrucomicrobiia; order Verrucomicrobiales; family Akkermansiaceae; genus SW10. The sequence continues at coordinate 4,758 of DCQM01000125.1, forward strand.
AGGAAACTACACTTGGATTGCGGCGGGTCGGAAAGGGACCCCGAGTGAAGGTTTT
>DCQM01000156.1:0-7549 GCA_002323895.1 Akkermansiaceae bacterium UBA1518
GTGGGACATGAAGGCATGAGTATTGCCTTCCTCGAGACTACAGTCGGGATGACTTGAAAGGTAATCGACTGCCATTCTTGAATCCTGCAACGAATTGAACATCACCACCAAATCGCCCCACCCATTATTGTAATCATTTCCTTTCTCTCTCCTCTCCACGATCCGATCATGATTCTTTTTTACATAATCAGGATACCTCCCCATATAAATTGAAGCGGGCGTAAAGGGTAACCAATTGATCCCGTGGATACAGTCAATATCGGCGGAAAACCAGGTAGAAAAAGATCCTTTTCCACCCCAGATCATACCGAGAGCCACCTCGGGGAAATCTTTGGGAAAGTTTGTACGCGAGACATCAAACCAATATTCCTCAACCGCGGTCCGCTCGGTATTATAGAGGAAAATGCCAGTATCCCGAAGTTTGGTATTTCCTGTGACTTCCCCCCACAGCATTAAGCCATACCAAGCATTCATTGATTCAGAGGAAGACTCCTGATTATTTCCATCACCAAATTTAGCATGCCCTGAAGCCCAAGAATGTCCGGCATAGACATCAAAACAGCGTAGGTATGGAAACAGCCGATCTTCACGATTTCTAGAGGCGATGTCTCGGATGAGCAACTCAACCATTCCACCCCATTTCTCTGCCCATGTTGGATCAAGACGCGCAACCTCAGCTGCCGCCCGAATGAAGTAGCCATAGTGAAAATGATGATCATTGATTTGCCCGTCACTTCCATATGATGGCTTACTGCCGATCAATGTCCCCCAAGTTTCATCATAGTAGAAAAGAGGTGACTGTTCGCCCTTCGACGCAAGAAACCAGTCTTCGAGTCGACGACGGATTTCATCAATAAAGAGCTTTTGTAACTCCTCCGCACCAGCCACTTCCGCAACCCCACTTAGGGTTGCCAATTTTCCCAGAAACTTTCCATCCCAATAAGTATCGGCAAACGGCATTCCAAGCTTTGCAGCCTCCTTCTTAAGATAAGTAATCACTTGTTTTTTATCCGAAATCCCCTCGGCTGGAAGCATCGGTAAAAGCCCCTGAATAGGAACAGAGGTCTCAAAACCATCTCCCATCGCCAACTTCATTTCTCCGCGCACCGAGCGATAGCTTTCGCCAGTTAACGCTACTCGGGAATACTTCCATTGATGTGGATAAAGAGCAAATAAGGTGCCTTTTCCACTCCCCTCCATGGCCTCAACTTCAAAGCGATATTTAGTCGTTAATTGACCATTCACAGGTTTCGACGAAAAACGAGTATCGATCACATGATGGTGAGCGCACTCTGCGAAGCGAGCCAGCGTAGCCTCTGTAGCGTTGGGCAAAAGAGCCACCGTGAAATATCCCTTAGATGATTGATTCACAAAAATGTCAGTCTTACTTCCGGTCCAGCTCGATCCATTTGCTCCAAAAACCCCGTAATGATTTCCCCTCACCGTAACTCCCAAAATCGAGTCACCTTCCTCACCGCTCCAGACAATTGGTTTATGCGCAAATTTGAGTATCGGGTCCCCTCCCTCAATACGGTTGAAAACGTAGGGACTTCCATGCCCAAAGGTTGAACGTAAAAATGATTCCTCCTGTCGAAACTCAGCGGTAATGAACCAATCGGAATAGTCAGATAGCCGGGTATCCAAAAAATTTTTCACATTTGAATGTAAAACTAAAAAATCGCCAGTTTCACCGATCCCGCCACCCATGATATGCCCGCCTGCACCCACGATCCCAGATCCCGGATAAGCGAGAGCAAGTCCCCGTTGATTACAATTGATTGCGAGTGGATGAGGGAAAAGATTCTGCGAATATTTTTCCCAAACAAGAGAGCTCCACCACTGGTTGGTTGGAATTGCTCCCTTGATTGACGGTGTTGTGTAAATTGTGTCAGGAAGAGGATCGCAATCCGCCGGACGAACAAGAGAATAACTGCCATTACCCACTTTCACACTATCAGCTTTCGCGTCATCATTCACGGAAGCCCCCAAGCCTAGAACAAAAGAAAAAAGGAATGAATACTTAGCTTGTTTCTTCATAATAAAAAGGGCGGGGTTTCCTAACGATTATCCCCATGAGAGGTTCGCTTTCAACTCAACCTTGGTCAATTATATTTGCATAATATTGCATATACAAAAAACCTCCCTGATTCTGATTCTTGCCATGCTGCTTATCGATGAGCATTCTCTTCTCATCCTCCAACGAAGATCAAAGTTATTGTCATGCCCAAAGTGAACCAAAAAGCCATTGCTGATCAGCTCGGGATCTCCCGAGCCACCGTATCACGGTGCTTCACTAATCATGCGGGCATCAATGCCACGACACGTGCCAAGGTCTTCCAGCTGGCAGCTGAAATGGGCTATACTCACCTTGAATCTCGAAGTCCAGCGGTCAAGAAGGCAAAGAAGAGGGTTAATTTTAACGTTTTAATCTGTAGTGACACCGAAGAATACTTTCGGGATGACTACAAAAGCCCAGGCGAACAAATTCTCGTAGGCGTCTCTGAGTTTGCGCAAGCCCACCAAGTCGATGTCGATGTTGACTTCATCCCACCGTCGGTAACCAGTATTGACGATCCGGCTTTCGCCAAGATCAAAAGTTTGAAGTCGCGAAAAAATCGAGGAGTGCTCCTGATTTACCCCTTCGCGGACTCGATCATTAAAGAGCTTTCCCACCAACTTCCTCTCGTCTCACTCGTTGACCAACTTGAACATGAATCGATTGACTGTGCGGATGTAGATCACAGCTCGGGGATCTCTACGGTGATTGATCAACTGATTGCTAAAGGACATCGGAAAATCGGGTTTTACACGAGGGATTATACCATCGCAGCTAGCTGGTCATTTCGGCGTTACAGTGCCTTTGTTGAAAAAATGGCTCGGAAAAAACTCAAGGTCTCAAATCGCGACATCATCGGGATTTTCCCCCGGACGTTTGGCTCGGTCGCCAGTGGTATCGACGAGGCAATAAAGAGAACCAAGGAAGGCGTGACCGCTTGGGTCTGCGCAGCCGACCACCAAGGCTACGATCTTATCGATGGATTTGAAAACCACGGACTCAAGGTCCCAGAAGACGTCTCAATCACTGGCTTTGATGGAATTCAGAGGAGTGCCGATCGGCCGGCCCTCACCACGATTGATATCCCTTTCCGAGCGATTGGGATGACAGGCGCAGAAAGACTCGCTTCACGGATCCGCCAACGCTTCGGTGGGAGCCAAAGCATTTACATAAGCGGAACGCTCATCGAGGGTGAGACCGTAGAGACGCCGAAAGGCTAGACCTCGCTGCGACGCTTCTCGAGTTCCAATGCGATTTTTTCAACCTCCTCATCATCCAAATTATACCAAAACAGGGCCACACCTGATAGGATAGTGAGGACCCCAGGGATAATTGAAAACATCAGCAAAATTCCATGCGCCGACTCAGAAGATTGTTCTACATTGGCAACATAACCAAAGTAAGCGAGGAGCATTCCAACAGCCCACCCCCCGAGAGCCAACCCAGCCTTCTGAACTAACATCGCAGCGGCAAAAGTGAGCGCCGTGATTCGGCGTCCAAACTTCCACTCGCCATAGTCAACGACATCGGTATAGATGGCCCAAACTAATGCAGGCATTGGCCCCGCAAAAAACGCGCTAACAAGATTCAGCCAAAAGATTTGCTCAAAGTTTTTTGCCGGCACAAAGTAAAACGCGATCACCGAAAATGCGTTAATCATTGTCAATCCAATCAAGGCATTTCTTTTTCCGAACCGCCTAGAGAGCGGCTTGGTTAGCAAAAGCCCAAAAACAAGTGCAATAGGCGCAGAAGCGTAAAAAATTGACATCCGATCCAAATACCAAAAATATTTCTCATCTCCGAGATCTGCTAAATACTTGAGGTAAGGATAGGTAATTCCCCATCTCAATCCCGAGAACGCCAAAGTAATAAATGCCACGATTAACATGACGATCAGAGGTCTGTTATTCGTCAGATATTTCAGATCTTTTCCGAGATCGACTCTTTCCTCTTTGGATGGGGCAATCCGCTCACGAGTTGTAAAAAAGGTATAGAGAAAAAGAAAGGTCGCTAGTATCGAAAAGACGATCATAGCGGTCCTCCACGCTTCTGGGCTATTGCGTCCTCCGAAGCTGTTAATGATCGGAAACAAAGCGAGGCCAATAATCACCTGGGCAGAAAAAGCTCCTGCAAACCTAAAATTTGAGAGCGATGCCCGCTCTGCCGGATCTCCGGTCATCGTGCCCATCAGGGCTGAATACGGAACATTGATTGCTGTATAAACCGTCATCAGCGCAATGTATGTTACGTAGGCATATACCAATTTCCAGGTAGGGTCTAAGTCTGGTCCAAGGAAGGCCAAAAAACCAATTAATCCATAGGGAACAGCTATCCACAAAAGATAAGGACGATACTTTCCAAATTTGGTCTGTGTTCGATCGGCTAGCCCCCCCATCAACGGATCAGAAATGGCATCCCACAAGCGGGCGACAGCGTAAAGGGTCCCAACCGCTGCTGGATTGAGGCCCATAACGTCGGTATAGTAGGTAATCAGAAAGGCATTGACGATATGGAAGACAAAGTTCGAAGCTGTGTCGCCAAGGCCATATCCGATTTTCTCTTTCGTTGAGAGTGTTTGAGAAGTTTCTGAAGACATGAGAATTTAGAATTAAGAGATAAGCCAATTAGAGGGAATTTGTACGACGACTTTGGCGACCGTTCCCCGGTTGAAAAGAATGCTTGAACTGGTCTCAATGTCGAGAACCCCGTTTGAAAAAACTAGTTCCTGACCATCATTTTTGAAGACGGTGGCCTTAGGCTTATCAAGATCTTCACAGGACTTGTATTGCAAAGGAGTCCGAGCATGGGTAAAGGACAGCACGCCATCAACGAACTCTGCTGCTCGAAGGAGGTGAGGACGGAAACTCAGCTGCCCGTCTTCAAAGTCTATTCCCAACTCTCCCAGACGGCAGAGCAAACCTTCCTTCACTTGTCCGGTCAGGCCCGGTTGTTGGGCCCCTCTCTCGCCCTGACTGTGAGAATAAGGTTCAGCCGGAAACGCTCCATAGCTTTGCGGAGTTTGACGGAAACCCAAACCTCGCTGGACTGCATAATAGGCAGCGACGGACCGAGACTTCAGTTCATCACTTGATTTCCCAGTCTTGCAAACCGCCAAAGCAACTTCCTGCGCGGCTAGCATGAGTTTGGAAACCATATGCCAATAGACGCATCCCAAACCCTCATAACCAAACATGGAACCACTGCGCCCCGTAAAGGAGTGATGGGAGAAGACCTTTTCGTATATTTTCTCGATCTCCGTTCGATTTTCGAGAGAAAGATCACCGATCTGAGTTAAGCAGTCCGTCAACGCGTATCCATTGACCAGAGTTTCATTAAACCTCCAAGCTCCCGTTCCGTCCTCGTAAACTAGACGCTCATCCCCTTTTTCCGCCATCGAAGCGAGGAGTTGATTACCTCTCAAGTCGGCATCAGGAATTCGATTAAGTTCATCAAATCCGGCGAGCTCGCGATCGGGATATAATAAATAGGTCGGATGACGTTTCGAACGAAGATCACTCTTGGCCAGATCCTCCAATAACCTCACTGCAGTCTCATTCTCAAGGAACCCCGAGCTGAGAATCGCGACCTGACCTTCCAACATTAGCTGAAGGTTTTGAACTTTCATTTCCGGAATTCCTGGGCGCGCGTCTAGCACGTTGTAGGCATGCCAAAGTCCATCCGGTCTTCGGTTGGATTGCAAGACTCCCTCCACCGCATCAATCGCATGAGACAAGAAGCTAAGAATACCAGAGGCAGGAAGACTCCCCTCGTGACAGATCTCTTCCCTGACCGAATCTCGATAATCTTGCATCACAAGGCCATTTGCCTGAGCCAGCTCAAATCGATCATTACTCGATACCAGATCATTCTGCTTCCAGCGAGGGTCACCGAGGACTTCAGCCAATCGCTGAACTGCTTGTTCGGTCGCTTTGGAAACTGAGAATGCAGTGAGCCTACATGTCTGAATCGAACGCTGTAAGAACCGCAAATAGCGGAGCAGATATCCCGTCGTTACGACCGAAAGACCATTGCCGGCTAGGGCATTATTAGCGTCGTTCCACTCGGGCTTTTGGGCGTTCATCCAGATCCCACCATCTGGAATCAATTGACCAAGCTTAGCCATTGCGGGGATGAGTAATTTTTCGATCAACCCTACTCGAATCATCTCGCCACCTTCGTCGCAAAGGAGCAATCCATCCCCTCCGATCTCCTCTTTCTTGGCCAAAAGTTGATCATGACGCTCCTGATCAAACTCTACCGTATCGCGAGGATCTGCGAGGGTCTTCTCCCAACTTGCAAGTCGATACGGCACATCTGCAAAAACGAAATGAGACTCACTCCACGAATCAAGAAATCCAGGATCAATCTTTGCTTTGAGTTCCAGAAATTTTAGAAGGTAGATGATCTGATGATCGCCCCAGTAACCGATAGAAACCCAAGGATCTTCTGGATCAGGAACTTCCCAATCAACTCCCGATGAAGTCACGCGATAGGGATTAAAACCATCCACCGTGGAAGCGTTAAGAAATCTGGAAATAAAACCGTCGAGAAAAACCGGATAACTCCATGCGAGCGCCTCCCAGTTCTGGAAAATATCGCGCCAATTTCCTTCGTAATGGTGGACTGGTCGCCCCTCTTCATCATGAAGCCGAATGTTAAACTTATTCCAAGGGCGGCTTGGATCACCATGCCGCCTGCCCAAAATAAGAGGCAAGTATTCCGTCGTGAGACGGATCAAATCTGAATCGCCTTGGCCGCGGGCTTCCGCTATGACCCAGTCGCGTTCAAATGATTTAGGCAAACTCGAAAACCAGCCCTCAAATCGCTCAACTAACTCCCGATTATTCTGAATTACAAAGTGCTTGAACTGAGCCGCGGAAACAAGCGATCCATTTTCAGGGAGACCCCCACGTAATAAGTTACAAAGAGTATTATGGTAGTGGTAATGAGAGGTATCGAGATCAGCGCCTTTCTGAAACCCATCCACTGATTCGACAAGCTCACGCAGGCTCTTCCGCCCTTCCTCTAAGTCTTCTTCAACGGCTGTGAGCAAAGTAATTTCGTCACGGAGTGACCCGACCAAGTTTCCGACCTCACGATGAGTCTGTTCAATCTCCGCAACCATCATCCACTCCTTGGACTCCTCTGCCGGCAGGGACAAATCTGCCCCCAATAAAAAGGCCCCGCGCTTTCCTCGTGATTTAGTTCTACCCCCAACGGAAGATCCACCCTCTAAAAACTGCTCGGCATCACGACGGGACAAAAAGGGTTCAGCCTCTGAAAAACCGGTGGTCCAAACGGTTGTAGCCTTTAGGCTTTCGAGAGGGATTGGAGCATCAACGATTCCAGAAGCCAATCGATGAATCAACAAACGCCCTTCGCAGCAGACCTCGCTCATTTTGTAGGCATCAGCAAGACAACTTAAATCTAGATGCAAGCGCTGACTCACTCCAGGCGCCTGCAAATCCTGAAGACCGTCCACGATCCTAAAAT
>DCQM01000156.1:7939-9420 GCA_002323895.1 Akkermansiaceae bacterium UBA1518
CAGAGAGCTGCCAGTGATAGCTGAAACGAAGCTTTAAGTTTTCATTCCACTCTTCAAAAATTAATTCTTCGCCCAGAAAACTCTTCAGGAGACGCCGACGAATCGGTGTAGTGTGAATCGATGTAGGCCAGAAAGGATGCCAGATTTCGCCTTCGCATACGATCGCAGTGAATGGGCCTGTTTCGTTCCAATTACCCAGAATTTTATCGACCGTCAGATAAGGAAAAAGCGCTTTCTCCGGGTTCTCCCGGCCAGCGCTCAAGGAACCATTACTACTGCAAAATAACCACTGATTCGTCACCGTGGCGATACTGAGAAAGAAGGGATCAAATTCCTCAAGATGGTCAATCACCGCAAAATCCCGTCCGTCACGAATTTCCCATTCATTAACCTGATCAAATTCGATTGTCCTGCTCATTTCTCTCGATTCAGGGGTAAAAGTCAAAGGTGCCATTGGTGATTCTTTTTCTTCGCTAGCTCAATAAAACTCCCCCTAGTCACAAGGATTGGATTGATGTAACTTTATGCAATCTATTTTAAAAAAAACACCAGACAAGAGAAAATTGTTTTTTTGCAACTTTATGCAATATCTTACCAGATGAAAGCTTGCTAGAGCATCTCCAAGCCAAACCCAAAACCTAGCCGAACCAAAAAAATTCGTTAAGGACGTCTGGCAATTTTATCAACTTTTTGAACTCACCCCGATTAACGCTCAACACGCTTCCATTTGGTCACCATTGAGACCGTCCACTGGAACTTGCGCGCAGTCTCTCGAATCAAAAAAGGCTCATCGGCCACTTCAATCAATTCGAAGTCATTCGCGAGTTCTTCCTTAAGCCAGTCAAGAGTACGCCCTTGAGGCCAATTTTCCTTCCGTGTGAATTCCTCTAGCCAAGTACAAGGAGTCGCCAACACTAACTCACCACCATTTCGCAACAAGCTAGCGAGCTTTGACAAAAATCGACGGGGCTCGGGAAGGCGGCAAACAAGATTCGCAGCATGCACACGATCAAACTTCCCCAGCTCATCCCGCAAATTCATCGCGTCACCCACTTCAAAAGTGATTCCGTCTCCATCCGTCCCACCGGGCCGCGAAACATTCACCGTCGTGACTTCCCCTGCCTCCTCTAATCTTTGGCACGAAAGCGTTTTTCCCGCCCCGATCTTCTCGGCCGCTGTAATAAATGCCTTCGAAAAATCGATCCCGATCACCTCACTGCTGGTCCTGCCGAGCTCAAACGAAGACCTTCCCACGGCGCAACCCACGTCTAAAGAACGACCGACACCACCTTTCGAGAAGTAACCCACCGTCCGAACCGGAAAATCTAGCGCCGCGACTGGACCATGCTCCCAAGGTAAAATTTCTTTAGGCTTTCCATAATGAAAAAGGAGATACTCCCCAACATATCGATCTGTCTCATAAACATCTGACATTGCGGGACAATCAAACCCCTAGAACGAAAATGTCCAGACTAGAGACC
>DCQM01000156.1:9817-11721 GCA_002323895.1 Akkermansiaceae bacterium UBA1518
CCACTGACACATATTGCGCTCCTATTTTATTTTCACCGACCGAACCTCTCGTCACTGATCCCTTCTCTTCTCACTCAGGTCCTACTCCCTCTGGAAATCGCTATTACCAATAAAAGTTTGCCTTAAGATGAGTTGGGGGTTTCCACTGCCGCAATCCTGCGGTAAAGCCTCCTCATCATGCTCAAGGCCGGAATTGTCGGAATGCCCAATGTTGGTAAATCCACCCTCTTTAATGCCCTCACTCGGACCCGCAACGCCGAGGCTGCAAATTACCCTTTCTGCACCATCGACCCCAACGTAGGCATGGTCACTGTCCCTGACTCACGTCTCGACACGCTTTCAGAAATGTCAAAATCGACTAAAGTCATCCCCACCGCTATCGAGTTCGTCGATATCGCCGGACTTGTCGAAGGAGCCTCGGAAGGAGCCGGACTTGGAAACAAATTCCTCGCGAACATCCGAGAAGTCGATGCCATTGTTCAAGTTGTCAGATGCTTCGAGAACGATGACATTATTCACGAACTTGGCACTGTAGACCCCACCCGTGACATCGAAATTATCAACTCCGAGCTTATCTTAGCCGATATCGCTGCACTTGAGAAACGGAAACAGTCACGCGAAAAGAAAGCCAAGTCGGGTGACAAGGAATCCAAGGCTGAAGTCGAGCTCATTTCCAAACTTCTGCCCCACCTTGATTCCGGTAAACCTTCGCTCACTGCTGAACTCAATAAGGATGAGAAAAAACTGATGAGAGAATTTTTTCTCCTCTCATCTAAACCGACTATTTTCGCCTGCAATGTGAACGAAGATGAACTTTCTGGCGCGATTGAAAACCCTGATTCACACCCCCTCGTCTCAAAGGTGAAAGCTTATGCTGCCGAATCCCACGGCGCAGAGATCATTGTCATCTCCGCCCGTATCGAAGAAGAATTGGTAGAACTCAGTCCCGAGGAGGCTACAGAATTTCTCGGTGATATGGGAGTGAGTGACTCAGGGGTGTCCGACCTCATCCGAGCAGTTTACCAACTCCTCGGTCTTCGAACTTACATTACGACCGGGGTTCAGGAGACACGCGCTTGGACTATAACTGCAGGAGATAAGGCTCCAGCCGCTGCAGGAGTCATTCACGGAGATTTTGAACGCGGATTTATCGCGGCCGAAGTCGTTCATTATGATGACTTTGTCGCACTCGGTGGTAAGGCCGCCGCACGCGATGCTGGAAAGCTGCGCATCGAAGGAAAGGAGTATGTCGTTGCGGACGGTGATGTGATTGAATTCCGCTTTAATGTTTAAGGCAAAAACCTCACTCGGATATCAAGCTCTTATTTTTCCTGAGATGATCACCCACAGGGAGCCGCCAATCCCTCACAATTTCATCCGGGGGTATCCCGATGTCTTGGCGTAACTGCTGTTCCATCGCAGTCCGTTGTAAGGGCAGTAACTTCGGCTCCTCCAAAAGCCGAACGATTCCCGGTAACTGGAGTGCGGGTGACATCAGGCTACTTATCTCAAGATACTCCAGGACCAAATTTGCAGGGTCCTCTGAATTGAGATCATCGATCACCACTTCGATAGCGATATCATGCTCATCGTTAGGGAGATCTAACAAGATCTCAGCAAAAGAGTCCCTCCTTTCTTGGTGATCTGGGATGCTCTTCAACGTAGAAACAAAACTAGCAATCCTTGCCTGTCCTTTTTCACTGCGCCCGTTTTCTCCCGGTAACACCTGATTCCTGGTGGAAGCTTCGATTTGTCCGAACCTATTTGAATCGCTTCCATCATCGGTCTCTGACACCTCGGCATTCCGGCAAGAGACCACAACAAAGAGCCCTACGATGATATGGCCTAATCTTTTAAAGATTTTCATTTTAAAAAAGAAGACTCTGCCTTTGCAGAGTCTTCAT
>DCQM01000079.1:0-13829 GCA_002323895.1 Akkermansiaceae bacterium UBA1518
ACCTTAGATGGCAAAGAATTCTGCAGTGAAGCCTGCGCGAGTGGTCACGCTTCGGGCACGGGCTGTTGCGAAAACAGCTGCCAATGTAATAGCTAGTGGCAGTGTCTCCTCCGATAAAACCAAGCTATCGAGCTACCGAAAAATTAATGGCCTTACGCCTAAAGGCAATCGCCCGAAGCTTAAAACCCGTAATGGATCACGCTGCATTTTCTGCTCGAAGGCCCAATACCTTTATCTCTCGAAGAGCGTTATGAAACCACTAACACCCATTCACCTTTTTGGCGCCGCCTTGTTTTTTTCGATGGTATCCAATAGCCATGGACAAGATGCGTTAATACCTCTCGCAAAGAGAGCACCTGATGATAGGAGAAGTGCCTTCAATTCGCCAAGTCAGCCGACTGGCGGTAAAATTCCTTTTCTCAGTCGATGGTTGAGTGCCGTCGGGCCTAAAACTCAAGTTTGCCAAGATGGAACCGTAATCGATCCCGACGATGGAGGACTGGTCTCAGCAGTGCCTGCCTGACCGATGTGACCAGGCGAAGGCGGCACCGTGAGTGGCGTGGCAAATCATTACAAGTTTGTGCTAACCGCACGCTGGATTCCTGAAAAATCTGATGCAGGACAGCAATTTATGAGCCTGCGCTATTGGGCGACCCGGGATCTAGGTGTGGGCTTTGACTATCGCCCGCTGATTGATCAATTAAAATTCAGCGCAACCTATCGACTCGTGAGCGAGGACCCAAGAGGATGGCGGCCAGCGATTCTGCTTGGGACAAGTTTTGATGACTTTACCTCCAAGGGAGTTCAAACGCAATCACGCTCCTACTTCGCTACCGTGAGTAAAGCGATGCCCCACCTTAAATTTCTTAACATCACTCCCTCGCCCTATGTGGGCGCCGTCTGGATTGACCGCCTAGACGAAATACGGCCACTTACTGGCATCAATTTTTCTCACAAGGAGGCCTCTCTAATGGTCCAGTATAGCGGCACTGACACTCACCTCTCCTTGAGCCGTAAAATCAACGAGAAACTTTCGCTGAGCGCGATTTACTGGGGAATGAAATATCCAGGCGCCGCCTTGAGATTTAGATTTTAAGATAAACTCTAGCCTCGGGGTGGATAACAACATTTCATTCGAAGGGCAAAGAGACATACGCAGAATTACAAACATGTCGCTCGGGTCAGGCATCAGATCTGTCTTTTTTCTAAATCAAAAGAGCCAAGCGTCCCTCATTACTTGAATCACTTTCTTAGCCTCGGCGCCGAATAGCCTTGCGCGCGGATTCTAGCCAATGAGGTCTCCATCGCTTTCACCTTCTCGGGATGTTTCGCGGCAAGATCATTACGCTGTCCAATGTCTTCCCTGAGATTGAAAAGCCGAGGCTGCTTACTTTCAACCTTCGGGTAATCATGCTTCTTCAACCACTCCTTAGTCACTCGTGAGTGATGACCACTCTTTCCAGTTACCAAGACCCAATCACCCTCACGAAAAGCCCACGTGTGGTCGAAGGTATTGTGAATATGGCTAGTTCGGATCGATTTCACCTCACCTTTCAAAAGTGGTAAAAGATCGTGCGAATCCTCAGCAGCATTTTTTTCGGGGAGATCATAACCCACCACCGAAGCCAAAGTCGCCATGATATCGATTTGGGAAACAAGCGCATCATTAACCGTTCCAGCCATCGTCACGCCAGGATACTTGATCATAAAAGGAACATGATGACCTCCCTCGTAAGCATCACGCTTTAAGCCTCGAAAGGGATGAGCCGACCAATGATCAAACTTGGCATCCCTCGCATAAGCGTAGTGTTCGGGTCCGTTATCTGCCGAAAATATGACAATCGTATTTTCGGCCTGTCCAGAATCCTTGAGCGCTTGCAAAAGCTGCCCGATCGAGTGGTCGGTCTCATAAACAAAATCTCCATAAGGCCCTGCCTTTGATTTCCCGTCGAATTCATCATTCGGAATAATGGGCGCATGCGGCGCAGGGTAGGCAAAATAGAGAAAAAACGGCTCTTCGGCTTCCGCAGCCTTTTCGATATATTCCACGCCCTTTTTTGTGGTTGTCGGAATGTTTTCATAAGGATCCCAACCGGTCACCATGGGCCCCGGACGACACTCCCACCCCCCTTCCTTAATCTTCTTCCACTTGCCTGTCTGCATGAGGGTGTCGGGTGCCTTTACTACCTTATCATTTTCAATCCAACAATAGGGCGGGAAATTAATAACGGTGTCGCCAAAGTAATAATCAAATCCATGATCCAGCGGACCGTTCGGAATTGACTTGGTCCAATCAAAGGCTTCCGGCCCGAGTTGTTGCTTCTTTCTTCTACCCTCTTGCACCGTGATCGCCCTCACCTCCTTATTCCGAATCGCATCCCAATTCCAACCCAAGTGCCACTTCCCAATCGCAGCTGTTTTGTAACCTTTTTCCTTTAACATCTCCGGCAAAGTCAGCCGCTCGGGCTTAAAAACCGAACCTCCAAAAGCATTCACAATTCCATGAAAATCACGCCAATGATGACGACCCGTTAGCATCGCAAAACGCGATGGAGTGCAAATTCCAGAAGAAGAATGTCCATCGGTAAATCGCACTGATTCGCTCGCTAAGCGATCCAGATTCGGAGTCGGGATTCGACTCTTCTTATTATAGCAGCCCAAATCTCCAAATCCCAAATCATCAGCATAAAGAATTAAAACATTAGGCTGCTTGGCCCAAGCTATCCCAACAAAAATAATCGAGAAAATTGCAGAAAATCGCGCTATCATGGTCAGTAAAAATTACTCAAATTATCGCCGCCGCCAAGAGGTATCTCTCCTGATACATTGACGCCAAAATTGCCGTATCCCATCCAAAGTGCGTTTATTCACTTCCATTTTTATTTTTATTAGCTGCTTTGGTTCCGCTTTTGCCGATCGCTTTGCCGATCAGGCCCATCCGATCTTCAAGAAGCACTGCATTTCCTGCCATGGACCCGATAAACAAAAAGGCGGAATCACTCTTCACGAAATCGACTCGATCGACGACGCCTTTAAAAACTTCCAGCTCCTTGAAAATATCATCGACCAGGTTGGACACGAGGAAATGCCACCCGATGACCAAGATATACAGCCTACTGATGCTGAACGTGAAACGCTGATCAAGGCCCTTTCCAAAGTGATCGAGCGTGTGAGATCCGGAGACGTCCCCCAACGCGCCGGGCGCACGACTTTACGCCGCCTCAATCGTAACGAGTATCACTACACGGTCCGTGACCTTTTCGGGGTTAATTTTAACCCATCCAAAGATTTCCCAGCTGATGGCGCAGGTGGCGAAGGTTTCGACAACATGGCAGACGCTCTTTTCTCCACCCCCACTCTGCTCGAAAAATATCTTTCGGCCGCTAAGAAGGTAATTGAATCGGTCTATGCTGATCCGGCCTTAAAAAAGAAAGTCATTTTCAAACTACCCGATGCCGAGAACGAGCCGAAATCTGCGGCCAGACAAGTTCTCACCTACCACGCCACCTTAGCTTATCGCCGCCGACTTAGCGAAGAAGACCTTGACCCACTTCTCAAGGCCTTCGCCAGTGCACAACAAGAAGATAAAGATTTCGAGCAATCTCTCCGGGCACCTCTCACCGCCCTTCTTGTCAACCCACGGTTCCTTTTCCGTGCCGAACACGACGAACCCGGAAAGGACGAATGGCCACTCAACGACTTCGAAATCGCCACCCGCCTTTCCTACTTCCTTTGGTCGTCCATGCCTGACCGCGAACTCTTCAAACTCGCTGATCAGGGGAAGCTCCGCGACCCTAAGATCCTCCATGAGCAAACCCTCCGTATGATCGCTAACCCCAAGTTTATCGCACTCTCCCGGCACTTCGCCGGACGTTGGCTTGAGTTCGATAAAATGATCGACCAAGTCAATCCCGACCCCAAACGCTTTCCTAGCTTTACTCCCGAACTCCGCCGCTCAATGTATTATGAGAGCATTGAATTTTTCACCCATCTCATTCGTGAAAATCGCCCTATTACCGAACTCATCAATAGTGATTACACCTTCGCTAATTCAACTCTTGCCCGTCACTATCAGCTCAAAGAACCCGTAACTGGAAACGAACTCCGAAAGATCAAGCTTCATGATCCGAACCGTGGCGGCATTCTCGGTATGGGCAGCATTCTCACAGCAACTTCCCTACCCCTCAGGACCAGCCCGGTACACCGCGGTGTTTGGATCCTCGACGCCATACTCGGAGACCCAGCTCCACCCCCTCCACCCGATGCTGGAGAACTCCCAGCCGACGACACCAAAGCTGACGGACTCACCTTCCGTCAACAGCTCGACCGCCATCGAAAAGCTAAGCAATGCGCCAGTTGCCATGCCCGCATAGACCCACTCGGATTTGGCCTCGAAAACTTCGACGCGATCGGTCGCTGGCGCTCCAAAGACGCCAATGGAAAACCCATTGATAGCTCCGCCACCCTTCCAGGCGACATTACCTTCTCCACACCGAAGGAACTCAAACAGCTCCTCCTAGCGGGAAAGGATAAGTTTTCGGCCAACATGACACGAAAACTTATCAGCTACGCCACTGGTCGCGGACTTGAATACTACGACGAAGTCACCGTAAACCAGATCGTGACTGGAATCGCAAAAAAGAACGACTCTTCCCGTGAGCTGATCCTCCAAATCGTTAGCTCCCGTCCTTTTCTCAATCGATCCAAAACAAGATAGACCCCGCCGCCACACGGAGCTAAATGACCATGCTGGTGACAACGAGGCTATTAAAAACAGCTGAACTAATTACCGAGACAATATAAAAATCCATCCTTAGATCCCGCGTAGACACATTCATCCCAGACGACTGGAGTTGCATCAAACATCGGTCCCTCCAAACGATCTAAACGGACCAATTTCCCGGCAGGATTTACCTGATAAAGATCTAGGCCACTATCATAGCCCACCACGATTTTATCACCCACGAAGAGGGGAGTAGAAATCGAACCCTGTGGCAATTGCACCTGATCCAAAACCAAAGGTGCCGGGTATTGCTCCAATCGTCTTGGGCCCCAGTTTTTTAACCCCGGCTGTAACTTCTTATGATTCACTAGGGTCAGAACGCCATCAATGCCAACAAAGCAGGCAAGATCTTTTGAAACCTTTGAATTGTATCGATGATTGACCGACGGACTTCCTACGAGACCACCATTCCAAGCATACCATTTACGATCCGGAAGCGGGTGAAACCACTTTACTTTCCCGCTAGTCGAGAACTTCACCACCCCTCCCTGTCCTGAAATAAATTGCTTCTCGATTCCAAGTAGAAGGTGCTTGTCGTTTGTTAACGGCATCGTCCCGTTGAGATCACCGCCAATCTCAAGCTTGGTGCTAGTAACCCCAAAGAAGCCCAATCCACAAGCATAGACCCTTCCCACTCCGGCTGCCACATAAGCTGTATTCCCAACCATCGTGGGAGATGATTCACAACACAACTCTCTCCGATAAAGTTCAAAATCCGAACTCTTAAAAAGCCGCGTTTGTTCAATAATCTCCGGGCTTGGCAATACCCCACCTCCTTCTGCATTACGGACATCCGGAGAAAACACCGTGAAGTATCCATTCTCGAGAGGAATGGCAGCCTTTCTTCCCAGAATCACGGCGGAGGCATCGCAGTCACGACTAATTGATGCCGTCGCCTGCGAGTTGTATGCCCATAATCTTTTCCCTGTCGTATAAGAAATCCCGTGGAGACTGTAGGCGGTTCCTTTCCGCCAATGTTGACCAAACCCACTACGACTGCCCACGATTAGAGTGTGGCGCGTCGCCGCTGGACCACCCACATCAACAAAAGTAGGAGTCCCCTTAATCGCATCGCCAACACTGGTTGACCAAACCACTTTCCCGTCACGAGCCCTAATCTTTTTGAGGTGATGGCTCAATGTTCCCTGAATGAGATAGAGCTCTTCACTCTCCTGAATCACCAGAGGTTGGCCAGTCCACCCAACGCCCTTCCAGCTCTGAACAGCCTCGGCCCCAAACGTGGTCTGACCTGAACCCAAATATGTCTTCCACTTGATCCGTAATTTTGCCGGCGCTTGATTCCCATAAAAGTTACGCTGGTTGTCACCGAGGTAGGAAGAGATCAAAGGCTTGATCTCGGAAGGTGACAAAAGACAGCTAAGAAAGAATACGAGAAGCTTCATAGGACTAAAATGCCGATTTGATGGAAGAGAGCGCGATTGTATTCGGATAGCTGCGGAAATTACGATCAGTGAAATGCCACCATTCATTAGGCAGCGGGAAAAAGCCCGCCTTTCTCATTGCCTGTTGAAGGATTTTCTTTCGCTTCATCACTTTCGGATCTGGATGTTGGTAGGCAGCGGCCGCCTGCGGGGTAAAACTATCAAAGCCAGTGGGCATCTCAACCGTCTTACCAGATTTTGCGATTAAAGTGACATCAACGGCCGTTCCACACGAATGCTGCGAAGGTTGGCTGAAGGGGTTCGCAACAAAACGATCATCATGGCCGGATGAATCCCACAAAACCAATTGAGCGCTGGGAGGACGATAAGCATCCCACACCTTAATGCGATAACCATAGAGCTTTACCAGCTCATTAGCCTTACGAAGCCTGACTGCAGTCTCAGGGCGCAGCAAAGCCGGCATATTTTTCGCATAAAGTGGTTTCTTCGCGATCGCTGATTCCCGGGTATAGCGCAGATCAATCGCGATACTGCGATCCACCTCGGAAATCCGAATCAGGTCCACCTCCGCGAGCCTAGAATTAGAGGAGCGGGGTAGAGTTGATTTTACTGGATCTCGCCCAGCCCAGCGAGCAGTTGTCGAACAAGCAACAAAGATCGTGGTCGCCAAGAGCCCAAGAGGCAGAAGAAGCCGCATGCTGTTGAGACTAACGATTTCTGAGAATCTTAAGAAAGGTCAAAAATTCTGGTAAAATGGGAAAGGGGTTCATCGAGGAAAAATTGCCCCCACCAATAACTCCCCACCCTCGATTCCTACTTTCCCAACGGAAGGTTCCTCATATACCCTTAAGTGAAGTGGTTCCTATTCGTAATAGGCCGCAATTCTAAAAAACGACCGGTCTGCAGGCTCAGAAAAAATAGCAGTCGCTCTATTCTCATTAATCTCAATTTCAACTTCATCGAGCCGTATCCACGTATCCAAATCCAGACTGGTAGCTTTCTCTAAACGATATGAAACCTCGCTTTTAGCTTTCCAACGAAAGGCCAATTTTCGATCAAAGTTTTCAACCGAAAGGTCCTGAACCACTTCATCAATCAAAGGCACTAATTTTAAATCCAGATAAACAAGTCGATGATCCGACACCGTGACAAGGCTGGCCCCTTCCTGTGATCTGGTGGGCCAATAAACCGCTCCATCTTCAATTAGGAATCCCTCCTTCGAGGGTAGAACATAATCGGCCCGAAGCCGAAAAGTGGCGGTATCAAATCGATTGGACACCGTAGTTTCACCCGTTCGGGCTGGCACAAATTCACTGCTAACACGCGGATGACCCAAAAGCTGATTAATCGCCGCATTTACACTATCGCCCTTCGTTGGATCAGCATTTTGATCACCCGCAATCACAAATCTCTCTCCCTCCCCAAGACCTCCGCTCAGATAACCAGCAGAACCGGGTGTTAAATAGTCAGACCAAAGCCGGATTTCATCATGATTCCGTCGCCCATTACGATCCTCGGCTCCATCAAAAACCGGAGGGGTCGGATGGCTCACCAAGAAATGAAAACGAGTATCTAAAATCTCGATCGGGACATCCCAATGACTCTTAGAAGAAATCCGGATGACCTCCTGCTCGTCCGCTGTGTAAAACCCCGGTGGGATCAAATTCCCCGGCATATCCTTCCAAAGAATCTCTTCAAAAGTCCGAATCGATTCTTTATCGATCGGATACTTGGAAAAAACCGCCATCGCAAACTTCCCCGGAAACTCCCCAAACCCGAAGGCATCACCCCCGTAATTTTGGTCGCCAGGCGTGCGATCAACCACCCCGTTATTATCCAAATCAAATCCCGAATGGATTCCGGTGTTTGAAATCGCCACGTAACGATGAGGATAATTTTGAGCGGCACGGCCATTCTGGCTGACGTTGAAAAACCGATCATTCATCCGGGTTGCTCCCGTGCCATTTACATCATAGTCGAACTCATTGAGTAAAAGAACATCCGGCTTCACAATCTGAACCACCTCCGCAACCCGCTTCGCCGACGCATTGGTTCCTGTCCGCAGCAGCGCCGCCAAACGACCCTCACTGTTCTGCGATAATGCCACATTGTAAGTCGCCACCCGAATCGTCTTGGCCTGGAGAAGGGGAAAGAGAAGAAACAAGAAAGCAAGTCGCACGGCGAAACCTTAACTCATTTTTTAGCGAGTGACAGTTGAGAAGTTCCCGCGATTGAAGCAAACTCATTCCATGAGCTTGATCACGCCCTCTGAGGCCGAATCCCTAATGCTTTCCAACATCGATCTCCTCGAGGCCGAAACCGTTGCCCTAGAAAACTCTCTCGGCCGTGTTCTGCGAGAAAATCTTTTCGCAGATCGGCCCTTTCCACCTTTCGACCGGGTCACGATGGATGGCGTCGCGTTTCGATTTTCCGACCTCGAGGGTTCTCTCCTCACCTTGCAAGGCATTCATGCCGCAGGCAACCCCACTCCGCCACCCCTTAAGGAAAAACACTGCTGGCAAATCATGACCGGCTCTGTCATTCCGCCGGACTGCGATACTGTGATTCCCTACGAAGAAGTCTCACTTACCAAAACTCACGCTACCATCAACGGTGATGCGATTCCGGGAAAATTTATTCACCGCCAAGGATCCGATGCTTCAACTGGTGACCTCATGATAAAATCTGGGACCCGAATCAACCCTGGCCACCTTGGCATGATGGCTTCCATCGGGGCTATTCAAGTTAAAGTGACCCGCTTGCCTCGCATCAAGATCTTAACTACTGGAGACGAGCTGATCCCAATTCATGAAACTCCTCTTCCCCACCAACTTCGACGATCCAACGGTATCACTCTTTTGAGCGCCATCCAAAATTGGGGGCCTATTGATGCTAACTGGGACCACTTGCCCGATAATCTTCAAGCGACCACCAACGGAATTTCCCAAGCGCTCGAATCATGCGACCTCGTCATTCTCTCCGGCGGCATTTCAAAAGGCCGAAAAGACTTCGTGCGCCCGGCCCTCGAATCGCTTCGTGGTGACCCTCTCTTCCACGGAGTTGCACAGCGCCCAGGTAAGCCACTCGCCTTCTGGAAAGGCATCGTAGCTCTCCCTGGCAATCCCAACTCTACCCTCACCACCTTCCGCCGCTATGTTGTCCCTCTCCTCCGCCGTATGACCGGTATCCCCGACGAAGCAGGAATCACCTTGCCACTCGTAGAGCCTATTTCTCAGCACCCATTCCTCACTCAATTCCTCCCCGCAAAAATCAATCCCGAAGGGAAGGCAGTATCCCTTTCTCCTCAAAACTCGGGTGATTTCGTAACCCCTCTCGAAGGCACCGGCTACCTCGAAATCCCACCCGGAAATGATAACGCCACTTCTTCCCACTTCTTCTAAAAAAGATACCCTTCTCCGTTCCCGATTTTTCAAACACACTCGTGTGCTAAATAAAACTGAACTTGCGACCATTCATCCTCTCCACCACCCTCTCTTCAATGATCCGATTTTCCCGTAACACATTCACCATCATCTTCATCCTGACTGCGAATCTCTTCGCTCAACAATCTCATGAAACGATCAAACTGTGGCCTGAGGGAAAAGCTCCAATTGGCAATGATCACTTCGAGCAGGCCAATGCCACTCTCACAATCTTTCACCCTGAGAGGCCAAATGGCACCGCATTCGTCATTACGCCCGGCGGAGGTTACGGACAGGTTGTTAAAGCCGAAGGTGCTCCCATTGCTAAGTGGCTCAACACCCACGGCATCACTGGAGTAGTGCTCAATTATCGTCTGCCAAAAGGAAACCCTCTTCGCCCGCTTCTCGATGTCAAACGTGCGCTCCGGATGACCCGCATGCGAGCAGCAGACTGGAATCTCAAGGTAGATCGAATTGGCATCATCGGGTTTTCTGCTGGCGGCCATCTCGCCTCCATGGCCGTCACCAAATACGATCTGGGTGAAAGAAAAACCACAGACCCAATCCAACGGCAAAGTAGCCGTCCAGATTTCGCCATTCTCGTCTATCCCGTCATCACCATGAGCGAAGGCACTCACAAAGGATCTCGCCGAAATCTCCTCGGTGCCGAGCCCGGCGACGAGCTCATTAAGCTCTATTCCAACGAACTCCACATCACCAAAAGAACTCCTCCCACCTACCTCGCTCACGCCATCGATGATTACGTCGTTCCCGCTAGCAACAGCGAAAATTTTCACAAAGCCCTCGCCGAAAAAAAAGTCGTTTCGAAATACCTCCCCCTCCCTCAGGGAGGCCACGGACTCAATGGTTACAAAGGCCCCATGTGGGATGCTTGGCAGGCCCAATCAATGGACTGGCTAGACCAACTCTTAAAGTCGCCATCCAAAAACTAGGCAAGACGGTAATCAAAACATACCTTTGCCGGGCACTGGGATCAGAACGCCCCACGACAGATCAAAAGGCTAAATTAAGGTTCTAAAATCACCCTCACGTCGGGTGACTTTATCGCGATCCAAACGCTCAAGCAAAGGCATGATCACCTTTCGAGAGGTGTTGAGATGCTGACGTAACTCGGAAGCCGTTGCTTGCCCATTTTTTTCTATAAAATCGCTTACCTTCTTAAGGGTAGCTTGGAAAATTTGCCCCCCTAAAGTCACCTTGGGATCGAGAGGAATAATTTGGCGCGTCCGTGCAAGAAATTTATAAGCCGCCTCATGATTTGGCGTCGCTTGCAACTCCGCTGGTAATGGAGGAGCTAAGCCCGATTCGTCGAGTATTTTAAGGATCTCTGCAGCGGGTGCTTCGAGCTCAGGAGGAAGTTCAAGTGAATGGGAATTGTGGCAGATAATATTGTCAGCAACCTTGAAGTTCTTTTCGGACAGCTGAATCAAAAGGGCATCAAATAGCCCCTTAACAGCCGTCGCCGTGCCAAGATTCTTTTTCAGAAGATCAGTCGACATTCCCACGTGATCAGGATGACTGAGATGATAATCCTGAACCGCTTTGGATGCTTTTTTAAAGAGCTCTTTCCAATAGGATGCGTAAGCGAAATGTTTCTCGCCACGAGCCACAATCTCGTTGGATTTTGTCAGCTTTTTCAGCGCGGCCTTAACTTCGGCATCCGAAAACGGAAGCGACTGGTTCAGAACGTGGGTCGGAACAAAATGATCCCGCTCCAGATGAGTGAGCAAAAGCCCCTGGAGGTTGTTGGGCGCTTCCGCTCGGGCGTGAAGGAATGACTGGCGCTGCACCGAGCGGAACTGACGGCGGGTCGGATGGGAGTCCAACACGATGGCACCCGCTAAAGTGGCTTCGCCGGAAAGCTCACGGATCACAAGCCGCTCGCCAGCTAAGGTATGAATAGGATGATCAAAACGAAGCTGTGCGATTGACGTATCTCCTGGATTGAGCACGATATCTTCGGGAAAAAGAACCCGCGCTTGGGTGCGACCTGAACCATGATGCACAAAGATTCGGTGATTTGATTTTAAAGGGCGCTGAGTTCCGGTTTGCCCAGGGATAGGACGACGGGCGCGAGTGATTTCAGCATCAATCTCAAGCGTTGCCTCGCCCGGATTTCCCCCGACAAGAAGGTGGCCGCGCGAGACTCCTTTCTTTCCTTTTGCAGAAAGCGGAAGATCAGGGAGATTAAGGGCAGTTCGCATCCCAGGAACCGCTTCATCGAGCGAAGCACTGTGATTCTGGATTGAACGGACGTGAGTCTTCAGACCCGAGGGATAGGCAGTAAGCTGAGTTCCCACCGCTAGTTTTCCGCCGGTCAAAGTTCCCGTCACGACGGTCCCCACCCCTTTGGGCGAGAAAGCCCGGTCAACCGCAAGACGCGGTTGTTCAAAGTTCCGGGGGTCAGCCGCATCCGAAAGAGTGTTTGCAATAGACTCTTTCAGCTCATCGACCCCGAGTCCAGTCGGGGCGGAAACCGGAATGATAGGTGCACCCTCAAGAGCAGTGCCCTGTAAATCATCCGCAAGAATCTCGGTAACGAACTCGAGATCATCGACCAAGTCAGCCTTAGTCAAAGCAACAATGAAATTCTTAATGCCTAGATAAGTGAGGATCTGCAAATGTTCCTCAGACTGTGGCATCCACGAGTCATCTGCTGCTACGATAAAAATGGCGAGGTCGATCGACCCAACCCCAGCGACCATATTGTTCACGAAGTCGGCATGTCCGGGAACGTCAACTACTCCGATCTCAAAAGTATCGCTCTGCGTGTTAGGAATGGGCAACGAAAAATGGGCAAAGCCAAGCTCGATCGTTACCCCGCGTTCCTTTTCCTCGGGAAGGCGGTCCGGGTTAGTGCCCGTCAAAGTCTGCACGAGAGTAGATTTCCCATGATCAATATGACCGGCAGTCCCGATGATGAAATTACGAGGCATGATTCTTAGGAAGGAGGAGCAATTTCAGCGATGCGGGCTTTTTCAAAATCAAAAGGAGTCATTTCCAGCGTGACCTTCGCGCCCGGGACAATTTCATTTTGTTGCGCTTCAAGCGCCTTAGCCGGATGCGCAATCACCTTCTTGCCATTCGGCAAACTAACCTGATAGGCGCGGTCGCTGTAGACAAGTAGGACCTCGCCGGTCGTGATGATAGGTTCGCTAGGCACGCCTTGAAGTTTGGATGGCTACGTCCCAGAAGCAAGAAGCGAGCGACTAAGAATTTTACTTCTTAAGCTTGGTGAGAGTTAACCCTTTAAATTCAACTTCCACCCCTTCGGCCTGCAACGCAATCTGTCCTTTTTTAACCGTACAATTCTTGCCGTGGTTCACCATATCACCATTGACCCAAACTTTAATCTCGTCGCCAGGGCACTCGATAATCATCTTGTTCCATTCGCCCACTGGTTTCTCTGAATTGTCCGTCAAGTTGAGGATCCGGCGTGCATCGCCTTGCTGACCACCCCATTTCTGATTCTTTCCCTTCGGCCGGCGCTTCTCCATATTGGGCACCTCGATATTCTCGGCAATACACCAAAAATCGCCAGCATGCCCGCTGTTCATCTGGACTTCGATGGAGGCTGGAAACATCTTATAAAGTGCACGCGGGGTTGAAGCATGAACGAGAACGCCACAATTCCCAGGTTTGTTCACGAAGCGATACTCGAGCTCAATACGAAAATTCGCATGCTTCTTATCGGTGATTAAATGCCCTCCCGGCTTGCCAAGACTCACCAACAAGCCATCTCGCACAATAAAGCTGGGCTTAACATCAGGATTGTTATCAGCGGCAGGAACATCAGTGTGCCAGCCCTTTAGGTCTTTGCCGTTAAAAAGTGATATCGCTTGCTCTTTATCGGCTAAAGCCACGGAAGAACATAACAGACCAGCGAAAGCAACAGAGCGGGGAATAATTTTGATTATCATCTTGCATAGAGAATGATTCGAAACGGATCCTAATTCAAGTGAGATCAATTGGTAGATCGCCTGCGACTTTTCCAGAAAATTTGATTGCGAGTGTGAGCGCTGGTAGCGATCTGCAGGACAAACCAGTCTACTTTTGCAAACCAAAGTAGCATGAAAAACGGCTCGGCTTCTTCCGACAAAGATTTAGGAATAAACGACAACAGGCCCCACTCCGCTGCCACCTTGAACTTGCCGTAATTTCTTCACAGCCATTTTAATTCGCTCCACCGCCTCATCAGTA
>DCQM01000079.1:14231-17933 GCA_002323895.1 Akkermansiaceae bacterium UBA1518
GAAATTCCCATCGCTTTCTGCACATGACTGGGCTGCTGCTTCCCGGTCATGCAGGCACTACCGGTCGAAACCTGCACTCCCGCTTCGTCCAGTAAGATGAGCAAACCTGCACCCTCGCATTCTTCAAAAGAAACATGGGCACAGGTCGGCACCCGATGCTCGCGAGAACCATTCAAAGTCACGCCATCTATTTCTTCAGAGAGACGCTTTTCGAGATGATTACGATTCCCCGCTATCTCAGCATGCTGATCTCTCTCTAAGGCCGCTTTCATGATGGCTGCGGCTTTTCCTAGGCCCACGATGTAGGCCACATTCTCGGTTCCACTGCGATGCCCAGACTCCTGACCCCCTCCACGGATCAAAGGTTCAAAACGAACACCTTCACGGAGGTAAAGCGCACCAATACCCTTCGGCGCATGAAATTTGTGCCCACTGATACTCAGAAAATCCACCGGGACCTCGCGCACGTTAACAGTTGTCTTTCCCACCGCCTGAATCGCATCCGTGTGAAAAGCAATTCCGTTCTCTTTCGCGATCTCACAGGCCTCACCCACCGGCTGAATGACACCGGTCTCATTGTTCGCCCACATGATACTGGAGAAACCAGTCTCAGCTCCCTCACACGCTTCGCGAAACTCATCAAGACGCAACCTTCCTTCACCATCTACCCCGCAACGATGAACCTCAAATCCCACATCTTCCATCGCCTGGCACGGCCGAAGAACGGCACTGTGTTCGATCTCACCTGTGATCACACGCGAGGTCTTACGGCCATAAATCCGCGCCAATGACTTTAAGACCATATTGTTCGACTCCGTTCCACAACCCGTAAAAATGACTTCCTCCTCTTTTGCTCCTATCAATTCCGCGACCTGCCCACGAGCTTCTGCGATGGCATTCTTCACAATCCGGCTAGCCCGATACCCACTTGAGGGATTATGGAAATGCTCCGTTAAAAAGGGCATCATCGCCTCCACCACTTCAGGATGTACCGCCGTGGTCGCGTGGTTATCGAGATAGATCATTGAAGAGATGTAATGTGACCTCTACCTTTCCGCAAGTCGTTCCCCAATATGTCCATTCGCCGCCTTCGCCAAGTCCTGACCTACCTTACAGTGATTCTCGCCACCGTGGTCGCCATGCTCCTCTTCCAACGATACCAGAAACAAGAGGGCCTCCGCGCTGTCGCCGCTCAAATCACCACGGCTTGCCAACTTCCCGATGTTCCAAAAGAAATCGACGTTCGTCATGCACACATCGATCCCTCCGAGAAGCCACAGTTTATCGACGTCATTCTGACTCTCAGTGGTCCAACTGGCGCCCTTGACGAATGGCTTAAGCAGGTCGACGAATGGGAAAAGAAACGTCCGGGTGTGATTCAGAACCATCGCATTCGCGAAGCTGAAATGAGTTCGCGGGTAGACTTCACTGCCGAAGTCTACTTAAAGTAGTGCATGCGCATTGCTTTTCTGACCCTTTTCATCTCTCTCACCTCCCTCGCCGCTGAAAAGCCCAACATCCTTTTTATCGCGATCGATGATCAAAACGATTGGATTGGCTGCCTCGGCGGACATCCAAATGCAAAGACTCCTAATATCGATAAGCTGGCTTCTCAGGGCACTCTTTTTACGAACGCCCATTGTCAGTCACCCCTTTGTAACTCTTCGCGTGCCAGCCTCATGATGGGGCTCCGCCCAGATACCACCGGCATCTATGGCCTCGCACCCTGGTTTCGAAACTTGGATCCCTATAAAGATCTTACCGCTCTCCCTCAGCATCTCAAAGCAAATGGCTATACCACCTATTCGGCCGGAAAAATCTATCACGGTAATTATGGAAGAAAAAAGAGTGATTCCGAGTTCGATCACCTCGGGCCCGGTGCCACTGGAGCTCCCTTCCCTAAGAAAAAGCTTATCGATACTCCAAGCAAAATGAAGCTCGTCGACTGGGGCCTTTTCCCGCACCAAGACAAAGATAAGGGCGACTACAAGATCGCCGAATGGGCCGTCAAAACTTTGGATTCAAAACCCAAAGGTCCATTTTTCCTCTCAGCCGGATTTTTTCTCCCACACGTTCCCTGCTTCGCAACCGAGAAATGGTTCAACAGGCATCCCGAGGACAAAACTCAGTTGGCTCAAATCAAACGCGACGACCGCAAAGACACCCCCCGCTTCTCTTGGTATCTGCATTGGTCGCTTCCCGAGCCCCGTCTCCGTTGGCTCGAAGAACACAACGAATGGATGAACCTCACCCGGAGCTACCTCGCCTGCACCACCTTTGTGGATGCTCAAATCGGGAAACTCATGGAAGCACTTGAGCGCAATGGTTTCGCCGACAACACCATCGTCGTTCTATGGTCAGACCACGGCTGGCACATCGGCGAAAAAGGAATCACCGGTAAAAACACTCTTTGGGATGACGGCACCCGGGTTCCTCTCATTTTCACTGGCCCTGGAATTGCCAAAGGAGTTTCGAGCCAGCCTGCCGAGCTGCTCGATATTTACCCCACGCTTTCCGAACTTATAGGAGCAACAAAGCCTGACCATCTCGAGGGCCTCAGCCTCATGCCCCAGCTCAAAGATGCCAAAGTCAAACGTGAGCGCCCGGCCATCACAACGCATAATCACAATAACCATGGTGTCCGCTCGGAGAACTGGCGCTACATCCAATACGCAGACGGCAGCGAGGAACTATATGACATGGAGAAGGATCCAAACGAATGGGTAAACCTGATCGGGCAGCCCGGTTATACAAAAATCATTGCCGAGCATAAAAAGTGGATTCCTAAAGTCAGCCGTAAGCCCGCCCCCGGAAGCCGTTCACGCATTTTAACCTACGATGCCAAGACCAAGGAAGTGATCTGGGAAGGTAATGAAGTCCTTCCAACCGATCCCATCCCCATGGATTATTAATCCTGCCGCGCGGGAGATCGCTCCCACGCTTGGCTTCGTGCTTCTAGCGACCTTAAAACTCTACGACCCGAAAGAATTGGCGCTCAAGACCCGGCGAAGGATTACCAAAGGTAAATGTCGCAGTGTCCCCATCTGTGGTCACGCTATCATCGATTTCATTGGCCCAGTCTTGTCCGTCAGGCGAGGCATAGACCCCATAAACTTTTCCTGATTTAGCATTCCAAGTAAGTGTGATTCGATCCGCTTCTTGATCGTAAACAATATTTGTGATTTCGAGCGTAGTCGTTATCACTGGAGAATTTGTGGCCGGAAGCGGCACCGCAAATAGACTAAACTTTGCGATCTGCCCCTCGAAGCCAGGCCATGCCGTCGTTGCTCCTGGCAGCGAGGAAATTTGCTGATTTCGGTCACCCCCGCGACCGCCAGAAAAACGCCCCATTCCCAAAATATCACCCCCGTCCCAACTATTCCCACTCCATTCATCTGACGCTACAGCTGACAGACCAGTCCCTAGGTGAGTTACCCCAAGAGTTACCTTTTTACCGGATTCAAAGACCGCGCGGAGAACAAAATAATCATCCGGGCTAAAACCCGATGGACCATAAAGCGGAGCCAAATCGACTCCTACAACAGCACTTCCGTAAGGAGCACTTTGGGCATCGCTCACACTGAGATAGAGTATGGTGTCGATAAGGACAATTCCATGCCCATCAATAGTGCCTCCCGATTCCCAAAGATACTGGTGACCTCCAAAATCTGAGTCTGGACTAAAAATTATTTCAATAGTTGC
>DCQM01000080.1 GCA_002323895.1 Akkermansiaceae bacterium UBA1518
CCAGGATCCGTCAAAAAGCCTTCGTTAATCACGACAATCGATTGCGTATCTTCCGCTGCAATAGAATCGTCGATCTCTAACCAATTCGCGGCGGTAAGATCAAGGGTAGTTTCCAAAGCATAGGTTCGCCCTGGGACCGAATTAAAAGTAAGACGAATTTCTCCCGAGCTAAGGTCGTAGTCGATCGCGGTGATGGCCAGTCCACTCGCACCGCCTGAGATCGCAGTATACTTTTCCAAGACCTGCGACTCATTAAGAATTCGCCCTCCATAATAGTTAAATACCGCTATATCACCGTTAAAAGGCTCAAAGGCAAAAGGGTTACCGGCCGGGATATTCCCACCCTTCCCAAGCTCGGCAAGATCACCTCCATCCCAATCATCAATAGCCCCAGTGCTGGAAATAGGCCCAGCGATAAGTTGGCCATTCACATAAAGCGTAGACGTTCCTACCGCTCCTCCCACATCGGCAGTCGCCATAATGTGAAAAAAATCACCCGCACTCCCAAGAGCTGAAAGGTCAGTGGAAATGATGATGCGGCCCTGGTCTGTATTGGCAGTCTGGAAGCGAAAGTCGAGGGTGCTATCGCTGAGGACAATCGCAGTTCCATCACCATTTCCGCCCGTATTAAAGAGGGTATGGGTTCCATTAAAATCACCTGGGCGAACAACCATCTCCCACGATACATCTGCTTTGGTGGCGAGATCACCAAGACCGTCCTGCCATGAATCGGCAGGGTTGGAGGACAAGTTGTAGCCCGGACTATTCACCCACGAGGTGACCCCGGTAAAATTACTCGTTCCGCTTTGAACTTCTCCACCAGTATTATTGATGAAGGTAATCCCATTATTCCCAGTAGTGTTGATCGCCGGATCCCACTGGCCCAGATTTCCATCCGGGAGACCAGCTGCCTCCCATCCAAGGTCAGGTATATTTCCATCGAGAACCGTCACCGTCAGCTCTTTGGTTGTGGTGCCAAATGGGTTGGTTGCGGTAAGAGTGAAAGTCGTAGTTTCGGTCGGAGACAAATCGATGAACTCTTGCCCAGTCACATCAGTCCCATTAATGCTAAGGCTAACTTCGCCAAAGGCATCCCAGCGGACAAGAGTCGACTGGCCAGCGAGAATTGTTTCGGAACCAGCATTCGTAAACGAATTCAAAAGGGGCGCGCTATCGACCAACACCGTAACCTCGCGCTGGAGAGTATCGCCCCCCCGGTTCCCCGTGATTGTGTAAGTTGTTGTCACAGTCGGGTTCACTGTGATCATGCTCAGTCCTGAAACGTCACCAACCCCGCTATCGATCACCAAAGCATCATTTCCCGGATCACTCGACCAAGTCAGCTCAACCGGTGAACCACCAGCTACCACTTCTTCGGAGGCTGCGAAATCCGCAACAATTGGAGTGCCAATTGCGAGAGCCGCAATCGCGTTTGCATCTAGGGCCTCATCATAAATACGGACATCGTCAATCCCACCTTCCCAGTTGTGTGTCGTTTGAAAATCATCACCAATGCGGACGTCGGCAATCGAAGCGGTATTAATAGCAACACTTTGACTTCCGCTCGGTGGAGTATCCACATTGCCAAACTCGGCATCCAAAACTCCATCAACATAGAGCTTGGCATCAAGCACGTCAGGAGTTCCATCGTTAGCCCAAGTGACGGCGACGTGGTGCCACTCTGCGTCAGTAACAACAGTATTGCCGACAAAAAAGCCGCCGTTGGCTTCGATCCGAATAGCGCCCGGAGTTCCATTCTGAGTTTGAACCCGAAAAGTCCATTTTTGCGTTCCAAGATTTGTGCCCCACGAGACGATTCCTTTGTTAAGCAACGTGCTATTGGTGCCACTCCGAATCCAAGCAGAAATGGTTCGATCTCCTGTTCCAGAAATCCCTTTGTAACCAACAATATCGACTTGGTCGTCGACCCCATCAAATTGCAACGCGGCAGAAGATCCGGAAGGAATTGCCGGCAAATCGGTAGTATTCCAAATCGCGCCTCCTACGATTGTTCCATTACGATTATTCGTAGAACTATCCCCAGCTGTGGTTCCCGCAGCTTCATCGAAAGTCCAATGGGCAACCAAATCAGCCCGACATACGAGCGAAGAAAAGAACAACATTAACAAATAGAACGCATGTATTTTCATCGAGAAGAGTTGATACCAATTACAGTGATCTATGAGAAGAAAAAGGAATGCAATTTCACTAATTCGATTCGAGACGGCCTAACCGCTATGGCCGAGCAGTCAATACTAGCCGTGCAAACTTCATCGGCTGGTTCGGTAACACTGGTTCAGGAGCCCGCCAACTGCGTAGCGAAATACCGCTAGAGTTCTCTTCAGATCCCAAATAGAAGGCCGTTCCTCTTTCCCAATTTTTCAAATCTCGAGAGAATTCGATCACGAACTGAGCATCATCAGCCGCTAATCTTGCGGCCACCGTTACTACCAAATAATCATCAACGCTCCCGTCATTATCAAGGTTTTGAAACGAGCCTGAAATACCCTTCATTGGATCAGAAAGAGCATATTCAAAAAGCTCGGCGGCGGTTGAACCTTCAAAAGGAAGGGCGTCAGATCTCCCCGGGCTTCCTCCGAGATTAGCACTCGCCCTCCAGTTCACCGCATCGCTCAAATCTGGATTCGAAGAAGGTGATATTAATGTCAGTGAATAGCCATTCCCATCAGCAGGAAGTGGCCAGGGAGCTCGATCATTATATCTAAAGTTTAAAATCGGCGTCCCATCCGCTGCATCTAGCGAGAGACTTTCCCCACCATTATCTAACCTGCCAGTGTAAGAACCCGCGATCGGAAGCTCATTGCCAAAGGCAGCCTTGAAGCCATCCAGATCCGCCACAAGAAGGAGCCGTTCGCCAGCTTCAAGGATAGTATTATTGGAAAAGCTAAAAGAAATGCCCCCAGTAAAAACCACATCCGCAAGGCTGATGGCCTCGTCCGCAATATTCATTAACTCGATATATTCCGTGACCTCTAGATCGCCTGCTGGATGATAGAAAATTTCGGAAATGACAAGGTTCTCGGCCGATGCTGGGAGGGCCGTCACAAAGGTCGCTTCATTCAAGGCACTCCAATCGTTTCCATTGAAGCTTCTGGTTCGAACCGTCGTAGGACCATTGATGGTCACCGCATCGCCTAGTGTATTGAGAGCAGTCACATCCAACTGCAAGTCCATGCCCATGTCCGAGCTCGTGGAACTCCCGTTGTGAAGTTCAATCGCAATCACATTGATTCCATCTACAAAAGCCGATGGTAGAAAAGAAAAGACATCGATATTACCTTCCCTAATATTACTGTCGCTAGATGCGAACGTCTCAAAATTAACAGGATCAGCTGGCATATTATCGCGAGCGATCTCAATCCCATTTAGATAAACAATCGCTCCCCCATCAGACATGACCCGCGCCGTCGCCTCAGTGATCAGATTCGCATTTGTAATCTCAAATTCCTTCCGAAAATACACCGTAATGTTCCTGTCAGGATTAATCCACGGCCCACCAAAGGGGTGGTTATTGACCGAACCAAAGCCCAGTGGCGCATCACCAATTCCCCATAATGAATCATCATAAGCAGGCTCTCTCCAACTCGTCCCTTGATCGCTTCCATCATCAAGATAACTCCACCCCGGAGCACCTGCCTCGATCAAGGTTTGATCACTTTTTGCGCCATTGATCTTGATTGAATTAGGATGAATCCCACCGCCCGCAAGACGAGGATCACTCCCATCGACCGTGTAGTAAATATCGCCCGTATCATTAGTAATGAGCAGCCCGGAACCCGCCGAGACTTTCCCGCCATGTTGGCTGAAGACAGGCGGATCAATCTCTGGATAAAGACCCGCAGCGCGAAACTGGCTGATGCTAATCGGGGTGCGCCTAGGGAACCAAGTGTTGTATTCCCTTTGGAGTCCTCGATCAAAATCCACTAAAGTGCGAGGGTTAGAATCGGCGTGGTCTCCCCATCGGGCACTCTCGGCTTTCATTGCCAATCGAATCCCCTGCGCCCGTGCGTCCCACTGGGCCGCACCATTCTCAGGAGTCAGCGCTCCACTATTAAACATATGTTTGTAGGCCCGATCTGCAAACCGCAAGGCATACTCCGGATTGTCAGTCAGCCACGCATTGACCGAAGTTGGACGATGCTCAGTGCCCGAGCGAGAATGCGTAATCGAGTTAATGTTCAGATTCCCGGTAGAGAGTCCATTTAGCCCTGCTCGTTCTGCATCGTGGCAAAAGAACATATATTTCCCAGGTGGATTTACCCGGCGCATCGCACGGACATTGTTCTGATCCCAATCGGTGTTTCCGGCATGAAAGTTCAACACCAAATAGTCGATAAAACTATCCATATCGAGATACTCTTCCACGGTTGCAAGGTCACCTGCTTCAGCCGCATCAAGGACCGCCTGCCAACTGTTGAGCATCTGCGAATTTACCTCTGCCTGAGTTCCCTTGATCACCTCGATCCGATTTCCTCCAACGATTCGGAAGCCCTCCCAATCATCCTCTTCCCCGCCAAAACGCTCAGCGGTCCATTCCTCCTCGATCCGCTCAAAAAGGTGATGCATCCCGAAGTAGAGCCCGTTGAAGTAGACATGAACTTCGTTTTGAAGAGCTTCGGGATAACCCATCGCAAAGCGGGCATCGCGGAACCACTGGTCGCGAATATACATCCCGTATTGACGCACTGCTGTCGTCGGGTGCACCCAAGAATTTCCATTGCCACCTCGCAAAATGATCTGGTTAAAAGTCTCGGTCGGAGCGTCGGAACCAAAGAGTGGGAAACGTAATTTTCCAGCTCCATATTCATTACGAAAAGCGAGGCGAAAGTTATGTTTCCCACGATTAGGATTGCGGGAAGCATTACCATTCATCCGCATTCCAGCATCCACCTGGATAGGTGAACCGTCCGCAAAATCGATCATTTCCACTGAGACGCGCCGCTCAGATGCTGAGCCCGCATCCTGCGGGTTGACTTGAATGCCAGTTTGTTGGTCAAACAAATTCGCAACATCAGTCACAATTGAAATTGTCGGGAGATCTCGCAGAGATTCCTTGAGCTCTTCTCTTGAGTATACAGATCCAACAATATCGGGATCCATCTGAAAATCACCAGGGATCGTGCTTCCATTTCGTGACCTCCAAGGCAGGGGATAGCCCGGTGGCTGTGCCGGTTGATTCAGAACATCATCAAGAAACA
>DCQM01000051.1:0-1811 GCA_002323895.1 Akkermansiaceae bacterium UBA1518
GCATTCGGAGCAGTTGCAACCGGAAGCATGAATGCGCAACTCGCACTTAGCGCAGCCGGCAGCATCACAACCAATGGATCAATTTCATTCGACGATGCAACCGATGCCAGAATTGGCATGATCAAAATCGTGCTCGCCGTATTACTGGTAATCTCAGTGAGAAAAGTCATCAAAAGGCAAACTAGAATAACGAGCGCGAAAACAGGAAGAGTCCCTACCCCGTTGAGAACCTCTGCTATTTCCCCACTCAGCCCAGAAATATCTATCCCTTTTGCCAAACAGATACCGCCGCTAAAAAGTAGTAAAACGCCCCAAGGAAGATTCCTACAACTCTCCCAATCCAGCAACCGACCTTCTTGCCCGTCCCGCCCACTTCCATCAGGAATCAGAAATAAACTTATCACCCCGACAAAGGCCACCGAAGCGTCGTTAGCACCTTGCAGGCCTAGCCACT
This sequence comes from Akkermansiaceae bacterium UBA1518, assembly GCA_002323895.1. Classification (GTDB taxonomy): domain Bacteria; phylum Verrucomicrobiota; class Verrucomicrobiia; order Verrucomicrobiales; family Akkermansiaceae; genus SW10. The sequence goes on from DCQM01000051.1 coordinate 455, forward strand.
CGCTCCATCCCCCAAAGGGCTCGACCCGCGTCATCCACGCTAATGAAGTCAGTCCAAAGACGATTAAGGTTCGCCTCTCCGCGGGGCGCCACGGCCCTACTTCAGGTAGGGAGAGCCTAATTACCCCACTCTGTTTTCGACCCAACCATAACCACATTAAAGGAAGCATAATTATGACAACAGGAACTCCGTAAGACATCCATTGACTAAAAGTCATTTCTAATCCTGTTGCCTCCTTATATTGCTCAATAAACACCAGATTAGGAGGGGTTCCGATAGGCGACCCCAATCCGCCCACACTTGCGGCATAAGCGATAGCCATCATCAAGGGCGCTGCCAGACGCTTTACCCCTTCTGATTGCTGATCCCCACTTAGGACAGCCACAGCAATAGGTAAGAGCATTAGAGTGGTAGCGGTATTTGAAATCCACATGCTCAAAACCGCAGCGGCTAACATGAAACCTAGAATAAGAAATCTAGGCCGGACTTGGTCTCCTCCCCTCGCACTACACATCCGTACCATCCCGATTGCCAAGCGTCGATGGACGCCGCACCGCTCCACTCCTTTCGAAAGAAAAAAGCCTCCCAACAAAAGCAAAATCAATGGGTGCCCATAACTCTGAGCAACTGCCGTCTTGGCGTTAAGAATTCCAAAAAGCGGAAGAAGAGCAATAGGGGCCAAGGAAGCAATCGGGATCGGGATCGCTTCAAACATCCACCAAAGCGCGGTCAGAATGGTAATGCCTAATGCGACTGAGGCATCGGAAGCCATTCCCAGAGAATTTGCGAAATATCCGCCCAGAATCCCCAGAAGAGGGCCCAGCCATCGCATCATTACCTTCAATCGTGTCATCGCCCGACGGGAAAAGATTTGGAATCTTACTTTTTCTTAGCAACCACCAAAGGCTGTCCGGCCCTCACCCAGCCAAGAGTCCCACTCGAAAGGTGAAGAACATTTTTGAACCCAAGACGATTCCAAACCGGCAGCGAAGCAGTGCTTCGTCCACCACTGCGGCAGTGCATCAAGTATGTCTTTTCCCGGTCAAGCTTGGCCAACTTCTTCGCAAAATCCTTGTTGTTCATATCGATATTGATGGCCTTTTTTATGTGACCCTTTGAAAACTCCCCGGGAGTTCGAATATCGACCACAATGATTTCAGAGGACTTTTTCATCCTCTCAACCGCCTGTTTTACGGTAACCGGAGTCACATCGGCGCATGCCAGACCACAAATTAAAAATCCTAAAAATCCAAGTTTCAATCTCGCCATTTCAGGGAGATAACATTTCATACGATTGGCGAAAGCTGCAAATACCAGAGGCCTGGAATTCCTTCCAGGCCTCTGAGAAAAATGGAGC
>DCQM01000051.1:2157-2313 GCA_002323895.1 Akkermansiaceae bacterium UBA1518
ATTGCACTTGGTCGCTCCGCTCCCTCACGCTGACTCCGCTTCGCTCCGGCTCAAACTGATCAAAACCAACGAGAGTTCGAACCTCTTCACCTTTAACGCAAAAAGACCCTCAGCGAACTGAGGGCCTTTTAAAGAAAAATGGAGCGGGTGAAGAGA